>JAITRZ010000003.1 GCA_031288185.1 Coriobacteriales bacterium
GCATCAGCCTTGAGGGATTCATCCTGGGCCTTGGTGATGTAGCCGGTCAAAGCGGGGATTGAAATAGCCAACAAAATACCCAAAATAACAATGACAACAATCAACTCTACTAGCGTAAACCCCTTTCTATTCCCCCCTTGCAGTTGCTGCTTTCTTGCTTGAATCATACTTTCCATAACCGTTCCTTTCCCTTGCGCGCGGAATCCGTCTGTGTCTGCCCAAACAAAGCAGTCCCTGTGTCCTGAAAACCACTCAGGGGCACAGCGCGCTTTTGGCGGCATTAACTCAAATAGCTTCACGGATCAGCCAGCCGATTTACGCGTGGCAGACAAACTTCATAACAAGAGACAATATACCAAACTTTTTTGCTGGTGTGAGCGGGAAATTCAAAAAAGCCCTTCACCAGCCCTTCACCAGCCCTTTACCAGCACTTCACCGCCTCAATCTCTCCATTCGCACCCAGTTACAGGAGCGCTTCGCTTATGCCCAGAGGGCGTGAGGCCGGCGGTGTATGGCTGGCGTGTCTGTGGTGCCGCTCCTCAGTTAAACTTGAATAATCGTCGCGCCAATCGGTAGCCGCCCTTGATGGTGGCCTGGCCGGCAGGACTGCTCATGTTAACGGTACGGCCCAAAAAACCACGACGGAGGCGCCGGTACATGCGAGGACTGCGCAAAAACAGGTACAGCCAGATGGCCTCACGTTGCTTGAGGGCGTCGGGACGTCCTGACAGCAGCAAAAATACCGAGCAGATAATCAGCATCATCCGCAGATAATTACTCATGTAGCGCCGCAGGGCCGGTTGGGGTACGTCGGTGTCCAGGTCATAGGCATCTATCATAATGCGCGTAATGCGCAGCTGCTGATCAATGCGCTCTGCCATAACCTTTTCATTAACTGATTGACCCTCACGGCCAATGAAGTAGCGGTAAAAGTCAACGTTCATATAGTAGAGTGAGCGCACATGCGGCAGGGGCAGATACACAAAGATGTTGTCTACATAAAAGGTGTGTGCCGGCAGCGTTAACCCCATGTCTCTTAGCAGGTCACGCCGAAAGATAACCGAGTGCATCAGGATGTTTTGAGAGACCATGAAGCGGCCCACGTCACCCCAGGAAAACTGGCGACCAGACGGCAGGGCGCTGCCGTAGCTGATGGTTTGGCGCTTACCCTCAAAGACCTTTTCATAGACGTAGTTTGTGATAACCAGATCGATGGGAGCATGGCTGACAGCAAACTGATCCAGCTTAATCATGACCTGATGGGTGGCCTCCCTATCCAGCCAATCATCGGCGTCCACAACCTTGAAGTAGATGCCGCGAGCCAGCGCCAGACCGGTGTTGACCGCCTGACCATGGCCGCCGTTGGCCTGATGCACGGCCCGGATAAGACCGGGCCAGGCGGTCTGCCAATTGTCAACTTTGGCGGCCGTAGCGTCTTTGTGTGAGCCGTCGTCAATCAAGATTATCTCTATGCGATCCAGGTAACGAGAACAACCGTCCAGGATAGAACGCACACAGTTATCAAGGTAGGGTTCCACGTTATAACAGGGCACGGCAAAACTTATCAGCGGCTGGCGCTGACCAAAGGCGACGGCGGTCACCTGGCTCTCACCCCCTGAGAGGGGCGCGGTCATGTCCATTACTTGCCTTTCTCTTTAGCACAGAGCCGGTCTGCCAATGTCAGGGCCCTTTCAACTATTTGATCCATGTTGTAATAGCGATATTCAGCCAGCCGTCCCAGGGCAAAAAAGCCCGGCAGTGAGTTAAACAGGGCCAGGTAGCGGCGATACGCCGCCTCATTTTTGCTGCTAGAAATAGCATAATAGGGTATCTGTCCGGGCTGGTCGGTAAAGGCCAGCGGATATTCTTCCATCAGCGTTGTGTGGTTAAGGTTCTGGCCGGTTAGCCAGGTAAACTCCGTAATACGTGTATAGTCTTCACTCACCGTGTAATTAACGGTACCACAGGGAAGCACACGCTTTTGCTCTACGGTTTTGTAGACAAAATCTAGGCTGCGATACGGCAGCAGCCCAAAGCGCTGCGCGGCCAGAACGTCAAGGGGTCCGGTATAGATAAGGGTTCCGGTAAAGGGCCGGTTACTCGCCAGGATGCGCGTAAAGGGCTGGTCTGAGGCAGGTGCCGTATCTGCCAAGGTGCCCTGGGCGCGGCCTGTCGGCCCACCGCTGTTGCGGCTCGTCAACATGTCGGTGTCCCCATCGCCAACCTGGGACACGCCTGCTGCTGCGCCGCCGCTGCGGGTAGCCTTTAAGGTGTGCGGCACCCTGACAGCCGGAAGGGCAGTTGCGTTTTTGTTATCGGCACCAGTGTTCGCCCCATCGTCTGCCGTTAGAAAACCCAGGATACTCCGGGCGTCTATCCCAGTAAAGACGCTGATATTTGGATGCGCAAGCAGGTTTTCAAACAGGGGCGTGTAACCAGCCGCTGGCATTCCCTGGTAGTGATCAGTAAAGTAGCGGTTGTCGCGGCCGCTGAAAACAGGCACGCGGGCGGTTACCGCCGGGTCTATTTCTTCAGGGCGCAGCCCCCACTGCTTTTGCGTGTAGTATAAAAAGACGTTGCGGTACACAAAGTCGGCCAGTCGCTCCAACAGGGGATCGGCGCTCTTGCGCAACTCAATGATAGGGATTTTGGTATCGGGACCAAAGACCTCAAGCAGGCGCGCGATGATACGCTGGGCCTCATCGGCGGCAAAGTGCAGCTCGATAGAGTTAAAGTTAAAGGGCACGGGCGTGTAGATGCCATGAATATCAGCCAATACCTGGTGGTGGTAGGTATACCAGCCGGTATAGCGGCTGAGGTAGTCAAAGACGCGACGGCTGTTTGTGTGAAAGATGTGCGGCCCATAGCGATGCACCAACACTCCGCTGGCATCGTACTCATCATAGGCGTTGCCGCCGATATGGTGGCGCTGCTCCAGGAGCGTCACGCGCCGCCCGCCGCGCTCAGCCAATTCGCGCGCCACCACCGCTCCGGCAAAACCCGCGCCCACAACGATGACGTCGGCAGCCTGCAGGGCCTGTGCCAAGGCGGCGGGGGAGGGGTCTGGCCTCACGGCGCTTAGGATGGAGCCCTGAGCGAGGACAGCGGGGGAGGAAGCGCTGTGTTTTTGGGGCGCAGGCCCCAGAACGTCCGGGCCGCAAACCTGGGTTAGAGGAGTGGGAACATTGCTGGCCGGTAGCCGTTGTTTATCTTGAGCTGTCGCCGCCTGGGCAGGAAACAGGTTGTGAGCCAGACGGGCATTGGTAGTGGCAGGAGTTGTCAAGAGGACGTAACCTTTCTTAAAATATGGTACATTGTAACATCGTTTGATGAAAGGTGGGCTAATGAGCGAGTTCTTATCCCGGATCATCGCCCGGGCAGCAGCCGACCGCCAGCGTCTGGTGCTACCGGAAGGCAGCGACCCGCGCGTGCTGGCGGCGGCGCGGCGCATCACTGATCTGGGCATCGCCGAGGTCACCGTATTGATACGTGAGGCGGATGCGGCGGCGAGTGGCTATGATTTTGACGGCATCAACCTGATTGATCCTACAAACAGTCCTCACAACGCTGACTTTGCCGCTTATCTCTACGCGTTGCGCCAAAATAAGGGCCTTAGCCAGGCTGAAGCTGCGGCTTTGGTTGGTGATGAACTCTATCACGGGGTATTGATGGTGGCAGAGGGCAGGGTGGACGGCATGGTCGCCGGCGCGGCTCATGCCACCAGCGCGGTGTTGCGTCCCAGCTTGCAGATACTTAAGACGGCCCCTGGCGTTAAGCTGGTCTCAGCATTTTTTGTGATAGTAGTGCCGGATCGGCACTTGGGCAAAGATGGGGCCTTTCTCTTTGCTGACTCTGGCCTGGTGCAGCACCCCGACGCTCAGGAACTAAGCGAGATTGCCCTGAGCTCCGCCGCCTCTTTTGCCAACCTGCTTGAGGCTGAGCCTGTGGTAGCCCTCCTGTCACATTCTACTAAAGGTTCGGCCACCAGCCCGGCTGTGGATAGGGTGGTTGAGGCTACGGCCCTGGCCCGTCAGAAAGCGCCACAGCTGGCTTTGGATGGCGAATTGCAGCTGGATGCGGCCCTGGTGCCAAAGATTGGAGCAGCCAAGGCTCCCGGCTCGACGGTGGCCGGCCGAGCCAATGTCCTGATCTTTCCTGACCTGGACTCAGGCAACATCGCTTATAAGTTGGCTCAGCGCGTGGCGGGTGCCGATGCCTACGGACCGATAACCCAGGGTCTGTCCAAGCCGGTTAACGACCTGTCCCGTGGTGCCAGCGTTGAGGACATCGTGGGTGTAGCGGCCATTACCTGCGTACAGGCCCAGGAACAAAATCTCAAACGGGAATTGGTGGGGAGATGTGAAACATGACAGACACACCTGTAACCTCGCGCGCCAGGCTGCTTGCGGGTAAGGTATCGGCGGCCATTTTTCAGATGAACGCCTCGCGCGCCAGGCTGCTGATTGCCATTTTTTTGATTATTGTGGTTGCCGGCGTAATTACCGCCTTGGTGCTGCAGGCCGCCGGGTATCGACCGAAAAAAGAATTTACCCTTTATAAAAGCAATTTTTCCCCCACTGTGCTGCTGATAAACACGCGTCAAGGCGTGTATGCTGACCAAGATTACTATGTGGCCACCTCTGCCGATCTGGGCGCGCCGGAAAATGGTCAGGTGCTCATCAATCCCATCCGACAACTGCCTGATGAACAGCGGACACCGCAGCTTGAGGCAGCTGCTTATAGTGTTACCAAAACGAGCGGACAGCCCCTTAAGCTGCGGCTGAGTAACTCGGCGCGGAGCGAGGTGCGCGCCGGCCAAAGCCCAGAAGTTGCCTACCTGGGCATTGCGTTGAACAACAGCTTCAGGGCCAGCTCGCAGCCGGCACTGCTCTACAACAATAATTCAGAGGATGAATCAGTAGACAGCGCCCTACTTTTTGGCTCGGCCACGGGGAGTGCGCCCACCAACTGGAGCGCCGGCACCTCACTGTATATCTTAGATGGGGTGACAACCAATCACGCAGCGGCTCTGCTTCCCGGCCTCAACATCACGCAGGACACCCAGACCGGTGGTGCCGTTGCGGGTGTTATCTATTCTACTCGCTCCTTGGCCATTGGCAGCATTCCCAGCCCAGAACAGGACGCTGAGGCTGATGCCACGCTTACCCGGCTTTTGGCCCGTCCTAACCTGCCAACTGATGATGCGGTGGCCCAGGTGGGAGTGAGTGACCTGGATGTGATGGGGGCCCTCGCCATGAACACCGATCTCAGTATCATGAATACTGACATCCTGCTGGTGGCACCGCCGGGCAAACAAACCGTCTCTGTCTTTCGTTCGCCCGCCGCCTCACTGGGTGCAACCGCTGGCAACAGCCTGAGCATCGAGGGTGGCGTTATTGCCGTGGGCGAGAGGTGCAGCTTAAGCATAGAGACTGACGCAGCCGGTCTAGGCAGTGTGTATCTGTCTCCCCGTGCACTGATTGTTGACGGCGGTGAGCTGAGTCTTACTTCTGCCAGCCAGGGCGCGGTTGTTATCAACAGCGACATCCAGGTGCGCAATGGTGGCCGCTTGCGGATTGGAGAAAACGTTACCATTAAAGGCAATATCTACGCCTTTGGCGGTGGACTTGTTGAGATTGCCGGCAGCTTCAGACTGGAGGGACGAAGTGTAAGCCTAGATGCCGCCTCTGTGCCGGGTGGCATTTTCATCCTGGCCAACAACAGCTTTGACAGTGCCGGCAACAGCCTGGGCAATGGCTATTTCACCGCTAATCGATTCTATATGATAGAAGGCAGCGATGGCCAATCTGATATTGAGATTATCAAATCACACGCTGTACACTTTCTCAGCACTGTTGGTCCCTTTGGTTATGGGGGAATGTACCAGGACTATGCCTGCCTGGACTCAACCACGTCACGCCACCTCTGTGAACATTTTGGTCCTGTTGAAAATCTGACCGCTCCGGACATCTCCGTGCATTTTTCTGCTGATTTTGCCCAGATACTGGGTTTTATGCCTGCCTCGATCAATGACAGCTGAGGGGTAAAGACCCAAAGGAGGCATCTGAGCACGGCACCGATAATGCGTCTTTTGGCAGATTTTCGACAGATAATCTGCCAAAAGACACCGATCAGAATTGAGCAGAATAAATCTGGTTGACCAATCTGCTTCCTTTGTTATAATTAACTAAAACGCACGTGACTTTAAGCCCCACCATCAAAGCGTAAACGTATTCTTAGGGTTGCTATGCCACAGTACAAGTATCATGCCGTTACTCTAAACGGTAGCCAACAGAGTGGACGATTGGAGGCTGCCACCGAGACACAGCTTTCGCAGCTGTTGTTTCAGCGCGGCCTTTATCTGACAAGTAGCCGTCTGATGGAACGCTCCCGCCGCCAACGCAAAATCAAACTTGGCCGGATAGCCGATTTCTGCCGACAGCTTGCCGCGATGCTCAGTTCTGGCATTACCCTGATTAGGGCCATCCAGATAATTGAGGCGCGAGACGAGTTGGCCTTCACCAAAAAAATCTACGCCAACCTGGTTGAAGAATTGCGTCGCGGCTCAACCCTTTCAGAGTCGATGGCCAAGCAGGGCAAAGCCTTTCCTGAACTGTTGGTAAACATGATGCGGGCCGGCGAAAACAGCGGCGGTATTGACACAACCGCGCTTAAAATGGCTGAAACGTATGATAAGCAAAACAGGCTTAACTCCAAAATACGCTCAGCGATGATCTATCCCATCATCCTACTGGTTTTAATTGTTCTGGTTATTATTGTGATGTTTGCCTTTGTGGTGCCAACCTTTGGCGAGATGTTTCCTGAAGAGAGCGAATTGCCGTTGCCCACGGTTATCATGATGAGCATCAGCAATTTTTTGCTCAACTACTGGTATGTGCTTGCGGGGGGCGTTGTGGCACTGGCGTTTATTTTGACCACCGTTTTCAGGCGACCCAAGCCCAAGTGGTTTTGGCATCGCCTGAAGCTGCACTCGCCGGTATTTGGTAAACTTTTGCGCATCATTTATACGGCGCGTTTTGCTCGGACCCTGTCCTCGCTGTACACCAGTGGCATTCCTATGATCCAGGCTTTAACCATTGGCCGCAGCACCATTGGCAACACGTATATTGAAGGTCAATTTGACACCGTTTTGACAGAACTGGGTAACGGACGCGCGCTTTCTGATGCGCTATCCAATGTGGAGGGTTTTGACACAAAGCTGTATGCTACTGTTGCCATTGGTGAGGAAAGCGGTCGTTTGGAAATGATGCTCGACAGCGTAGCTGATCAATTTGATTACGAGTCTGAGATAGCAACTCAGCGTTTGGTGAGCATCCTGGAACCCGTGATGATTGTTATCATGGCCGTTGTTGTCCTGTTGGTTATTATTTCGGTGTTGCTGCCGATATTTTCGATGTATTCAAGTCTTGGTTAGGAGGAACGCTTTGGAGAGCACATTTTACTGCTCACCAGGTTCGCTGTGTTTGCTGAGTGGTTTGGCCACCCGGCAGCAGATACAGGTAGATGAAGTCAGGCAGGTTCCTTTGCCTGAAGGTGCGATGATAAATGGCATTATTACCGATGTCGATCTGATGGTGGACTTTTTGGATTCCGTCGCCAAGGAATACGCGCTTAAAAAGCAGGCTGCCGCCGCCAACCCCCTCCTTGCCCAGCGCTCGGTTATTGTTATTCAGGCAAGCAATATTGTCACCAAGATCATGGAAGTGCCGCCGCTTGATGAATTTCATGTGCGTCAGTTTATCCAGCGCGAGTTCACTCAGTATGCCGATACCTCTACCGCCGAGCCAAGCGAGCTGTATGATTACACGGTCTTAAACCAGGTTGGCCCTGAAGGCGGGGTACAGGTGTTGGCAGCCAGTGCTTCCAGAGAGATGATAGCGGATTATCGTCAAGCCTTTGCCTTAGCTGGCTATAAGGTTGAGCAAATTGGCATTGGCGTAGAATCCCTGATAAAATTGGTTGGCCTTATACCGGATCTGGTAGGGAAAACCTATCTTCTGGTGCAGGTCGAAGCCACAAGGCAGATTGTCACGATGTTTTTGGACGGAACGTTCAGGCTCTCTAATGGCTACCGACTCATCTCTGAGCCAGGAAGCGATGAATGGGTTGCCGAGGTGGGCCAGAACCTGGCTTCGGTGATACAGTTTAATCGCGCTCAACGCGGCCAGACTGAGCTGGGTTCTGCCCTTTTTGCGGGCATGACCCCCACCAACCTGGAAAAGTTGAAGTCACGTTTTGATTACTTGAACATCACCATTGCCAACTTCGACCTTTCTCACGTCATTAAAGTGTCAGCCAATATTACCGCTGAGACCCATTTTGATCCCGGCAATTTCCTGTTTAATTTGGGCGCTTTGATAAAACGCTAGGTTCAGGAGACGAAGGCCGCATGAAGGAGCAGAGATGGCAAAGCCGCTAAAACAGAAGAGCATCAACTTTTTGGCAGTCCTGGAGGGGCGTCAGGCTCGATCCGGCCCAAAACCCACAACCTTTATCTTTCCGGGCGTACTGCTTGCGGTCGTCTGTGTTGGCATCAGTGTTTTCGCCTTCTTTCATATACAGGTTTTGGACTTTGAGCATCAGTATGCCGCTCTCTCAGAGTATCTGAACTCTCCCACCACCACCAGCCAATTTGCTGAGGCTCAGACGCTACAGAGTCAGGCCGACGCGCTGCAGCGAGAGGCTGATGGTATGGCCACTCCCATAGAAAATTTGTTGAGCTATCCTGACCTGCTTAGTACCGATTACCGGGAGCTGATGGCTCTGGCGGGAGCTAACATTACCGTTAGCAACGCCAGTTTCAATCATGCCGCCGGTACTCTGAACCTCACCTGCACCACAGAATACCTGCCAGCTATTGACACCTTTGTGTCCCAACTGCGCAACGCCGCCTTCCTGAGCGACGTTGAGTACACGGGTTATACCGGCAGCTCTTCACCGTTGAGCACACCAACGGTTCGTTCCGGCTCCACAACCAGTGGGACAACTACCGGCAACACTTCCGCCGGTGGACAAACCACAAGCAGTACCTCTACCAGTGGGCAAGCCGCAAGCGGGCAGGCCAGTACCAGCTCCACAGGATCCCGCTACCAGTTTTCTTTGACCTGCACGTTAAGGTCGCCAACAGGCGGCAACACCCCTGACTCTGGACAGCTGACGGGAGGTCAGTGATGTTGTTGTTTTCTCTCTCTGATACAGGCGACTCAGGCGCTGGCGATTCTGCTTCGCCTTCGCCCTTCTCCCAACCGTCTGCGCCTGGCTCAGCCACGCCTGCTAGCTCGGCTGCCACTGGCGCTATCCCCGCGCCAACATCGGTGAGCCCGGCTGCCACCAGCGCGCAAACATCGGTGAGCCCGTCGCCTGCGCCCGTCAGTTCTTCTCAGGAGCCCGCGCCCCAATCAGCTACAGACACCCTCTCGTCGCTCCTGTCCGCCAGCGCTGCTGCAGGCACCGCTTCTCCGGCCGCATCCTCATCAATATCCGCCAGCCCGGCTACCGGCGCATCAACATCCGCCAGCCCGGCTGCATCTGCTGCTGTTCCCGCTGGTGCCACTCCTGCACCAACATCCGCCAGCCCGGCTGCATCTGCTGCTGTTCCCGCTGGTGCCACTCCTGCACCAACATCCGCCGGCCCGGCTACCGGCGCATCAACATCCGCCAGTTCGCCGCCAACGCCTGCCGCTTCTTCTCAAGCATCCGCGTCCGCCTCAGGCATACCCGTCACTTCGTCATCTGCGCCTGCGCCCCGACTCGCCACAGATAGCAGTCCGGCACCGAGCCCTGCCATCCGTGACCTCCCCCTGCCTTCCCCTGCACCACCCCCTCCCTCTGGCTCTCCAACATCTCTACCGCCGCTCGTTTCCCCGGCGCCTCTTTCTGCCCCTGCCGCTTCTTTGTCATCCCCTCGCCCTGCTGCGAGTGCCATCCCTGCGCCCACTCCTCAAGCTGCTCGGCCAGCGGCCGCGCTGGCTGCTGTGCGTCCCGCCAGTATCAAGGGCCAAAATGGGGCCAAAAAGGATGCGAAGGCGCCAGGTGCCTCAGCCGCACCCAAACGCCCTAGGCGCAAGCTCCGCCTGCGCGAGAAGCTGCTTATCTTTGCCGTTATCCTGATTGCCCTTGTGATGGCCTTGGTCTTTCTGCTGATTATGCCCACCTATACCCAGCTGGTTGTTGTTGAGCAAGAGTACAGCGACCTAGCCTCTCAAAGACAAACAACTGACACTACCATCGCCACCATACCTGGCAATCAGGAGCGCATTGGACGTGAACAGCTGCGCTATAACGATTTTTTGCAGAAATACCAGGCACCCATGTTGCCGGAGGATCTGGACAGAATGGTTACTGTCCTTTTAGAGGATTGTGGTTTTCGAGTGTCGTCACTCACGCTGAGCCCCCTGGCTACTGAAACCGTGGACAGTCGGCAGATTCTTCAGCCCAGCTGGCAGGTTCCCACAGCGGCCGATCCTCTGGCACAGCAGGCAACGTCGCCTTTGGGGGGCACGTTGGCGGGCAGCAGCCAGGATGCAGCCACGATAGCCGGCCTTGAGCCATCCACCGAGGGCAGCGCGGATCAATCTCCTGAATATGCGGCGCAAGCTAGCACTTATTCCGCCGATAGCGCTGCCGCCAGCGCGAGCAGTGCTACCGTAAGCTCCGGCTCCGGGGCTTCGGTGATGCTGTATAACGTCAACGCCTCAGTACAGGGTTCAAATGATAACTTCTATATCTTGCTGGACAGGAAAGCCTCTTCACCCTGGATCTCCATTGGCGATTACACTCTTGTACTAAGCGCGCCAGCAACCTCCTCTTCCGCCACCACTACCACCACTACCACCACTACCCCTTCTTCTAATGGCGATACGGGTAGGAGCGATTTGACAACCTTTAGCCTCCAGCTCAAGATCTATGTACACCCCCTGGCCACTCTCAAGACCCCCTGAGCGTTGTTATGCGGTGTGCGCTTACAAGAATGCGCCTGAACAGGGCGATGTGGCTGTGGCGCATGGGGCCGCGGCACGCGTCAGTTAGGAGACGGACGACATGATAGACCCCCGGCAGGTTCGGATCGGCGACCTACTTAAAGAATATGGTTATGTCAATGATGACCAGATAACTCAGGCTCTGGTGTACCAGAAGCAGCATGACGTGCGTCTGGGCCAGGCGGTTATCGATCTGGGTTTTGTCTCTGAGAAGGAGTTTTTGCAGGCCCTGTCGCATAAGACCGGATATCCTCTGGTTAACATGGATAGAATTCCGGTTGATGCCACGGTGGTAGGAGAACTGCCGCGAGAGCTGGCTGAAAACGCCACGGCCATAGCCATCAGCGAAGAGCAGGGCACTGTGTTGGTGGTGACCAACGACCCCCTTAACATGTTTGCGCTCAATGAGATAGAGCAGGTGTTGGGTCGACCCATGCAGTTGGGAATCGCTGATCAGGCTTCTATCAAACAGGCCATCAAAAATTACTACACTGAGGTTGAGGCCATGGCGGCCATCGGCAAAATGCACATCGCCTCCGGAGTGCCGGTTTTGCCTGAAATCGAGGAAATCAGCAGTGTGGATCTGGGCGATGATACCACGCCAGTTGTTAATCTGCTTAATTCACTGATGATTCGTTCCTATGCGGCGGGTGCCTCGGATCTGCACTTGGAGCCCTTTACCCAAACCTGCAAAGTGCGAATGCGTGTGGACGGCGCGCTTATCCACTACGCGGATATTCCCCGCAACGTCCATCCCGCGCTTATCGTGCGCCTAAAGATAATGAGCAACCTGGACATTGCTGAAAAACGCCTGCCTCAGGACGGTCACTATCGAGTACTCCTGGAAGGAGTAGACTTAAATGTGCGCCTGTCCGTGATTCCAACGGTGCATGGTGAAAAGGCGGTCATGCGTTTTCTCACTACCAACACCACCATTGACCATGCCGAGCACTACGGCATGATTGATGAAGATTACGAGAAGTTTCAAACAATACTGGCCAACCCCAACGGCATCATCTACATCACTGGCCCCACCGGTTCTGGTAAGACCACCACCATGTACATGGCACTGGAACATTATCTGCAAAAACCGGTGAACATCTCCTCCATTGAAGACCCAGTGGAGCGCACCATCGAGGGCATCAATCAGGTGCAGGTTAACCAGATGGCCGACATGACCTTTGACCGTGGCCTGCGTTCGTTGCTGCGCCAGGATCCTGACATCATCATGGTGGGCGAGACCCGTGACGCTGAAACCGCCTCCATTTCTGTAAGCGCGGCTATTACGGGCCACCTAGTACTCTCAACGCTGCACACAAACGACGCTCTTACCTCTATTGTGCGCCTGGAAGATATGGGTATACCCAATTACCTGGTGGGCAACTCACTGGTTGGGTTGGTGGCTCAGCGCCTGGTGCGCAAGGTTTGCGATAACTGCCGCGATGAGTACCTGCCCTCTGAGTTGGATCTGCTGAACCTGCGCGTCACCGCAGCAGAAGTTCCCCGCCTGGCCATTGGCCGTGGCTGCCACCTGTGCAATAACACCGGTTACAAAGGACGCACGGCCGTTCATGAAATTGTCCCAATTGATAAAAGATTTCAACGGATGATTGCCGAGGGAAAGACCCTGTCAGAACTCTCTGACTATGCCCGCAAGCGGCTGGGGATGAAAACACTGCGCGAGCGAGCTCAGTTGCTTGTACTGGATGGTATAACTACGATGGAAGAGTTCATGCGTATCGGCGAAACGGTAGACTAACCGTTTGGCAGCCAGTACAACCGTTTGGCAGCCACTAAAGGAGGAAGCGCATGCCCGCTATCAGCATTGAACAACTGACCAACTATGGCCGCGAGCACGCCTGTTCAGACTTGCACATCACCGCTCAGCAGCCACCGACCTATCGTTATCTGGGCAAACTTATCCAAGGTCCCTTTACCGGCAGTAAGCAGGATTATCATGACACCATCTTGTCGCTGCTTAATAACCGGCAGAAGGAGCTGCTGGGGATGGGTGAGGATCTGGACTTTTCCTTTGCGGATGCCCTTGGCAATCGTTACCGCGCAAACGTCTTTCGCGCCCAAAACGAACTGGCCTGCGCCATCCGCCTTTTGCGTGACGACATCCCCTCGCTGCCCGATCTAAAGCTGCCCCCCGTCATCCAGCAGCTGTGTGAGGAGCCACGGGGTATCATACTGGTAACCGGTCCCACCGGCTCAGGCAAATCAACCACGTTGGCGGCAATGATCGACTACATCAACACCAACCGTCGGCAGCATATTATCACGATAGAAGACCCCATTGAGTATGTGCATCAGCACAAAAACTGTCTGGTACATCAGCGCGAGTTGCATCGTGACGTTGGCTCCTTTGCCGATGCCCTGCGCTCGGCCATGCGTGAAGATCCCGACGTTATCCTGGTGGGCGAGATGCGTGACTACGAGACCATTTCCGCTGCCGTAACTGCCGCTGAAACCGGGCACCTGGTGTTTTCTACCCTACATACTACCGGCGCCTCTCAAACTATCGACCGTATTGTTGACGTGTATCCGGCGCATTCCCAGGGCATGATTCGCTCCCAGCTATCCGGCGTGTTGCGGGCGGTTATTACCCAGACCCTGTTGCCCCTGGCAGACGACAGCGGGCGCATTGTGGCCACCGAGATACTGGTGGGTACCGATGCCGTGTTGGCCCAAATTCGTGAGGGCAAGTTCCATCAGTTGACCTCGGCGATGCAGGCTGGCGGTGCTCAGGGTATGCACACTCTTGCCGGCGATCTATCCGCGCTTGTTAAACAGCGCTTGATAACCCCGGAAGTGGCAGAAAATGCTGTGAGTGACAAGGCGGAGCTGGCGCAATACCTGGGGCTGTATGTGCAATAGCGCGCGGGCTGGTGCAGGCGACCTGCCCAGGCGCAGGCGTTGGTGTGCGAGCAAGTGACCAGCGTGTATGCCAGTGGTTTGTAGGCGCAAAAACGACAGGCAGGGGTGGCAGTAACAGGCATGCCTTCTTATGGTGCCGAGGCCCTTGTCCTCAAGAAAACCAAACTGGGGGAAACCGATACTGTCTTTACCCTGCTAACCACCGATGGCCGGCAGATACGTGCCGTGGCCAAGGCCGCCCGCAAGCCTGGCTCCAGTTTGGGGGCACGCCTGGAACCGGGTTATCTGGTTGAGGTGCGATTGCACACCGGCAGGTCATTAGAGGTTATCAGTGAGGTGCGATTGAGGGAGCCCAACCGCGCCTCTTTTGTGGATTTGGAACATACTGCCGCCGTCTCAGTGGTGCTGGAGCTGGCTGAGAAATCAACCCGCGATTTTAATGCGGAACCGATGGTTTTTAACATGTCAGTAGAAGCGTTGCGTTGTATCGGCCTGGCACAGGGCGCAGCTTCGGCCCTGATTGCCGCCGCCGCCCTGCTCAAACTCTCTGCGGCCTTGGGCTTTAGACCCACCCTGGCCGAAGCCCCCCTGCCAGCTACCATTGATCCTGCCTGGCTTGAACGCTTGCTTACCACACATTTTGCTGATCTGGTGGACGCAAGCGCACAGCCTTACGACTCTGTTGCCGCCACCTTGCTGTGCTTCGCACGAAACTGGCTTGTACAGCATCTGGAAATTCGCCTGAAATCCCTTGATGTGTTGTTGAGCCTTTGGGAATAGTGCTATCGTTATACTGCCAGAAACAGTGATCCCAGAAGTTGGAGGCGTGCGGCTGTGACGTTAGCGCCCTTTCCAATGATGCTGGAAAATAGATCTTAGAAGTTGGAGGTGTGTGTGACGGAAAGCCCAGAGTCCAAACACCTGGCGTTGCTGGCGGCTGAGGCCGCTGAATCCAAGAAAGCCAGCGATGTGTTGATAATTGATGTGAAGCCTACCTTGGCGATAGTTGATTACTTTATCATTGCCACGGCACCCACCGGCCGTCACTTGTCTGCCATTGCCGAGGCCATCGAGGAGCGCCTGCGCGAAGAAGCCGGCCGTAAACCTTTAGGAAGGGAGGGCATGGAATGGCTTAACTGGATACTCTTGGATTACGGAGACATTGTTGTTCATCTCTTCCTGCCGCAGGTGCGGGAGTTCTATCGCCTGGAAAATCTGTTTAATGATGCCACCTTCTTGCGCTTGCCCCATGGGGCGCACGAGTGATCAGAGGGGTAAATGAAGGGCCACCCGTGCACCCCCATGGGGTGGGGGAGGCCAAAACGAATGGGGGAAGGCCAAAACAAGCCAGCCATCATTGAGGGGTCATTTGCGCGCCCCATGGGGTGAGGGCATTACCCGCGCGGCGTGTCCCAGTGCGGCTGTGCCCAACAAACCGAGTGTCGCTCGTATCTAGCCCGCGCGAGATAGTTTCTCAGTCGATCTGTTGGTAATATACGTCTAGCACCGTCTCATAGACGGCATCTTCATCAAGGTAGTATTCTGCGTATATCTCACCCATAGCTATAATGCTAGTTAAGGTAACTATTTCTAGGCTCGGATCACCTTGGGCAATTTGTGGAGATAGATAGCTAAATTCACTGATGCTCAGATTGGTTAGGGAATAGGCGGCTGTTGTCTCCAAAAGACTCAACAACATGGCAGGGTTCTCTTTGGTGCGCTGAAAAGCCTGCGTGGCAAAGGCCCTGATGTACTGCATTTGACGCGCTTGACGGTCAAGCGAAGAGTTAATATCAAATTGATCACGCCGCCTAATGTATAAGTATGCGTGCTCGCCCAGAAGTACCGTATCCACTCCTTCAACAATGTCTGTTTCAGGAATGCTTTGCAGGGGTGTAAGGGTGACACCGCCAAGGAAATCGGCCAAAGGCACAAGACCGCTCATATTGAGCGTAAAGTAATAAGTGATGGGCATATTGTACAAGACACGGGAGACAGCCTTAACGGTATTTTCACAGCTCTATTCCCTGCCATCACCATAACTATATGAGAGGCAGAGCTGCATGACGCTCTGGCCAACAAAGGCGTCTCCCCCTTGCCAAGCCTTCTTTGCGCCATCCTCAACAACTTTGATCCAGAAGCAATTTTGACCGTTCGCAGTGATATTCAAACCGTTCATTTCGCTGGAAAACGCACCTGCTGGGCGCGCAGAGCGTACCACCACCGTGTTGACGATGTTAGCTGCCTGCGGCACCTATCAGGTACGTCAATCAAGGGGATAAGGTTGCACTGGCACTGTTTAGGATTGTGAGGCGGGCAGGTATGGAGAGAGTGTGCCGCGACAGGGGCGCGCTCTTAGGTTATTGGAATAAGCAAAATCTTACATACAGGTAGATACCTGAAAGGATAATGGACAGCACCATCATCGGCGCGCCTATCTTGAGATAGGCAAGGTAGGAAAGGGGATAACCTTCGCGCGTGGAAATGCCTGAAAGCACAACGTTGGCGCTCGCGCCTATCAAAGTGCCATTGCCCCCCAAACAGGCACCCAGGGAAAGCGCCCACCACAGCGGGTAGATGTCAACGCCGCTTGCGCCCATGCTTAACAGCACAGGGATCATCGTGGCCACAAAGGGAATGTTATCCAGCACTGCGGAAATCAGTGCAGAGGCGCCCAGGATTAAGAGCAGGGCCGCCAGCGAGTTGCTGTGGGTAGCCTCAGCCAGAAACTGCGCGAATATCTCGATAACGCCGGTGGCCGCCATGCCGCCAACCACAATAAACAGTCCGGCAAAAAAGCCGATGGTCGTCCATTCCACCCCCAAAAGAGCCTCTTCAATGTCCACCCGCCCAATCAGTAACATAATAGCTGCTGCGCTTAGCGCTATAACCGCCGAGTCTACGTGCAACAGGCCGTGCAGCGTAAAGGCTGCGGCCACCAGCACGATCATCACCACGCTCTTTACAAACAGGCTTTTTGAGGTGATGGCCTCGTGTTCATCTAGGTTAAGCAACGCCTGCATATCCTCAGCGTCAGCCGTGAGGTGGCGGGCATAGATAAACTTGAAACCGATGATGGTTGCTATCAGTATTAGCACTACTATCGGCCCGTCTATCAGCAAAAAGTCCAAAAAGCTCAGATCTGCCGCCGAGCCTATCATGATGTTGGGCGGATCGCCTATCAGCGTGGCGGTACCGCCAATGTTGGAGGCGAGTATCTGGGTAATAAAGAAGGGCACTGGGTTGATACGCAGTTCGCGACAGATCATCAACGTCATCGGGCCAATGAGCAAGACCGTGGTCACATTGTCCAGAAGCGCTGAGAGCGCAGCGGTGATCAGCATCAAAAAGACCATGATTCTCCAGGGATCACCCCTGGCTGCCTTGGCCGCCTTGATGGCCAGATACTCAAAGAGCCCTGAGCGTTTGGCTACCGAGACAAACAGCATCATCCCTACAAGTACGCCAAGGGTATTGAAGTCGATGTGCTCAAGTCCCTCATCAAAGGGCATCAGTTGCAGCATAAACACCAACACCGCGCCCAACAGGGCCGCCAGCGCTCGGTGCACCTTCTCAGAGATTATCAGAATCAAGACGCCGGCAAAAATGGCGATAGACAGTATCTGGGCAAGGGTCATGAGGCTTCTGCTCTCCAGGCCACTGTTTCCCTTTCGCCCCTCACTTTGTGCCAGTGCGCGCCCGTTGCATTGGCCAACCTCAACCTACTCACCACCAGAAATCTAGTTTGCACCAGTTTGTGCCCGGAGCATCGCCTCCCGCCCCTCCCTTTGTTCCGGCGTGTACTCGAAGTGCTCTTCCCCGTGCCCATAAGAACCATCCCCCGGCCGCCTTCCGCCCCGTTCCTGATCGCGCAGGACACTAGACATCTACTCCCAAAACGGCCTTAGCAACCAGGCCAATGAGAAAGGAGATCACCGCAACGCCCAGGCTGATGGCGGCCATTCGTCCAAAACGGCTCCAGAAGGGTTGGTTTTGAGCCACAGAAATATAGAAATTAAAAAACATAATAACGGCTATGACCGCCCCCAACATAGTCACCAGCGCCCAGACATACATATCATTGGGAAACAGCAGGTAGGGTAGGATAAGAACCACTACCGTTAGCAGATAGGCAACGCCCGTGTAAAGACTGGCCTTAAGAGCATTGGGGTTACCGTCCGCCTTTTCTGCCAAGTAATTGGAGGCGGCCATGCTCAGCGTTGCGGCTATGCCGGTCACAATACCCGCCAAAGCCACCAGCCGCGTATTGGTCAAAGCCAGGGTAAGGCCCGCTATGGTACCCGTCAGTTCGACCAGGGCATCATTGAGGCCCAGCACAATCGCGCCTACATATTTCAGGCGCTCCTCATCCAGGATGCCAATGAGCATCTCTTCATGTTCCAGCTCATTGTCAATGATGGTTGCGACCTCGGGCAGGGCATGAGGCAGGCGAGCATAGCGCTTGCAGGTGCTCAGTTCGCCGCGCTCCATCAGTCTAAGCACAAAGGTGTAACCCAATAGCACCAGCAAAAGGGTATACCAGGTGCTACGCAGATAATCCGGCCGTACGTCGCGCTGGGTATAGTATTTCCAGGTCTGATAGTGATCAAGTTCATCAGCGGCAATGCGCGCAAGCACGGTGGAGTGACTTTCATGCTTTTCAAAACGAGCCATGCGTGAGTAGACAATGTGGTCGGTAGCCTCAGCCCTCTGAAAGTTGAGCAGGACGCGCAGTGTTGTGGCGTCCAGTTGGCCGGGGATGGCAGGGGGGGAGGAGTCCGTGCGGGCAGAGATTACAGCGGCGGGAGCGGTGTCTGGCTCTGTGGCCCTGGGCATCTGTCCGGAATCTTTACGTGCTGTCATGGTTGATATCCTCGGTTGTTTGGCAGCCGCAACGTATCGTCAGCCGGCGTGTCAGTTGTTGGGCAATCATTAAGGATTACGCCACCAAATCTGAGCCGCAACGTATCGTCAGCCGGCGTGTCAGTTGTGCCTTACTTATGACCTTCCTCACGGCGACTCTGATAATCTGCTATCAGTTTTTTTGACACCTCTTTAGGAATTTCTTCATATCCCTCCACCTCTATCCGGTAAGAACCGGCCCCTCTGGTCATGGAGCGCAGATCCCTGGCATAGGTGATGACTTCCTTGTAGGGCACGCGGGCTTTTATAACGGTGCGGCCAGCAGAGCTGGTGTCCATGCCGCCCACCCTTCCACGCCGGGTGGAAAAATCCCCCATGATAACGCCGGCGAACTCTTCGCTCACCGTGACCTCTAAATTTGCCATAGGTTCAAGCAAATATACGTCGGCCTTGCTGCAGCCGTCCCGAAAGGCCAATCGCGCCGCCTGTCGAAAAGCCATTTCGTTGGAATCTACCGAGTGATAAGAGCCGTCATAGACCACGGCCTTGACATCCACAAAGGGATCATCGGTTAGATAGCCTTCATTCAGGGCTTCGCGCAATCCCTTGTCCACCGCTGGAATCAGGCCACGGGGAATGCGTCCGCCCACAACCTCGTCGCCAAATTCATAACCGCCACCGGGGTTTGGCTCCAGACGCACCCAGCACTCGCCAAACTGACCGGCGCCACCGGTTTGTTTCTTATGACGGCCATGGCCCTCAGCAACCTTACGGATGGTTTCCCGGTAGGGCACCTTTACCTCCAGAAGCCGCGCCTCTACACCGCTGCGCTCCTTCAGGCGCGACAATAGCAGGTCTACGGCACCTTCTCCCAGAGTAAACAACAGGGTTTGGTGGGTCTGATCATTGCGGGTGAGCCTGACGCAGGGGTCAATCTCGGCTGATTTAGCTAAAAAATCCCCCAGTTTATCGTCGTCGTTTTTGCTGGCGGCTTCAATGGCCACCGGATACAGCGGTTCAGGCAGGGGCAGGGGAGCGATCTGCGCCTTGCCGTCGCGTGACAGCGTGTCGCCGGTGCGTACCTCATTTAGCTTGGGGATGACAACGATGTCACCGGCCCGGGCCGACTTAACGTCTTCGGTCTCCTTGCCGCACATCACAAAGATATGAGCAAAACGCTCCTTTTTGCCATTGCGAGCGCAAATAAACTCCTGACCCGGCTCAATGATGCCGCTGAGCACCTTTACAAAACTCAAGCGCCCCACAAATGCATCAGAAACCGTCTTGAATACATAAAAGGCCGGCTCGCCGCTCTCATCTATGTGCAGCTCGCTGCCATCGGCTGCCGGAAAGGGCCCGTGGGCATCAGGGGCGGGAAAGTAACTGATAATGTCGTCCATGATTCCAAGGATGCCCTGTTCTACCAGGGTTGAGCCCACAAACACCGGAATAAACAGTTCTTCTACGATGGCCTTACTCAACAGGCTTTCCAGTTCTTCCTGAGTTAGTTGCTCCTCGCCATCCAGATACTTCATCATCAGCTCGTCATCGGCTTCCGCCACCAGGTCACAGAGTTTGTCGCGGGCCGCCTGGGCGGCCTGGGCATACTCAGCAGGGATTTCCTCAACACGTTCCCTGTCGCCTGAGTGATAGTGGGCTTGCATACGAATGACGTCAATAACGCCCTTGAAATCCTTGTCTACCCCAATGGGGATGGTAACCGCTCCCACTCGATGACCAAAGCGCTGGATTAATCCTGCCAAGGCGGCATCAAAGTTGGCATGTTCCCGGTCGATATGATTGATGAAAAAGGCGCGGCAGAGGTGTTCGCGGTCAGCCTCTTCCCACAGTTTGACGGCTCCCACCTGCGGCCCGGCCACCGCGTCGATCACAAATAGGGCCAATTCTGCGGCGCTTAATGCCGCTATGGTCTCGCCTATGAAATCATCAGAGCCGGAGGTATCCAGGAGGTTGATCTTAAAACCCTTGTAATGGATGGGAGCTAACGAAGTTGTGATTGTAAAACCACGCTTGATCTCCTCAGGATCATAATCCAGGTTAGACTTGCCATCGTGGGTGGTGCCCAGCCGCGAAGTGCGTCCCGAAAGATGCAGCATCGCCTCGGCAAACGAGGTCTTGCCGGCGCCATCCTGGCCAACCAATACGATGTTGCGAACCTGCTCAGTAGCTGGTGCTGCCAATTTGATCACCCTTTCCTTGATACCCGCAGTTGCCACGGGTGTCAATGAGCACGGCGGTTGCCTGCTCTATCCGCGAACCTGTCCAATCCTGGCAAGAGCCACTCACGCACGCAAACCACTATAGCAAATCTGCCCCTGCCAGGGAGCAGCCACCAGAAAACATGACCACCCTTGCCATTGAGCGGTGCTTTTTCAAGGCGAGACACGAAAAGCGCGAGCATCCGATTGATGGTTTTAGGCCGTGAGGTGAAAAACGCCGGCGGGTAATGGGTGGATGATGCCTGCCGAGTGGATGATGCCTGCCTCACCCCTGGGCAGGACACAGGGCTCAATGCCAGGCCCCATCCTTATCCACACCGCCCTCAGTGTGGGGCCCCGCCATCCTAATGCCAGGCCCTATCCTTATCCTTTATAATGAGCGTTTGAGTAAACAAACGTTTCCAGGAAAGGAACACCGGGTTTGTCACAGGACTACAAATCAACCATGAATCTGCCCCAAACCGCCTTTCCAATGCGCGCGGGGCTGGCCAAAAGCGAGCCGCTACGCTTGCGCAAATGGCAAGAGCTGGACGTCTATCACCAGCTTCTGGCCCAAAACCAGGGCCAGCCCAGCTACATCCTGCATGACGGGCCGCCCTACGCCAATGGACCCCTACATATGGGCCATGCCTTTAACAAGGTGCTCAAGGACATCATTGTTCGCTACAAATCTCAATGTGGTTTTTATGCGCCCTTTGTGCCCGGCTGGGACTGTCATGGGCAGCCCATTGAGCATATGGTTGAGGCTACCTTGGGCCCGAAAAAGACGGCGGCCATCGATCAGGTAACCCTGCGGCGCCTCTGCCGCGAGTGGGCGGAAAAATACGTTAATATACAACGCGCCGGTTTTGTGCGCTTGGGTGTGATGGGAGAGTGGGATGATCCCTACTTAACCTATGCGCCCACCTATGAAGCCGGTAATGTACAAGTTTTTCAGCAACTTTATGAAGCCGGCGCCATCTATCACGGACGCAAGCCCATCCACTGGTGCCCCCATTGCCACACCGCCCTGGCCGAAGCCGAGATCGAGTATGCAGACATCGAATCACCGGCTATCTATGTGGCGTTCAAGATTGTCTCAGACGACGCGCTGGCAGCGCGGCTGCTGGCCTCACAACCGGCATCAGGCGCTGACATTCTGGCCAATCTTTCCATCCTCATCTGGACTACCACACCCTGGACCCTGCCTGCCAACAGCGCTGTGGCCCTGTCCGCCACGGCTGACTACCTCCTCATCAAGGCAGCAGGCAGGTATCTGTTTTTGGCTGAAGAGCTGCTTGAGCAGGTCTTTCAGGACATTGAGCTGCCTGATTATCAACTGGTGCGCGATGCCAAAGGCGAGCCACTGAGCTTTAAGGGTGGCGATCTGGTGGGGATGCGCTACCATCATCCGATCCTTGCGGGGCTCTTTGGCCAGGTGGTAACCGGAGCCCATGTGGATTTGTCAACGGGTACCGGAGCAGTACATACCGCCCCTGGCCACGGGCTGGAAGACTACCAGGTAGGGTTGGAGTATGACCTACCGCTGCTGATGCCTGTTGACGATAACGGCGTGTTTGATGCGGGCGGCGGGCCCTTTGCGGGCATGGATGTACGCTCGGCAAACCCTCACATCATCAAATGGTTGTCTCAGCGTGGCACCCTGCTGGGTTATCGGCCGCTGACGCATGCCTATCCCCATTGCTGGCGCTGCCACCATCCGGTTATCTTTCGCGCCACCTTTCAGTGGTTTGTGTCCATGGACGCTACGGGGCTACTGGCCAAGGCACTGGCGGCGACTGGCACCATTGGATGGTATCCTAGCTGGGCCGTTAATCGTATGCGAGCCATGCTGGAGGGCAGGCCGGATTGGTGTATATCGCGGCAGCGCTCCTGGGGTGTACCCATTCCGGTTTTTACCTGCTCGCATTGTGGGCAGACGGTGGCTGACAGCACGACCTTTGCCGCTGTTATCGCCCTGTTTGAGCGCGAAGGCTCAGACGGTTGGTTTAAGTACGCTCCCTATGAGTATCTGCCTGCCAGCGTGCATTGCCAAAACTGCGGCGCTGACGCGCGCGCCCTTACGCCCGACAAGGATATCCTAGACGTTTGGTGGGAAAGCGGTGTGTCACATACCAGCGTCCTGCGCGAGCGCGACTATCTTAGCGCACCCGCCGATCTGTACCTGGAGGGCTCTGATCAGCATCGCGGCTGGTTTCAAAGCGCGCTCCTAACCAGTGTGGGGGCCTATGGGGTGGCCCCGTATCACGCTATCATGAGCTGTGGATTCATCGTTGATGGCCAGGGCTATAAAATGTCCAAATCTCGCGGCAATATAATTGCCCCTGACCAGATCATTGAGGAGTTTGGCGCTGACGTGCTGCGCCTGTGGGTGGGCTCTATCGATTATGGTACCGACGCGAGTATAGACGCAGAGATACTGCAGCGCAGCGCTGAAGCCTACCGTCGGATTCGCAATAGCTTCAGATTTTTACTCTCCAACCTGTATGATTTTGACAGTAATATTAACACTTTAGACTATGACGACCTGCTGGCCCTGGATCGCTGGGCCCTGGCACGGCTTGCCGAGTTGCTCACCAAGGTCAACGATGCCTACGCCTCCTTCCGCTTTCATGTGGCCTATCACGCCATCTACGACTATATCGTTAAGGATCTTTCCGCCATCTATCTGGACGCCTTAAAAGACCGTTTGTATTCAGAGGCTGCGGCCTCGCCGCGCCGGCGCAGCGCACAAACCGTGCTAGCAAACATCCTGGAGGCCCTGGCGCGGGTATTGGCACCCATCCTCTGTTTTACCTGTGATGAGGTCTGGGAAAACTATCCCTTGGGTATGCGCAACGGTGGTCAGCTCCAGGCAGACAGTCAAATGTCAGCAAACAGCCACGCTCCTATCGCCGGCGACCAAACGCTGGCAGACCGGCGGGCGCAGGCGGTGGTGCTGGCAGGCTGGTGTACGCCTGAGCAACTGCGGCCCGCTGTGTCTGTGGACAATGCCGAGGCCCTGAGCGCGGATTTTGTCCTGGTTCTGGCCGCGCGTGAAGCAGTCAATCGCGCCCTGGAACAGGCCCGTGGTGCTGGCGTCATTGGCAAAAGCCAGGAGGCGTGTGTACTGATAAGCGCCGCTGATGAGGTCATCCAGACACTGAAAAAGCAAGAAGCCGGACTTTTGGAAGAATTGCTCATTGTGGCTGAGGTCAAACTGAGGCCCTTTGACGCAGCTGAGAGCATGCAGGCTGCCCATGACGATGCCCCTCCCGCGTGTTCGTGTGCCGCACCGTCGCAAGACGCGGGCGCTGACACCGAGAAGCCGCGCGACTTGGGCGCTGACACGACACCGTCGCAAGACGCGGGCACCGACACGTATAGTGACAGCAGCGCTGTTATCGGCGCTCATACTGCGGTACTCACCGTTAGTCGGGCGCCCGGTCAAAAGTGCGCGCGCTGCTGGAATATCCGCACATTGGGATCAGACCCTGATTATCCTGACCTCTGCGCGCGTTGCGTCGCAGTGCTCAGACAGTTGTAAACCACCGTGTTGTCCCAACAAACGCCTCTCCCCAAGCCAAATAGTGGCGACCCTTCGCCTGATGATGTATCGGCCGGTCTTGCTACCACATCTGCAGACAGTCCCTCCTCTCTGTCCACCCGCCGGCGCAATCTGCTTATATTTGTGGTGTTTACCGGGGTATTGATAGCAGCGGATCGTGCAAGTAAGCTGGCGGCCCTGGCCGCTTTTGGCAACGGACAGTCGCTTGTTGTTATTCCGGGCATTTTGGAATGTACCCTGGTTTGGAACCGTGGCGCCGCCTTTGGCCTGTTTGAGGGCGCTGGCCCGCTGTTTCTGGCAGTAGCGCTGTTTGTCGTGGGCATGGCGCTGGTGTATCTGTTAAAAAGTCGCCAACCGCGCTTGCTTGTTGCGCTGTCTCTGGCCCTGATTGTGGCCGGCGCCGTGGGTAACGCCTATGACCGTCTGGCCAGTGGCGCAGTGCCTGACTTCCTGCACCTGTTGTTTGTGGAGTTTCCGGTTTTCAATCTGGCAGACTGCTGCCTGACGATGGGCGAAGCTGGAATCCTCCTGTATATCCTGTTGGGTTTAAGGCAACCAACACGCTCAAAGACAAACCAGGACTGATGGCACTGCTTGAGCATATAGTCACCGGTCTTGAGCAGGGTATGCGCCTGGACGCGCTGCTTGCAGAACTACCGGATGTTCCCAGTCGCGCCGCAGCCGTTCGCCTGCTGGAGTCTGGCTCCGTAAGTCTCAACGGTGAGACAACCGCCGCCAAAAGAAGGATTGTCATGTCGGGCGATCTTATCGCCTATCGAGCCCATGAGCAGGTTCCCTTCTTGGTGCGGGGCGAGCAGATTCCCTTGGATATACGCTATGAGGACGAGCATCTTATTGTGCTTAGTAAACCAGCAGGTATGGTGGTGCACCCCGCTCAGGGCCATGCCAGTGGCACCTTGGTAAATGCGCTGATAGCCCGCTATGGTCTGGATAATCTGGCCCAGTTGCAGGGCCCTGATCGTCCGGGTATCGTTCACCGGCTAGACAAGGGTAGTTCTGGTTTGATGCTGGCGGCCAAAAGTGATCAGGCTGGCGAGCTGTTGCAGCAGGATATTCGCACGCGCAACGTTGACCGTCGCTACCTAAGCCTGGTGCATGGCGTTATCGCGCCAGAGAGCGGCCTGATAGACGCTCCTATCGCCCGGGGTGATGTGGATCGCAAGCGGATGTTTGCTTCTGACAAGCCCTTCGCCCGCGCCGCTTTTACCAGCTTCAAGGTGCTGGAACGCTTTGAGGCTGCTCCCGGCGACGAAGGTTTTACCTATCTGGAATGCAAGCTCCATACAGGCCGCACCCATCAAATCAGGGTGCACATGAGTTACATTAAACATCCCATCATTGGTGACCCGCTCTACGGCCGCCAAAATCCCAAGGCTCAGCGGGGTCTCAGGCGTCAGTTTCTGCATTCCTGGAGCCTGGCTTTTACCCACCCCATTACTGAAGCCCCTCTGTGCTTTACCGACAATCTGCCCGATGATCTGGCCCAGACCCTGTCTGAGCTCGCGCCCCGTTCTCTGGGTCGTGTTGCAGAAGGGGCATGAGACGGGCACCAACCACGCCGCACAGACGGTACAGGCACGCACCGTGCGTGACGCGCGCCAGTGCGATAGATTTTTCCGTGAGCGCAAACCGCGCAACGCAAATACTGCGCGCCCATACGGCGTCCATCCGCATCACCGGTGCCCATCTCTGCTACAATTGTTGATTCCGGTGTGTCAGGTTTCACAGGCGACTGAAGCCACAGGCCCTGTGGAAAGGGCTGAGCTGTCCTGTGGCGGCGTAGGCGTTGCAAGAGCGGCCCGTGGTCGCTCAAGGTGAAACGGGCGCGCGTTACAAGACAACTTTCGGAGGCAGCATGAGCGATCTCTATACCCCAGAATATCAGCCTCGTGGTACAGAACAGGCGATTTTTCACACAAATAAGGGCGACATTCGCGTACAACTGGCCGGCGCTGACGCGCCTCTTCATGTTGGCAATTTTGTGGAATTGGTACAGCAGGGTTTTTATAACGGCTGCCGTTTTCATCGCCTGGAGCCGGGCTTTGTGGTTCAGGGTGGCTGCCCTCACTCCAAACAGTATTCCAGCGAGGAACTCCAACGCGGCGTGCAAGACCCCAGCCGGGGCATTCCCGGCACGGGCGGGCCAGGCCATCACATCAAGGGTGAGTGGAGAAGTAATCCCAACAACCATCACAAAGACGGCAGTCTGGCAATGGCGCGCTCTCAGGCCCCGGACTCGGCGGGCTCGCAGTTCTATTTTTGTTTGGGACCACAGTCATTTTTGGATAGCAACTATACAGTTTTTGGCGATACCCTGGACGCGGACAGCCTGAAGGTTATCCATGACCTGGAAAAGGGCGATGTTATTGAGTCCGTTGAGATAGTTGGGGATGCCGCAGACGCGTAGCCTGACAGGGATCGGCAGACGTACATCCCAGCGGCCACATGAGCCAACGTATCACAGCGGCGCAGACCGCAGTTCAGCAGAGAGGGTCGACATTTGAACAGCATCAATTATGAACAAGCGCAGGTTGCTTATCAAGCTGGCAATTATATCGACGCCCTGAAATCCTATTATGCGGCGCTCAAAGACGACCATGTCACCTTTGGCCCCGGCGATCTGGGGCTGGTTTACTACCGGGTAGGTAACTGCCTACTTAAGATGCACAGCTTTAATGAGGCTGCCATCAGTTATAAGAAGGCGCTGGAGGACACTATCTTTGCACAGCGCGGGGCCACCAATGTCAACCTGGGAAAATCGCTCCTGGGAGAGGGGCGTTTTCAGGAGGCGATAGAGGCTTTTAACAGCGCCCTGGCTGATCCTGCCTATGTCAAGGGTTATCAGGCGCAGATGGGGTTGGGCAATGCTTACAGCAAACTGGGGATGATAGTAGAAGCCGGAACCGCCTATCGCAACGCCGCTCTGGATGAGCGCAATCCCAACCCCTCCAAAGCCCTGTTGAGCCTGGGTGCCTGCTTTGTAGCCCTGGGTCGGCCGGCGGATGCCATTGAATCCTACACAGCTGTTTTTGACTTTGCCCCCTCGGTGCCGCTCCAGCAAAAGACCTATGAAAATCTGGGCTTGGCGTACGCGGCGGCAGAGCGCTATCCAGAGGCGGTGCAGGCTTTCAACCAGGCCCTGGAGCCGGGTGGTTTTGTGCTTTCGACACCTGCCCTGGCCGCTTACCAAAAAGCGCTGGTGGCAATTGGAGCTGAGCCTGACCTTATTGCCCAGGCTGCGGGTCTTGGCACGATGCAAGACGGAAGCCAGATATACCGCTCGTCTCCCGCCCTTGAACCCACCGCACGCGCCGATGGCAGCGTCAGTTACGGAGCCGGCAATGTGCCTACTACGCAGGACACCGGTTTTTTTGATGCCGTAGAATCTGACCTGGTTAAGATGAGCAAAGACCAGATCAAGGGCGAGCGCAAACTCAGGCATACGGGCCTTAAGATTACACTGGGCATTGTTATTTTTCTGGTTTTGCTGCTGGGCCTGGGTGTCTTTGCCTTTACGCAGGGTTACGGTTATCCAACGCAAGAAGCTGTTGTCCAGGATCTGTTTGACGCCAACGCCGATGGTCGCGACCCCACGCCGTATTGGGTTGGTGCCAGTACTGAAGAAGAGCAGGCCATTCGGCGCGTCATGGATATGGTGGCGCCTACCAAGACCATCGAGATAGTCTATTTGGAGCGCGCCATGACTACATCTGAGGTGGTAGTGGCGGCGCGCCTGCAAAACGGTGGCACACTAAACTATGACATCAGTTTGACGCGCTCTGGTTTGGGATGGAAGATAGACAACCTGAGCCTTTACTTTGGGTAGGGGTCTTGCGCAGGTTTATGAGCAATGATTCGGGCTGGCCTGCTCACCTGCGCATTGGATTTTAGGCTCACCTGCAGGGAGCGACAGCGCGCGACGTACTACCCAAAGAAAGGGAGACCATGTTAGAGAGCACCTACGTGATGTTAAAGCCGGATGCCATCAAGGCTCGACACATCGGCGCGATCATCAGCCGTTTTGAAACAGTGGGCCTGAACATTGAGCGCCTGGAACTGGGTGAGGTTACGCTTCAGCAGGCCCAGGCCAATTATGCCGAGCATCAGGGTAAGCCCTTCTATGATGGCCTGATTTGTTATATCACCTCGGGCCCGGTGGTTAAGATGGTGCTTTCTGGCGAAAATGCCGTGAATACAGCGCGTAAGCTGATGGGCCCCACCAACCCGGCTGAAGCCCCTGCCGGTACCATCCGTGGTGACTTTGGGCTTATACTGGATGCCAACGTCATTCATGGTTCTGACAGCCGGGAATCGGCCGCTCGTGAAATTGATATTTTCTTTGGATGATTTTAATTTTATTTGCTCGACCAGGTTTGCCCGTCTGACCTTGTTGTCGCGACAACAACAGTAACCGTCAGAGCCGTGATGTCAGGGTAGTATGAGCGTGATGAAAACAAAAAGGAGAAAGCACGACCATGTCGTTTTTCGATAACCTGTTTAGCCAGTGGAGCTGCGATATGGCCATAGACCTGGGCACTGCCAACACGCTGGTAGCGATTGCCGGTGAAGGCATCGTCTTAGACGAGCCTTCGGTTGTAGCCATCGACAATGAGGTTAACCGGGTGCTTTCGGTGGGCACCGAGGCTCGCGAAATGATCGGCAGAAATCCCGGCAACATCTCGGTAGAAAGGCCGCTGGCTGATGGCGTGATAGCTGACTACGACGTCACCGAGGCGATGCTCTCCTATTTCATCAACAAGGCCAACCCCAAAACGCGCTTTTGGCAACCTAAACCCCGTATCGTTATCTGCATACCCTGTGGAGTAACCTCCGTGGAAAAACGTGCGGTGTATGAGGCCACTATCCAGGCTGGTGCCCGCACCGCCTATCTTATTGAAGAACCGATGGCGGCTGCCATAGGGGCTGGGCTGCCGGTAGAAGAGCCCACCGGCTCTATGGTGGTAGACATCGGTGGCGGCACCACAGAGATAGCCGTCATTTCCTTGGGCGGTATTGTTACCTCCCGATCCCTGCGTACCGCAGGCAATGAGTTTGATGAGGCGGTCGCTCGCCATGTGCGCGAGGTCTACGGCCTCAATATTGGTGTGCGCACCGCTGAGGACATCAAAATTGCCATCGGATCGGCCATGCCCATCAGCGCCGGTGAGATGGATATGGAAATATCCGGCCGCGATCTGTCCACAAACCTGCCACGTAGCGAGAACATCCAATCTGAAGACGTGCGCGAAGGTATCAAAAGTCCGTTGCAGGAGATATTGATCGCCATCAAAGAAACCTTTCTTGAAACCGATCCGGATCTGGCCGCTGACATTATTGTCAATGGTATCCTGCTAACCGGCGGCGGCGCGCTGCTAAAAGAGATGGATCGTTTCTTAACCAACAACCTTGAAGTGCCCGTCTATGTTTCGCCCACCGCCTTCACTAACGTGGTTGTTGGCTGCTCAATGGCCCTGGAAAATCCTGCAGCCCTGCAACGCTCCTACACACAAAGGTAGAAAGGACGCCGCGCTTTGGCGCTCTCCTCGCACAAACCGCGCAAGGTTCCTGGTGGCCTTGCGGCCCTTTTTCTCAGTCTGATAGCGGTGGTGCTGCTCTCGGTCTGGTCATATGAAGGCGGCAGCGCGCCCGGTTCCTCCGGTATCCTGCACAATTTGCGCTCTGCCACTTCCCTCCTTACTACACCACTGGATCATCTGGCTTCATTTATTGGTGCTCCTGGTAAGGCTGTGGGTAATGCCCTTACCAACCTGAGCGCTTCTTCTGAGAGTTTGTTGGAACTTCAAAACCAAAACGATGAGCTGGTGGCTACGGTAGCTCGCTTAGAAGAATATCGTTTGGAAAATGAGCGGCTTTCCAAACTGCTTGAACTGGCGGACGCCTACAGTCTGGAAGCCGTGGGCGCTCGTATCCTTAAGCCTGCCAGTGATTCTTGGAACCAGTCATTAACCATCTCTAAGGGCGCTTCAGACGGCATCGCGGTGGGGATGCCAGTGATGAGCCCCAATGGCCTGATTGGACAGGTCGAGCAGACGGGCCCCTTTACATCGGTGGTGCGCCTGCTTACCGATCTTGATTCAGGAGTTGCGGTGTTTTTGCAGGCTAACCGCTCCGAGGGCGTTGTGAGTGGTTCTGTCGAGGGGTTGCTGTATCTGCGCTATATCTCCCTTGATGTAAATGTGGTACCGGGTGATGTTGTGGTGACATCTGGGGCCGGCGGCGTTTACCCCAAGGGTATTGTTGTTGGCGAGGTCACCTCGGCCAGCTATGCCCCCTCTGACGTGTATCAGACTGTCGTGGTTAAGCCGCTGGCCAGGGTTTCTCGCTATGAGGAGATACTGGTGTTGACCGGCCGACAAACTGAGGTCATTCCCAAACAGGAAGCTGCCACCAATGACCTTGAGGCCGATGAAGGACATCAGTCTGGTGAAACCACGGAGGACGCGAAAGCCGCAGAAACAGAAACAACCGGCGTGGCGGAGACCACCACGGCTCCTGCGGCGACTGGGGTGTCTTTCGCCGCCAAGGCTTTCGCGCGGGCTTCTGCATTTGCGCAACGCGCAGTTGCGTCGCCCGTGCCGCCTGTCGCAGTGGCAGCCCGCATGAACGGTTAGCGAGGTCTACCCCTGTCATGGATCACACCCAGCCCAGAATCCGGATAATGGTAGTGGTGGCCGTAGTGGCCGTGCTGCTGCAGGCGGCCGTAGCGCCCAGTATGGCCGTCATGAGCGTCGTGCCCAATTTTATGCTTATTATATTAGCTATTTTAGCCCTGCACAACGATCTCCTACGTTCAACAATCTGTGGCTTCGCGCTGGGGTTGGTCTTTGACTTACTATCGTCAGGCCCGTTAGGCGCCATGACCCTGGTGTTGACTCTGCTTGGATACATCATCAGCTCGCTTAATAAATATATTGCCCGCGGCGGGCTTTTGGTAGAGGCGTTTATCCTGTTTCTGGCGATGCTAAGCGGGGAGTTTTTGAACAGCGTGCTGTATGCAATAACAGGAAGCGATACGGAGTTTCTGCTCTCTTTGGCAGTCAAAGTTCTGCCTGCCACGCTCTATGATACGGTGATGGGTCTGCTGCTTCTGTGGGTGTACCTGCGGCTGTTTACCGATAGCGGCCGCCCTAATCGTCCCGGTCCCGGCCGGCCTCTACAAAGAAAGCTGAACTGAGCATGAGTGCTTATGTTGTAGGGCTTTCTGTGGGCATAGCGGTGTTTGTCCTAGTCGTGGCCGGCTTTTTTGTAGGTCGCGCCTTCCTGCGCAACCGCCGCCGCAGGAACGTCTACTCGCCCTCCTTTGGCCGAGCTGACAGGGGCCGGATACGAGATGGCGAGCAACTGCGTCCGGCCGGTGCCTTAAAGGATCGCGCCAACAAGGAAGGCCGAAGTCGCTTCTACGCCTTTGGTGCTTTAATTGCTATTATGTTTGGCACATTAGCGGTCAAACTCTGGAGCTTGCAGATATTTGGTCATGGCCGTTACGTTGAGCTGGCCAATGAAAATATGAGCGCAGAGGTGCTGGTGCCGGCCGCTCGTGGCCGCATTCTGGATAGAAACGGCATTGAGCTGGTGGGAAATCGCCCTTCCATCACGATAACCGGCAAGCGGTCTCTGGCTGAAGACGGTCCGTTGCTGCGGCGCCTATCACTGGTTTTGGGCATTCCCCGAGGTATCATTCGCCGCAATCTGTTAAATGACGCTGAGGGGGTGCAGTCTGACCACACCATCGCCACCGACGTGCCCATGACGGTTGTTGGCTTCATTCGCGAGCATCCCACGCTGTTTGCGGGCGTCAACGTTGAGTCGCGGACGATTCGCTACTATCCCTATGGATCCTTGGGAGCCCATGTATTGGGCTACACAGGACCGGTGACCGAGGATTTTCTGGCCACCCAAACGGGTGAGGAATCCATTCCCTATCACCGGGGCGACAGTATCGGCAAAGACGGAGCCGAGCTAACTTTTGAAAAGATATTACAGGGTATGCCCGGCAGCCGAACCTATAAGGTTGACGCTAACGGCAATCCCACCGAGGTCATCTCTGAGGCTGTGCCGGTGAGCGGCGATGACGTAAAGCTCACCATCGACGCTGAGTTGCAACGCGCGTGTGATCAGATACTCATGGAGGTTGTCCTGGAGGCGCGCAACGTGGGCGGCCATGAGGACTGTAGTGCCGGCGCGCTTATCTGTATTGACATAGAGGATGGCGGCATTCTGGCCTCGTCCAGTTATCCTACTTTTTTTCCCGCTGAGCTGTCACGGGGTATCTCTGAGGAATTGTGGTCGCAGTTGACCAATGACCATTCTGATTATCCGCTTACCAACCGGGCCATATCCGGCCTGTATCCAGCGGCTTCTACCTTTAAGGCCTTCACCTCTCTGGCCGGTTTGCACAATGACATCATCGTTGGGGATACCACCCACTACTGCAATGGTTACTGGGATGAGTATGGCGAGCAATGGGGACAACGCTGCTGGATATATCCGGGCGGACACGGTTATGTCAACCTAGAAGAAGCCATTGATGTGTCGTGCGACATCTTCTTTTACTCGGTGGGTGCGGCCTTCTATGAGCGCTGGCGAATCCTGCCGGAGCCGGATACAGAACGCCAGAACAGCCTGCAGGATTACATCCGCAGCTGGGGATTTGGCGCTGCCACCGGCATTGATCTGCCCGGTGAGGGTTTAGGCCGTATACCGGATGCCGCCTGGAAGCGGCAGGCGTTTTCTGACACCCCTGAAGAAGCGCTGTGGCAGCCTGGAGACATGACCAATATGTGCATTGGCCAGGGCGACATCCTGGTGACCCCGCTGCAGTTGTGTAACGGTTATTGTTCCATCGCCCGCCGCGCCATCAAAAAACCGCATATTTTTCACAGTGTTTCTGATGCGGAGGGAAGAGTGGTGGTTTCTCACCAGGAGGAGGCTATCTTGGAGCAGCCCCGTTTTGAACCTGCCCAAATGGATCGCGTGGTAGACGGGCTCAAACGGGTCATCAACCGCGCATCAGCCTTTGCTGACCTGCCAGTGCAGGCAGCCGGTAAGTCCGGCACGGCCGAAGTCGCGGGTAAGGATGATTATTCCTGGTATGTGGCCTACGCGCCGGTTGAAAACCCCCGGTTCTGTGTGGCCTGTGTTATCGAGCAGGGCGGTGGCGGTTCTTCAGCGGCAATCAATGGTGTTGCCCAAACCCTGGCCAAACTCTATGACAGCAATATTGGTGCCATTACCATTTATCAGGAAACTGGGGAGCGCTGAGGGTATGCCCGTAGCTCCCAAAATGCAAACACAGGCCCTCGACAGGCGACGCATCAACCAGGCATCGTTACTGTCCACCCTGCGCCGGGTTATAAATTTGCCTTTACTATTAACAGTTTGTGTCCTGGTTGCCTATGGTCTGCTGGTGGTATGGTCAGCTACCGCTAACTCCAGCACCTACACTTTCAGCCGCCAGTTGATTGGTGTGGGTATTGGGGCAGTCTTGATGATAGTTATCTGGCGTTTTGACTACCGCAAACTCTCCAATTGGATGGTGCCGTTGCTGGCGGCCTGTCTGCTGTTGGTACTGCTGCCACTGCTGCCAGGTATTGGTGTAACCGTTAATGAGGCGCGCAGTTGGATTTCCATCGCCGGACAGCAATTTCAACCCGGAGAACTGGCAAAGGTTCTGGACATACTGTACCTGGCATCGCTGCTGGCTCGCTATCGGGGGCGCATTGATTCTGGCCGTGAGTATCTCAAATGCTTTTGCTTGATGATGCTGCCGGTAGTGGCTATCATGGCCCAACCGGATATGGGCACGGGTCTCGTGTTGTTTGTGGTTGGCATGGTGATGCTCTTTGCCGCCGGCGCTCATCGCAAATGGCTGCTTATCACCATAGGGATAATAGCGCTGGCGGTGGTGGCGGCCTTGTGTTTGGACGGGGTGCTGGATGCCTGGTTTGGCCGTGACGTTTTTATCAGGGACTACCAAAAAAACCGTTTGTTGGTGTTTGTCAATGCAGATCTGGATCCAACCGGCGCCGGCTATAACCTCAAGCAAGCCCAGATAGCCATCGGTTCCGGCGGTGTTTTGGGTAAGGGTCTGGGCAACGCAACTCAGTCCAGCCTGGGTTTTTTGCCCGAGGCACCTACTGACTTTATCTTTTGCGTCCTGGCTGAGGAATTTGGTTTTCTGGGCTCCCTGGCCCTGATAGGCATCTACACCGTGTTGATGTTTCTAGCGCTCAGGGTAGCTTTTCAGTCCTTTGACCTCTATGGTACGCTGATCATCGCTGGCATACTGGGAATGTGGATCTTTCAAATTCTGGAGAGTATAGGCATGACCTGCGGTTTGATGCCGATAACGGGCATCCCCCTGCCCTTTGTAAGTTACGGCTCTTCTTTCATGCTCGCTAACTTCATTTCGTTAGGTCTGGTATTCTCTATCTGGGCCCACCGCGATAACAAGACAACTGCCGGTATCCGATGATGCCGATGCGCTGGATCGTTAACCCAAACTGCATGACCTATCAGTATGCTAACGGGCAGTGCCGCGCTGCGTCGTATCCCCACCGTGGTTTTCTGTGTCGCATTTTGGCCTGCATGTAACCAGGAAAGGAGGCTTGATGACCCCTCTACCCAAAATCCCCCTCAACCGCAAGGCGCTGGCCCGTGCGGGCAGAGCTTTTATCGGCGCCAGCCAAACCAATAGCGTGGTGCGGGTGCTGGTGGATGAGAGTGCTGATGCGCGTCTGATAGAGGCCGGCAGGCTGTTTTTGATTCCAGAACAGGACTGTGTGGACTTTACGGTGCAGAGTTTTAGCAAAAAACCGCCCGAAGTGACATCGGCAGCCGACCTAACCATTGTCCTGGCTGGCTCCTCGCCCGATCTGGGCCGTTTGCTGGAAATTGCTCTATGGACCAAACAGACGCTGGTCATCTTGAGCCCAGAGCCACAAAACCTGTTGGCACAGGTGCACGATGCGGATACGGCTGCTGCTGCGGCTCATATCCTTAAGTTTGATGGGGAGTATCCAGACAGAGAGGAGGCCATCCGGCACCTGCAGGATGACCTGGCGCGCTGGATAGTCACCCGCCTGCCCAATCAGCGGCTTAATCTGGGCCGAGCCTTTGCCTTTGTGCGCCCGGTGGTTATACAGGATCTTGGCCAGCAGGCTGCTTTGGAAAATGCGGTTATCGCGGCGGTGTTCTTTTTGCCTGGTGCGGACATGCCGGCCCTCACTCTTAATCAGTTAAAACTGCTTTATCAGATAGCACTATTGAACGGTCTGCCTCTGGGCCGCGAGCGCCTGCCGGCGGTGGTGTCAGTGGTAGTCGCTGGTTTTGTTTTCAGGGCCCTCAGCCGTCTGCTCACCCGGCGAAGCGGTTTGGTTAACTGGCTTGTGCGCGCGGCGGTAGCCGCGTTGGCCACCCTGGCCATCGGCCGCCTGGGAGCCGCGTTTTATGCGCCGGGGGGTCTGCTTAACCAATCAACCGCCCAGGATAAAGCCGCTACGAGCGATGCTGCCGGCGCGTCTCGTGGCCTGCTGCCAGCAGGCGCGCGGCAGAAAAGCCCCGGCAGGCCGTCTAGCAAGGCAGAAGCCTCCAACGTGTCGGTAGGCAAGGCAGAGGCTCGCGCCACACTGCCTGATGGTGCAGAAACCCCGCATGTGCCGGCAGACAGAGACCCCTCCTCGTCTCCAACCTGACATTTCCTTGAGCAAGAGAAAACGAGAATCGCTGCGCCCTGCGCTCAGTAGGCTGCTGCCTCAGGTAGAAAAGCCTGTTCGCTACATTGGCGGCGAGTTGTATGCCAGCCCGTCCACGGCTGCCAAAAGCCCGCTGGATGTGGCTCTGGTCTATCCTGACCTCTATGATGTTGGTGGTTCTAATCTGGCCCTGGTTATCCTCTATGACATCGCCCGGCGGCTGCCCGGCGTTCAGGTAGAGCGCGCCTATCTACCCTGGGTAGATATGATCTCTCTGATGCGCGCACACGATCTTGAGCTATTTAGCCTGGAGAGCTGCGTGCCGCTGGCCAGCTTTGACCTTATCGGTATCACCTTGCCTCATGAACTGGCGGGCACAAACATTCTGGAATTGTTAGACCTTGCCAGGATTCCCCTGCACGCGGATCAGCGCGGCGAGGACGCGCCGCTGGTTATCGCGGGCGGGCCAGTGGCCTATAATCCAGAGCCGTTTGTGGAATTTTTCGATGCCCTGTGCATAGGAGATGGGGAGGAGGTTTTTGCCGAGGTACTCACGCTGGTGCGCGACCTCAAGCAAGAGGGGGTTGGTCGCCGTCAGATTTTACAGGCGCTGGCCAAACTGCCGGGTGTGTATGTGGGCAGTCAGCCAAAACCGTGCATTGAGCGGCGGGTACTGGCAGATCTGGATGGCTATCCTGTTGTCACCCAACCCTGTCTTCCCTTTGTAGAAACGGCGCAGGATCGTTTTTCTGTGGAAATACTGCGGGGCTGCGCGCGCGGTTGTCGTTTCTGTTCTGCTGGTATGCTCAACCGGCCGGTACGTGAGCGCTCAGCTACCACTATCGTGCGGGCTGTTATATCCGGTCTATCCAAAACCGGATATAACGAAGCGGCCCTGGCATCACTTTCCAGTTCAGACCACTCCCAGATAGCCCAGATAGTGCGCCGTCTCAATGGGCGTTATGCAGAAAGTGACGTCAAGATAAGTCTGCCTTCCCAGCGCTTGGATGTCTTTGGCAGCGTTCTGGCCCAATTGACCTCAGCCCATCAGAAAAAGGGCACGCTGACCTTTGCTCCGGAAGCCGGCTCACAGCGTTTGCGCGATGTAATAAACAAAAACGTCAGCGAACAGGATCTTATCCAGGCGATCAGCGCGGCCTACCGCGGTGGTTGGCGTCGCTGCAAGCTGTATTTTATGATTGGGCTGCCCACAGAAACCGATGCCGACATTATCGCCATCGCCAGGCTGGCCAATCTGGCCTACGACACCGCCCAGGAAGCCGTGCCAGAAAAACAACGCTCGCAGGTACGCTTGAGCCTTTCCTGTGCCGTATTTGTGCCCAAGGCACACACCCCCTTTCAGTGGTGTGGCCAACCAAGCCGCCTTGAATTGGATCGCCGCGTGAGGCTCCTTAGAAGCAGCGGCCTGAAAAAGCGGATAGACCTGAAGTGGCATGATCCCGCCGCCTCGCAGATAGAGGCGGTGGTATCGCGGGGCGGGCGGCCGATAGGTCAACTGATTGAGCAGGCCTGGCGGCGGGGAGCCCGTTTTGATGCCTGGTCTGAGCAGTTTGTACCGGCGGCCTGGCATGAAGCGGCCCAGGCACTGGGCCTGGATTTGGAGCAGCTGGCTGGCGCTACCCTGTCTTTGGACTCACCTTTGCCCTGGGACTTCATCGACAGTGGCGTAACAAAGAACTTCCTGGTTGCAGAATACCAACGAGCCTTCCATGAACAAACAAGGGCGGACTGTACGTTGACATCCTGTAGCTCCTGTGGTGTCTGCCAGCGGCCGACCATCCGTACCCGTTTGGCCCAAAGCCGCCGGGATCGGCAGGAACACACACGTCAGCTTGCTGGCGATAGCGCCAGGACGGCGCGTGCCCAGGAAGCAGCGTTGGAACCCGTGAAGCTAGGGCCGCCACAAGCACATCTCATGAAGGCGAATTTTGTGGAGACGGGCTTCGCGGCATCAGATTTTGTGGAACCTTCTACGGAGCCAAAACCCGCAAAGTCAGATTTTGCGGAGCCGCTCTCATGAGCGATTTTCGCCTGCGTATCAATTTTCAAAAACTGGGAAAACTGCGCCAGCTTTCACACCTAGAATTGGCGCGGGCACTGGAGCGTTGTGTGCGCCGATCCGGTTTACCCTATGCTATCTCACAGGGATTTTCAGCGCATATGCGGCATTCTTTCAGCGCCGCGCTGCCCGTGGGTACGGCCAGTCTGGATGAGTATATGGATCTCGAACTAACAAGCTTTGTGCCCCCAAAAGCCGCCGTCAGCGCGCTACAACAGGTCGCGGTTTTTGGGCTCCCCATTCTTGGGGCATGCTATGTTTCCCCAAACGAGCCGGCCTTGCAGGCAACACGATGCCTGGCCAACTACGAGGTTGAACTGTGCGATCCTGAACATGATTTGGCTGACCAGTTGCTTGCGGCACTGCGCTCAACGTTAGAGATTATTGTACGAAAAAAGGGCCGGCCGCGCAGCTACCACCTGCCCGATCTGCTGGAGGTGACCCAGACGCGCCGGCTTGTGGCCAGCGCTCCTGACCTCTGCCGCTTGTTTATGCCTATTACGTTGACAGAAGGCGGTTCTCTGCGTCCAGAATTGATTTTGGAGGCGGTTGCTCCCGCTGGGCGCTCGCTTGAGATAGTTGACATCATCAGAATTAGTTTGCGCGCGCAGCCTGACCTTCTCGAGCACAAGGGAGAGCATCGCTGATGTCCCTCTTTGTCTGCCTGGCTGCTGTAGGGCGGCTTAAAGAGGAATACTGGCGCAAGGCGGCCGCTGAATACACCCGCCGTTTGGGTGGCTACCTCCGCCTTGAGCTGCTGGAGGTTGACGATGTCGCACCTGCACGGGTAGGTAGCCTTACTAAAGCCCTGGCGACTGAAGCCCGATCACTCCGGCGCGCGCTGGCCGTTTTACCTCAAGCCCAAAAATCCTGTTCAGTAGCCCTTGATATATCCGGCACGCCCTTTTCCAGCGAAGAGATAGCAACCTTGCTCCAAGAAAACGCTCGCGTTGGTACCGCGCTGGTCTTTTATATTGGCGGGCCCTGCGGTCTGGATGCCGACATCCGTCACTCGGCTAATGTGCGACTTTCCTTTGGCCCCCTGACCCTTCCCCATAACCTGGCGCGGGTGGTCTTGTTAGAGCAGCTATACCGAGCCTGTAAGATCAATCGCGCGGAACCCTACCATAGATAGCTGTGCTATGCTTGATGGGCACTATGCGCCTGACAGGCTGCCTAACGCAGGCACCGCAGATGCTGGTGCTCCAAAAAGTGTACCTGAGAGAACAAAGTGATGTCTGGCGGGTCGCCTGGCGCGCAAGCGCCGATGGTGCTTGCCGCCACACGGTTTTGCCGCGATTTCGCGCCTCAAGATTTGGTTGTAAGGAGATGCTCATTTGCGCTATTCTGACTTTCACCTTCCTGACACGGTTAGATTGTTTGTTGGGACGCGACGGATTCAGGACTATGAACAGTTACAAAAACTGGCAGTTTGCTTAGAGCGCAACGGCCTGTCCTGGCTTTGGGCAGATGCGCCCGGATCTGCACTTGGTGCGCACAGGGCGGCTGAACCAGATTTTGAGGCCTTGGATACGCTGAGGGCCGTCGCCCGTTCCTTTGAGCTCAAAACGTTAAGCTCGGTCTTTGGCCTGAGCCAGCTGTCTCACCTAGCCCAGCAGGTTGACGCCCTGCTTATATGCGGCGATGATATGGACAATACTGAACTGCTGGCAGCTGTTGGCCAACAAAGCGCTCCTGACCAACAGCCCGTTTTGTTGGTGCGCAACAAGGCGGCAATGTTGGAAGAATTACTGGTCGCTGCAGATCTGCTCACGGCCTGGCATAATCCCAACGTTATGTTCTGTGAGAGCGGTATCCGCAGCTTTGAGACGGCCTATCCCCTAACCTTGGATATTACGGCCGTGCCCCTGCTGCAACAGCGTTCATTGTTGCCCGTGGCCGTGGAGGTAAGCGCGGCCGCTCAGGTCGCCTTGCAGCCGGCCCTGGCGCGCGCGGCCCTGGCGGCTGGCGCTGATGCCCTGTTGATTACTGTTGAGCCAACGACAGGTTTGGACGCAGAACAAGAACAAGCCGGTGAGCGCTGGGATGGTGCTAGCAAGAAGGTTGAGCCAACACCAGGTTTGCCGCAACAACAGTTGGGTCAGGCGCATCCAAGCGCCGCCGGGGCGTTGAGCATCCGCGAGTTTGAAGAGATACTGCCCGGTTTGCGCCATCTCGCCGCCCAACTAGGCAAAAAGATAATCTGAGGGTGCCCATGTCACTGGATCTCTCTGACCTCAATGCCGAGCAACTGGCTGCGGTTCGCCACACCGAAGGCCCACTCTTGCTGCTGGCTGGCGCCGGTACGGGAAAAACGCGCGCGTTGACCTACCGAATTGCCTATATGATCTGTGAGCGTAACATATCGCCCTACCAGATACTGGCCATCACCTTTACCAACAAGGCAGCTACCGAGATGCGCGAGCGTCTGTTTGGGCTACTGGGGGCACAGGCCAGAGGTATCTGGATGATGACCTTTCACGCCTTTTGCGCGCGACTGTTGCGCCAGGACGCAGAGCTTCTGGGCTACGGCCGCGATTTTACCATCTATGACGATGCCGATTCAAAACGTTTGTATAAGGAAATACTTGCTCAGCTTGCTATCGACACGGAACAGGCCCCTCAGGCATCTATCGCCAGTCTGATTTCTCAGGCCAAAAGCGAGCTTGTAGGGCCGGTTGAATATGCCGCTTTGGCCCACGGCTATCGCCAGCAGCGCGCGGCCGAGGTCTACCTAGAACTGGAACAACGTTTGAAGCTGGCCAATGCTCTTGATTTTGATGACCTGTTGATGCAGGCTTACCTGCTCCTCAGACAAAACCCTGCGTTGCTTGTCGCTTATCAACAGCGTTTTCGTTACCTTTTGATTGATGAATATCAGGACACAAACCACGCTCAGTATCAGATCAGCAAACTTTTAGCTGCCGCGTCTCGCAATATTATGGTAGTAGGGGACGACGACCAATCCATCTACTCCTGGCGGGGGGCCGATATTCGCAATATACTGGATTTTGAGAAGGACTATCCGGAGGCGACCGTGCTCAAGTTAGAGCAGAACTATCGCTCCACCTCCACCATCCTGGGTGCCGCCAACGCCGTTATCGCCAACAACCTGGGCCGCAAGTCCAAACAGCTTTACAGTAAGGGGCAAAAAGGACAGCGGCTTTTGTATTACCTGGCCAGTGATGAGCGTGATGAAGGACGCTGGATAGCCGCTGAAATACTGCGCCTGCGTGCCTCCGGTCATGGCTTTGGTGATTTTGCTTTATTCTATCGCACTAATGCTCAGTCACGGGTGCTGGAGGACATGTTGTTGCGCGCAGGTGTGCCTTACCGCATCTACGGAGGCACCCGCTTTTTTGATCGTCAGGAGATTCGCGATGTAGTTGCCTATCTCAAGCTGATTGTTAATCCGGCAGACGACGTTTCTGCCAAGCGTATCATCAATCAACCCCGTCGTGGCCTGGGTCAAACCACGGTGCGAGCGATTGAGCAGGTGGCCCGGACGGAACGGTGCAGTTTCATGGATGCCTGCGAACTGGCGTTGGCCTTAGAGGAGTTGCCGGCGCAAAGCCGCAGGAAGCTTGGGGCCTTTGTGCAGTTGATTAAAGACCTGCGCCAGCTTAACGGCGAGTTGCGCATAGTGGTGGAGATGATTGTGGAAAAAAGCGGTCTGCTTGATGCCCTGCGCACTCAGCATACAGACGAGGCCCTTGCGCGCGTCGAAAATGTCCAAGAATTCTTTACGGTGGCTGCGGAGTTTGAGACCGGGCTGCAGGATGATCTGGGGCTTATGGGGCCTGAGACCAGGTTGCAGGATGAACGGGAGATGGTAGAGTCTGAGGCTGGATGGCAGGATGATACGCAAGCGGTAAAGCGCGCGGATGATTTCTCCCCACGCACCAAGGACGACCCGTCTGAAACCACGGCTTCTGCTATGCTACCTCGCTTCATGGAGTGGCTGGCGCTTCGTTCTGATCTGGACACCATTGAGGCAAGCGGTCAGCACGTCACGCTGATGACCGTTCATTCTGCCAAGGGCCTGGAATTTAAGGTAGTCTTTTTAGCGGGCATGGAAGAGGCGCTTTTTCCGCACCAGATGTCGCTTCTTGACAAAAAGGACATGGAGGAGGAGCGTCGGCTGGCTTATGTGGCGATCACACGTGCCCGCGAGTTGCTCTATATCAGCCGAACCCAGCGACGCACGCTGTTTGGCTATGTATCCCAAAACCCGGAATCTCGGTTTGTGCGAGAAATACCAGCCAAATTGATCGAATCTGCGGGACTGGGTTCTCAGGGCCTTGAGGGCAGTGGCTTTGAAAAGCGTGGCAGTCGTCGGGGTATCTTTGGTTCCGGCCAGCATTCTGGTGAACCGGATGACGGCTTGGCCGGAAACCTCAGCCCGGTTGTTAGGTTGGATCCCGGCGATCTGGTGGATCACCGGATATTTGGCCGTGGCCGGGTTATTGCCGTGCGTGATGACATCGTAGAAGTTAGTTTTGAGAAGGGCGACAGAACGCGTAAGCTGGTACTAAAACTGGCGCCCCTGGTAAAGATCGGCGGTTAAGTGTCTATGACTATGAGCAATAGAGGGGTACGTGCCAGGCTAATTAGCCGCGATATCCGTCGCGACATTCGTTTGGTCTGCCTGTGCCTGGGAGCCTTCCTGCTCACCATCGTTGTGGTACAGCTCCTGTCTATGACGGTGATGGCTGTTATCGTTCTGCTCTCAGATCCTGAAATACTTCCAGAGATGGGAGTTGCACAGGACACTATGAACCTGAACATCTCCCCCTACCTTGACGCACAGGCGTTTCCAGAAATGGAAGCATTTGAGGATCGCCTGCTTGATCTCTTTAAGAACTACAGCGGCCTTCTCTCAATACTTGGCATGGTGTGTGGTCTGCCCTGGTTTTTCCTGTTACGCGGAAAACGCTTTGTAACCAGTGACGTTACGCGTCGCAACGCATCGCCAAAAGCCGCTACCCTGGCTGTGCTGTTTATCCTGATCCTGGCCGCTCAGGGTCTGATGATACTGTTGCTAGCGGCCCTGGAGCCGTTGCTCAATCAGGGCGGCGGCTCGCTTGTGGACACCCTGGAAGAAGCCACGTCAGCTCTGACACAGGATCCCTGGGGGTTACTCTACGTCATGGTACTGGGACCTGTCTGCGAAGAATTGGTTTTTCGCGGGGCCATTATGCGTCGCCTGGAGAAACACGGCGCTAACTTTGCGATTGTCATTTCTGCGTTGCTGTTTGGCCTGTATCATATGCTGCTGTTTCAGGTTGTATTTGCCTTTTTTGTTGGTTTGATTCTGGCTTACACGGCCGGACGCTTCTCGCTTAAGTGGGCGATGCTTTTGCATATTGCCAATAATTCCCTGGCCGTGCTCACTGAAAGCCTCAACAGCCAGGTTGCGGAAGTGTTTTTTACCGCGCTGTTTCTCTGCGCGCTGATAGCGGCGCCCTTCATCCTGTTTACCCAGCGCAAACTGCTGGCCGCGCAGCGCCAGGCTGGCGCGCCGCTGTTTACCAAAACTTATGCCTACGCTTTTTCCAGCCCCTGGATATGGATACTAATGGTGATTCTGACTGGCAGCGGAGTGGCCATGCTGGGCGTGTTCTGATTGATCCTGAGAGCAGAAAGGCTGGGCAAGTCCTTTGGCGCGCGCTGGCTGTTCAAAGACGTCAGCTTTTTATTAAATGACGGTGATCGCGTGGCCTTGGTGGGTGCCAACGGCAGTGGTAAAACAACCCTGCTGCGCATCATTGCCGGTGAAGAAAGGGCCGATGAGGGACAGGCACTTTTGGCCAAAAACGTTCGTGTGGGTTATCTGCAACAGGATATAGGCGGTCAGTTGGGTCAGATGAACCTGATGGAAGCAGTGCTGAGCGCTCGCCCTGACCTGTCCCGCATGGCGCGGCGTCTCACCGAGTTGGAAAGACAGTTGGCTTTAGATGCTGGCGGTCTTTCTTCAGCGGAGAAAACCCAAACAGGCAAGGGCGGGTCACCGGAAAAAACCATAATTGATAGCACAATAATAACGGAAGACGATGTGTCTTGCGCGCACGTTCAGCCCACGCAAGAAGCCCTACTTAATGAGTACGGGCACCTACAGGAATTGTTTGAACTGGAAGATGGCTGGAACCTGGAGGCTGAAGCTCGCGCCGTGTTGATAGGACTTGGTTTTGCGCCTGCAAACTTTGAGCGTTCTGTGAGCGAGTTTAGCGGCGGTTGGCAAACGCGCATTGCTCTCGCCCGCTTGCTCCTGGCCAGGCCACAGTTGCTTCTCTTAGATGAGCCAACCAACCACCTCGACCTGGCCAGCGTACGTTGGTTGGAAGACTTTTTGCGCGGTTACAACGGCGCCCTATTAATAGTTAGCCATGATCGAGATTTTATGGATGCCCTGGTCAGTCGAGTACTGTCCCTGGACCATGAGCGCCTGACCGTCTATAAGGGTGGCTACCACAGCTTTGAGCGCCAGCGCGAGCAGGCCCAGGAGCAGCGTCAGCAAGCCTATCAGCAGCAGCGCGCGCAGATTGAGCGCACAGAAGCCTTTATCCAGCGCTTTCGCTCCAAAGCCTCCAAGGCCAGGCAGGTACAGGAACGGGTGCGTCAGCTGGAAAAGCTGGAGCGCGTCCAACCGCCCATGTCGCGTCGTACCATTAATTTTCGCTTTGCCCAGCCGCCGCGCAGTGGGGATAAGGTTATCAAACTTGAGGGAATAGCAAAGGCATATGGCCATCACCAGGTTTACGGTGGCGACCGGCCGCTGCTGGATCTTGAGCTGTATCGTGGCGATAAGGTGGCTCTGGTTGGGCCCAATGGATCTGGTAAGTCAACCCTGTTAAAACTCATAGCCGGCGTGCTTAAGCCTGACGCGGGCCAACGGCGGTTGGGCAGTAAGGTTACAACAGCTTACTATGCCCAGCACCAGCTTGAACAACTAAACGCTCAAAACAGTGTGCTAAGCGAACTTGCCTCTGCGGCCCCTAACTGGACAATGAGCGAGCTGCGCGGCCTTCTGGGGGTGTTTCTTTTTAGCGGTGCTGCCGTTGACAAGCTGGTGGCGGTGCTGTCAGGAGGAGAGAAAAGCCGTCTGGCCCTGGCCAAGTTGCTGGTGCGTCCGGCGCCTCTGCTTTGCCTGGATGAACCAACCAACCATCTGGACATTACCGCGTCAGACGTACTGGAACAGGCCCTTGTTAACTTTGCTGGCACCCTGGTAGTGATAACCCATGATCGCCATCTAATACGACGGGTGGCCAATCGTATTATCGAGGTAAAAGAAGGCCAGTTGCGCTGCTTTGCTGGGGACTATCACTATTACCTCAGCCAGATTCAAGCTAGTGAGGGCGAAAACGTCCCTTCGTCTTTGGCCGGCTCAACGGCAACGCGTAGCGCAGCCCCTTCTGCTGGCTTTTTGGGCGGAGTCGGCTCAAGGCAGGCGCGCCCATCGGCACCGCCCACCAAACGTTCCGTCTCAAACAAGCGTTCTGCCCCAGGCGCTCATCGCGCCAGCGCTCAGCCTGATAAGACCACGGCCGCCGCTTCAGCCCAGAGCTCAACTGGGCCAAAGAGCAGGGAACAAAAGCGGCGCGAGGCCCAGGCTCGTAATCGCAGCTACCGGTTGCTTAAATCTGATCGAGCCCAACTTAAGGCCCTGGATGCCGAGATGGAAACCAGCCAGGCGCGCCTGAAAGAATTGATGCAGGCAATGGCCGACGTTGAACTCTATAATGACAAGCTGCGGTTTACGCAGACACTGGACGAATATAATCAACTACAGAGTCGTCTGCCCCAGTTGGAGGCGGAATGGTTGAGCGTCAACCAGCGCATCGAAACCGAACTGCTTGCTGCTGATGCCAACGATTCGCCCGATACAAAGCGCGCGTTATGAATGGCGCAGGGCGACAGACAGGCAGACCAACCCTGCGCGCCGCCGACCTCTGCGCGCTCCTTTCAGTAAGGTAGGTTCACGTGAGTGCATCAGACAATTTCCTGGGCATTTCCTACGCCTCGATCATTATGATCATCTGCTTTGTGCCGGCCATCGTCATTCACGAGGTCGCGCACGGCTTTGTGGCCAACCGTCTGGGCGACCCTACCGCCAAGTCTCAGGGTCGTCTCTCCCTCAATCCCCTCAAACATATTGATCCCTTTGGTACCGTTATTCTGCCGCTGGTTTTGATGCTGGCTGGGGCACCGGTCTTTGGGTATGCTAAACCGGTTCCCTACAACCCTCGCTTTTTCAAGAACCTGCGCCAAGGCGAGCTGCTTACCGGTCTGGCTGGTCCGGCCGCTAATTTGCTTATGGGCCTGTTGGGTGCCCTGCTAGCCAATGCGGTTGTCTGGCTGGGTATCATACCCACGGCTGCTGCATCCTGGCTTTTGTTAGCCTGTTATTACTTTACGATGATCAACTTCTGCCTGATGTTCTTTAACCTGCTGCCCATCCCTCCGCTTGACGGATCCAGCATCATTGCCCCGTTTCTTTCAAACTCCGCTCTTAGACGCTACTACAGCATTCAGCAATATGCCTTGCCGATACTGATGGCCCTGCTGATACTGGCCCCGATGATTCTGCATTTCTCACCCATTGGTATCTATATTGACGCTACGGCCGGCAACCTAACCAGACTGCTCTTTTCATTGTGAGGCACGGCATGAGAACCGGCATGAAAACCGCCATAAAAACTGGCATAAGGGCCGCCATAAAAGCCGGCCGGCCTTTGAAAACTCGCTTTGGACTATGGTAAAATGCCTGCGACGGGAGGTAGATGATATGACACAAAAAGTCCTGCTCACCGGCGACCGACCAACCGGCAGACTCCATCTGGGCCACTATGTTGGCTCGTTGCTGGCACGGGTAAGGCTGCAAAATTCAGGAGACTACCGCTGCTTTGTGTTGATCGCTGATCTGCAGGCCCTCACCGATAATTTCAAGGAGCCCAGGCTGGTGGCGGATTCTGTCTATCAGGTAGCCCTGGATTATCTGGCGGTTGGGTTGGATCCGGCGTTGACCACCATAGCCATTCAATCACGCGTTCCGGCGCTGGCAGAACTAACGGTCATCTATATGAATCTTGTTACGCTGGCGCGCCTCCAGCGCAATCCCACCGTCAAAAGCGAAATCGCCGCCAAAGGTTTTGGCGGTAGTGTGCCCACCGGTTTTGTGCTCTATCCCATCAGCCAGGCCGCAGACATCACCTTCTGCAAGGCTGATGTTGTGCCCGTAGGAGCCGACCAGCTGCCCATGCTGGAGTTGACGCGGGAAATAGCGCGCAGTTTCAATACTCTGTATGCCTCCGTGCTGGTTGAGCCAGAGGCGCTGTTAGGCGATGATGAGCAGTCCCGGCGGCTTCCCGGCATTACGGGAAATGATACCAAAATGAGCAAATCATTGAACAACGCCATCTATCTGGCCGATGATGCCGATACGCTCAGGGCCAAGGTTTGGCAGATGTTTACTGACCCCGGACATCTGCGCGCGAGCGACCCAGGTACGGTGGAGGGCAACACGGTCTTTACCTATCTGGATGTCTTTGCGCAGGACACTCAGCGGGTGGCTGAGATGAAGGAACACTATCAGCATGGCGGCCTGGGGGACGTTAAGGTTAAAAACTACCTGGTAGACGTGCTGGAAGACCGACTGGCACCCATCCGTCGCCGGCGGGCTGAGTTTGCCGCAGACCCGGCCTTAGTCTGGGACATGCTGCGCGCCGGCTCTGAGGTGGCAGCTGGGGTGGGCGAGCAAACGTTGGCCGAGGTTAAAGCGGCTATGGGCTTGGATTATTTTGGGCGCGCGCACAATGTCTTATAACGTCAGGACAGCTGAGTTTGAAGGACCCTTTCAGTTGCTCTTGCACCTGGTAACGCAGCGCCGCGTGGACATCGGTAACATCTCTATCACCAGTGTGGCCGACCAATATCTGGCCTACCTTGATACCTTGCGCGAGTTGGACATGGATGTGGCGAGCGATTTTATCGAAGTCGCGGCCAGCCTTCTGGCCCTCAAGGCTGCCTCCTTGCTGCCGGAGGTGCCAGAGGGAGAGCCGGATGAGGACTGGGAGGAATTGCCGCCAGCCCAGGCTCGCGAACTATTATTGTCAAGATTGATAGCCTATAAGCAATTCAAAAACGCGGCGGCCGCCCTGGGAGTACGGATGCGAACTGAGGGGCGTATGCACCCCCGCCACGCTGCACTGGAAAGCCGGTTTTTGCAGGTTTTGCCGGATTATCTCAAGGGTATGAGCCTGGAGAAGTTGGCCGCCATCTGCGCTCGCCTGGCCAGTCGTCGCGAGGTGTTTCTGCTTCAGGCCCGGCACATCGCGGCCCGACCGATTCCCGTGGAGGCGCGTATCGCTGAAATCAGCCAGCGCCTGGTTAGTCGCCCTCATACGACCTTTGAAGAGTTGTTGGATGGGGATCGCGAGGCAGTGTTTGTGGTTGTGACCTTTCTGGCTGTGCTGGAGCTCTACCATCGTGGACTGATAGACATGCGGCAGGCAGAACCAACGGCTGTCATTCAGATTGACTGGACGGGTAAAAGTTACCAGGCGGCGGCACAATCCGCTACCTCGAACATCTCCACTGACACCTCTTCCAGTTCGCCACCTCACCAGGAGGAAGAGCAAGCCACTATCTCAAACATCGGGAGTAGAGCATGAAGGAACAGGAACTGATGGGGGCTTTAGAGGCCCTGCTGTTTGTGTCCGATGAGCCGGTTAGCGCGGCGCAGTTGGCTCGTATCCTGGAGGTGGGTCCGGGCAAGGTGGATTCTGCCCTGGCCTTTTTGGCTACCCGATTTGCTGAAGAAGAACGCGGCATTCAGCTGAGGGAGGTCGCTGGTGGCTGGCGACTGTACAGTCATCCAGCCTACCACGAGCTGATTGAACACTACGTCGCCTCCTGGGATACCCGCGCCCTGTCCACGGCGGCTTTGGAGACGTTGGCGGTGGTGGCCTACCACCAGCCGGTAACCCGCGCTGAAATCAACAGTATTCGCGGTGTCAACTCAGAAGGTGTTGTGCTGTCGTTGGTTGAAAAGGGGCTGTTGCGCGAGATGGGTCGCTCAGGCGCGCCGGGCAATGCCATTATCTACGGCACCAGTCGAGCCTTTTTAGAACGGTTTGGTCTGGCGAGCCTTAAGGATTTGCCACCACTGGCCGATTTTGCTCCCGACGCAGTCAGCCGCGACTACATTCGCCAACAGCTTATCGGTGGCGCTTCGGCTATCGATGCGGGCGAGAGTGGGCAAGATGACCTGACGGACGCTCGCTTGATTCTTGAGGCAGGCGACCTGGCGAACGTCCCTTCAGACTTTCCGGCAGATGAACTGGCGGATGTCCCGTTAGCTTCTCAGAAGGATAACGGGGCTTGTGAGCAGAAGGCTGCTAGCGCATCAGCACGTGATCTGTCGGTCTGAATGATGGCTGCCTTCCCCCCAGCCTGCCCTCCTGTGACAGGCGATCCCTCAAGCCCTGACCTGCCATTGTCACAACGTGCGCCAGCAGACAGGGGCATAAAGGACACGGGCGCTTCATGCCCTGATCCCAGCAGTGAGACTTGTCCTTTTGATGAGTCCTGCTCCGTTACCGAGTTACCTACCCAGCGTTTGCAGAAGTTTCTGGCCCGGGCGGGGATTGGCTCACGGCGTAGTTGCGAGCATTTGATCAGCATGGGTCGGGTTACGGTCAACGGTCAGCCGGTCAGTCAACCGGGTACGAGGGTCTGCCCGCGCGGTGATACGGTTTGCGTGGACGGACGACCTGTTGTGTGCACGGATCATCAGGCCTATCTGATGTTGAACAAACCTTCCGGCTGCCTTACCACCATGTCTGATCCCCAGGGCCGACCAATAGTCGCCGACCTGCTGCCCAAGCCACGGCCGCCGGGCCTGTTTCCTGCTGGCCGTCTTGATCTTGATACTACCGGGCTTCTGCTGTTTTTGACGGACGGCAGTCTGGCTTACCGCCTGTTGCATCCCAGCCGCCATGTTCCCAAGCGCTACATCGCTGTGGTCGATGGGGTGTGCACTGAAAAAGATGCCCAATTGCTGCGTCGCGGCGTGCTGCTTGCTGATGGCATGACCAAGCCGGCGACCGTAAACTTACTCTCGCCCCGCCGTGACGCCCATCTCAATGACCGACGCCTCCGTCAACTCAAAAAGCCAAGCACCCGCGAACGCGTCCTTGCCGCTCAGGGTCAACTGCCAACGGTTCAGAGCACGGTTGCCATCACCATCAGCGAAGGCAGAAAGCGACAGGTTAAACGCATGTTTGCGCATATTGGCCGTCCGGTGCTGAAGCTGCACCGCCAGACCTTTGGCCCTCTGCAGTTGGGCGATTTGCCGGTAGGGGAGTGCCGTCCCTTGACGGCTGCTGAGATTGGCGCCCTGTATGAGGCCGTCGGCGCAGAGGCACCCGTTGCGCCCCGTGTCCAGCGCCCAGCTCCTGCCAACTCATCTGAGTAAGCGTCCAGCCTCGTTGTCCTGTTCCGCTGGGCAGGTAACTGGACAGCGCAGATCGTCTCTACTATAGTTTGAGGCCAATGTTCTTATTACCGATCATATCGATAGGAGAAAGAAGTGATAGAGCCAAAGCAGCCGACAACCCCCCCGGATTCTCTCGCTAGCTCAGAGGTTGGTTTATCATCAGGCACCGTCCCTGCCGTCCCTCGTTCGTCCAGCGCCACGCTTGCCCCCTTCCGTCAAAAGCGTGTCATCACCATCCAGGATGTCAGCTGCGTTGGCAAATGTTCGCTCACGGTTGCCTTGCCGATACTGTCCGCAGCCGGCATTGAAACCTCCATTTTGCCTACGGCTATCCTTTCTACGCATACAGGCGGCTTTACTGGCTACACTTTTCGTGATCTAACTGAAGACGTCAGGCCGATCTGCCAGCACTGGCAGACCCTGGATCTTGCTGTTGATGCCATCTATACGGGCTATCTGGGCAGCCAGGAACAGCAGCGTTTAATCGCGGACATCTTTGCTAACTTTGGCGCTGCCGATACCCTTATCATGGTAGATCCGGCTATGGCCGATGAAGGCAGGTTGTACCCGGCGTTTGATAATGAATTTGCTCTTGGAATGCGCGATTTGGTCACGACGGCCGATCTGATAGTGCCTAATCTTACTGAGGCGGCGCTGCTGTTGCAAAAACCTTATCAGGGTAGCGATTATACCCAGGGCTACCTTGAGCAGACCTTACGTGAGCTGGCAGCGTTAGGCCCGCGCCAGGTTGTCGTCACCGGTGTCAGCTTTGCTCCGGATAGGCTGGGCGCAGCCGCCTATGACCGCGAAACGGGCCATTTTGATTATTACTTCACTGAGCGCGTTGAGGGTTACTATCACGGCACGGGAGACATCTATTCCAGCGTGCTTTTGGCCGCGCTGCTTAATGATCGCGGTTTGGGAGAGGCCATTGGTGTGGCCTGTGAGTTTACGGTTGGCGCTATTCGCCGGACGGCTCAGGCGGGCACTGACCCCAAATACGGTGTTGATTTTGAGCATCAGCTGGGTCAACTGCTTACATTGTTGAACCCTGCACCGGTGCCTGCTATGCTACACTAAACGCGCCAATAAACACGCTGTTAGGAGATGATCATGAGCGATTCTGTAGAATTTGAAAATGCGGTTACCGAGGTCAACGATGGCCTTGAGCAAGATGTCCATTCTGTCGAGGACATCGATACCGCGTCAGATTTTGAGCTGAAACACACCCCCGCCATTGAACTGGAAGAACTCAAGTCCGGGCAGCTTATCAAGGTTTCCATTGGTCTTAAAGGCATTGAGCACCCGCAAACCGAGGAGCATTTCATTGAATGGATTCGCCTGTTTGTTGGTACAGAACCGGTGGGTGAGCGCGCTTTTGGTCCTGGCGATGATGTTCAAGCCAGCTTTGAGATCGAGCGCTCCAGTGCTCAGGTCATAGCCCAGGCCCTCTGCAACCTGCACGGTCTTTGGGAAGCGCGTATCTAGTTGTTCCTCACGCGCTCTTTGTGCCCTCCGCCTAGTCCTTGGCCTCACCTGCCTGCTGGTCAAGAAACTCGGCAAGGGTCTCGCCCCCTTGCTCAGCAACAGTTATTCGCAGGTCAAAGCGCGTAGCGATAGCATCGGCCTGTCGGCGGCGCAGGTCGGCCTTGGTCAGCTGACCGTCGTTTTCAAGCAAATCTGACTCATAGTACAAAGAACGAACCACCCAGGCGGCCAGCTGGGGGTCAAAGTTGCCTAGTTCCAGCACCTCAACCAGTGACTGAGGCTCAAGCGCGAACATCAGCCGGGGGTCTAAGTCCACCGCCTCGGCCACCGCTCCCTCAATCTCTTCCAATTCAGCCCTGCGGGTGGGAAACTGACGGGCCAGGGAACGGCGCAATACGCGCACCAACTGTAAGATCATGCGCATGATATAGTCGTTTTCAAACACTTACAGGCCCTCGATACGCGTTTGTCGGTCTGCGGAAGCCTCATCGCTGCGAATGCGGGCGGTTTCCTGTGCCTCTGCGGTATCATACAAAGCCATGTCGCTGGGATAGGGCAGGCCACGGTGCTCAAAGGCTCGTTGTGTTGCTATACGACCCCTGGGCGTGCGCTGTATCAACCCCTGCTGCAACAGGTAGGGCTCGTACACATCCTCCAGGGTATCCGGATCCTCGCCCAGGGCGCTGGACAGGGTGTTGAGACCTACCGGCGCGCCAGCAAAGGTCAGGGTCAGGATATCCAAAATCTTATTATCCATACTATCCAAACCAAGCGTATCCACTTCAAAAAAAGACAGAGCCCGACGGGTAACCTCCAGATTTATCTCTCCCTGGGCCTTCACCTCGGCAAAATCGCGAACCCGTTTAAGGAGGCGGTTTGCCAGGCGTGGGGTGCCGCGGCTACGGCCTGCTATCTCTAAAGCGGCGTCTGGGCTGGTTGTGACATTTAAGATGCGCGCCGAGCGCTCAACAATATCCCTGAGCTCTGCGGTTGCGTAGTAATCAAGGCGAAAGGCAATGCCAAATCGGTCGCGCAAAGGTCCGGTTAAAAGGCCGGTGCGGGTGGTGGCACCAATCAGGGTAAAAGGCAGAATATCCAGACGGAGTGAACGAGCGGCCGGTCCTTTGCCTATGACAATATCAAGCGCAAAATCCTCCATCGCCGGGTAGAGAACCTCTTCAACCGCGCGATTCAGGCGATGGATTTCATCAATGAACAGCACATCACCGCTCTCCAGATTGGTGAGGATGGCCGCTAAATCCCCAGCCCGTTCAATAGCCGGGCCGCTGGTTATCTTGATGCCTACGCCCATCTCACCTGCGACTATGCCGGCCAGGGTCGTCTTTCCAAGTCCGGGAGGGCCGCTTAGTAGCAGGTGATCCAGGGCCTCATTTCTGGCCTTGGCCGCAGCAATCAATACGGCCAGATTCTCCTTGACCCGTAGCTGGCCCAGGTAGTCGTCCAGGCATTGGGGCCTGAGCGAACGATCCAGGCCGGCATCATCCTCGGTCGCGCGCGGTGTTACGCTCCGTGCCAAAGCACCGTTTTGTGACGGGTTGTCTATCCTGTCCGCTTCCCAGATCGCCATATCTCATGTGCTCCCTTTATGTGCGTTGGTGGGTCTGCGCGCCCACTCAACCCAGATACCGCAATGCCGCACGCACGGCCGCGCCGGTGTCCTCTGGATCGCCGCCAGCGGCCGCCAGGGCGTTTTTTGCCTCGGTGGCTGAAAAACCCATTGCCTCTAACGCCGCCATCGCCTCAACGTACACGCCGTTGGTCACCGGGCCGTCTTTCGACCCAAATTCGTCCGTTATAACACCCTTTAACTCCAGGATGATACGCTGGGCGGTTTTCTTGCCGATACCGCTGACCTGGGTTAGACGAGCGCTGTCACCGCCGGCGATGATGGCGGTGAGTTCACTCGGCGCATAGGCCGAAAGAATGGCCAGCGCATATTTGGCCCCAACACCTGAAACCGATGTTAGTTGCTCAAACAGCTGTCGCTCAGCAACAGAGCCAAAGCCGTACAGGGTCAGGCTGTCAGCGCGTACCTGCAATAAGGTGGGCACCTGCACCAGCGAACCGATGGCGCCCAGGCCGGCCAAGGCACCGGTGGGCATCAGCAGCAGAAAACCAACACCGCCAACGTCCACAACGGCACTGTTCTCGTCGCGCGCTATCAACTCACCCTGAATTGAAGCTATCATCTCATGCTCATTTCCTCTTGTGCGGCCCTGCGCGTGTCATCTGAGGGTCGTCTGATAGGTCTCACCCTATCACTTTCTCCCGTTACCGTCCGGGCAGACGCGTAGGGGCGTGATCGCCTTTGTGCAATGGGGGCACCCATGCAATGCCGTCTGGGGCAGACGCATAGGGGCGCAACGCTGACTTTCCGAGCGAACAAGCTCAGGTCTGCCGTCCGGGCAGACGTGTATGGGCGTGACAGACTGCCGCCGCCAGGGCATCGGCCGCATGATCCGGGGCGGGTAGGTGATCCAGCCTCAACAGCGCCTTGACCATGTATTGAACCTGCGCCTTGTCTGCTCCCCCGCTGCCCACAACGGCCTTTTTGATAGCGGCGGGAGCATATTCTGCCACCTCCAGCCGGCTTTCCGCAGCCGCAATTAAAGCCACTCCTCGTGCCTGTGCGGTAGCAATGGCGCTCTTTGAATTGCCCTTATGGTAGACCGTTTCGATGCTCAGCTCCAGCGGTTGATAGCGACGAATCACCGCCAGCAATTCAAAATAGATGGTTGCCAGGCGCTGTGATTCTGCCACGCCTGCCTGGGTAGAAATACAGCCGTAGGCCACCGGCTCCAGCCGAGAGGCCACAAGCGCAACCACTCCCCAGCCGCAATTTGCCAGGCCGGGATCAACACCCAGGATGGTTATCTGTCTGCTCACCTCAAGTCCTCGCTTTGGAATTGTGCTGCTATACTCAGGCCAACAACAGCAAGGCCCAGGCCAGCAACGTTCAGTCAGATTATAGCGGCAATGGGCGCCTTCGCTGTTGGCAAAAAATGCCAGGCCAGATTACGTGAGGAGTAAAGCTATGCTAAGGATACAGGATAGCTGTTTCAAGCAGCTTCGCTGGTACTTTCTGGCACAGTCCGGCGCAGCGATGCTCATTGTGATACTGCTGATGTCACTTGCGAGCATCATCGATTCTGAAGTGGTTGTGGCCTCCATTGGCGCGTCGGTGTTTATCGCCATGAGCATGCCCCAGGCAAAAACCAGTCGCGCGCGCTACTTCATTGGTGGGTATGCGTGCGGCATCCTGGCTGGCGCTGCGGGCTTTGCGTTGATGACGGCTGTCCCCTTCATGCCTCATGCTCTGGTGGCTGGCCTGGCTGTTGGTTTGGCCGTGATGTTGATGGTTTGCCTAAACTGTGAACATCCGCCTGCGGCCGCCCTGGCACTGGGATTGGTACTAACACCGCATACGCTGGCCGCTATGGCCATTGCGCTGGGCTTTGTGACGCTGCTGTCACTGGCGCTGCACTTCCTGCGTCCCTGGATGCGTAATCTGCTTTAGGAAACGCCGGCCCCAGACCCGGCCTTGTGCCCCTGGTGCCGGCCCTGGCTGGCAGCGGTTCGGCTGATGCTGGCTGATGCTGGTAACGGTCTGGCTGGCAGTAAATCGGGGATGGTGCGCTTGGCCTTTGGCCTGAAGCCGGCCCTTGTCTCCTCGTGACTGTTTTGGGCACTGCGCTATCAGCGGTACAGCACAGAAAGGTCAATGTCAAAGCGCTTGACCAGGAGGTTTTTGAAGAAGTAGATAGCGGCCAGCATTCCCAGTATCAGGGCTATGAGCGACCCTGCCCCAATAAGTACCACCCCCTGGGTGGCGCTACCCATGCTGCTGGTTACGGCTGCGGTACCGGCCCCAAAGGCACGCCCCACAAAAAGGGCAATGATGAGAATCACGATAATAGTCCCAAAGGCAACCGTGCGAGAGGATCCTGAACTCTGCGTCTTAAGGCGCGAATGGCACACCAGATGGCTTACAAAAAAGCTCAAGGCAAACACGATCCAGGGAATGAGATAAAACGGCAGCGCCATGTTTGGGTTTAGAAAATGTGCCCCCTGCATAAGTAGGGCTAACAAGATGCCGGCAATCTCCAACAACAGTCCCGTCCAGGTTAAGTAGGTGTTCTGCACGGCACTGTCCCGTGTTTCAGTGCTCCAGATAGCAAAAGCCAGGCCCGCCAGAGCAAAGGCAGCCTGCACAAAGGCCAGCACTTCGCCCACCAGATCGTCCTGCAACAGGCCGAGAGCAAAGCCCGCTGCTGCTAATATGAGGCCAACGATGGCGACCGAAAAAAGGTTGAAGGTGCTAAACACCTGGCTTTGCTGCGCGTTGTTGGCAAACACAAAGTGCTCGGCCTGTTCTCTTTCAGAGGAAGTCATCATGCTTCTTGTGCCTTTCATCTGGCGCGTCGTGCGCGGTTCATGTGCTAGAAGGGCTTAGGCCCTTGGCCGTATCTGCGCTTCTTTCATCTGGTGTGTCGCATGCGGTTTGTACGCGCTGTACCCTATCGTGCGTGCAATGATAGAACAACCCCCTCATCAAGGCAAGGCTTTTGAGTGCCGGTAAGGTCATAGGTGAGGTTATACCGGTGAGGTTTGTTTTGGCAGGGCTTCCCAAGCGCCAAGGCCAACGTGAGATCTGCTCCGGCAGGCTGTCAGACAGGTGAGGACTTCAAACGGGCAGGGCTTTTGGGAAGGTAAGGTTTTCAGGCAGGTGAGACCAGTCAGGAAACTGAAAGCAAAAACGCAACCATTCGCTAACGGCGCGCTAACGGCGGCGGCTTTGTGCTTGACGGTCTAGGCATGATTCACCTACCATACAAGCAGGCATTTTGATCCCGTCGCTTTGGCGTGTCTATAGTATAAAACCAGTAATACCCGCTTAATTTTGGTTTGCGCATATGATCATCATGCCGGATGTATGTCCGGCTTTTTGTCGGATAGGGCATCTCAAACAACTAAAAATATAAATGAGGTGTAAAAATGGGAATCGAAGTCATCATTGTTGGCTTGGTGGCCTTGGTGGTAGGTGTGGCTATTGGTTTTGCGCTCCAGCGTACCATGCTCAAAAACGATACAAAAAACGCTTGGGACAACGCCGGGCGCATCAAGGACGACGCTGAAAAGCAGGCTGACATCATCAGGCGTGAGGCTCGTGCTGAGGCCAAGGACGCAGCCTATCAACTTAAACAGGCCGTTGAGCATGAGGTAGACGAACGCCGTCAAGAACTTAAAGCCTCTGAAAACCGGCTTTTGCAGCGTGAGGAAATACTGGATAAACGCGAAGAAAGCCTGGAGAAGCGCTCCGCAACTCTGGACGGTCGCGAACACCAGCTTTCGTCATTGGCTGGTCAAGTAGAGAAGAAAGAACGGGAGGTCGCCGAGAACCTGGACGAGGCCAGTCGCCGCCTGCGAGAGATTGCCGGCATGAGCACCGAGCAGGCCAGGGAAGCCCTCCTTGCGAGTGTGCGCAACGATGTGACTCGTGAGGCCGCCGCCATCATTCGTGAACGTGAGCAGCAAACCAGAAATGAGGCCGATAAGAAGGCCCGGGAGATACTGTCCCTGGCTATTCAGCGGGTCGCCTCTGACCACACGGCTGAACTAACGGTAACCTCCGTTTCCATACCTTCAGACGACATCAAGGGACGCATTATCGGCAAGGAAGGCCGCAATATCCGCACCTTTGAGCAGATTACCGGCATTAATCTGATCATTGATGACACGCCAGAGACCGTGATCATCTCCAGCTTTGACCCGGTACGTCGCGAAATTGGCCGCATCACGTTGGAAAATCTGATTGCTGATGGTCGTATCCACCCAGCGCGCATTGAGGAGATGTTTAACAAGGCCACAAAGTTGGTTCATCGCGAAGTGCAGGAGGCTGGCGACCGAGCGGTATTTGACATTGGCATCATCGACTTGCACCCTGAGTTAGTCAAAACCCTGGGCGCCTTGCGCTACCGTACCTCTTTTGGCCAAAATGTACTTCAACATTCGCTGGAAGTTGCCTATTTAGCTGGTGTGATGGCCGCTGAACTAGGGCTTGATCCTACTGCCCCTCGTCGTGCTGGGCTGTTACATGATCTGGGCAAGGCGCTTGATCACGAGGTGGGTGGCTCCCATGCTGTTAGTGGCGCCGATCTTGCCAGACGTTTTGGCGAAAAGCAAGAGATCGTCCACGCCATCGAAGCCCACCACGGCGACATCGAACCCTCCAGCGTACTGGCGGTGCTGGTGCAGGCTGCCGATGCCATCTCTGGAGCCCGCCCGGGTGCCCGGAGAGAATCGGTGGAAACCTATATCAAGCGCCTAGAACAGCTTGAAAGCATCGCAAATTCCTACACCGGCGTTGAAAAAACCTATGTCATGCAGGCTGGCCGTGAAATCAGGGTGATGGTAGAACCCCAGCGTATTGATGATGACCAGGCCACCATAATGGCGCGTGACATCGCGCACCAGATTGAAAGCGAGATGCAATATCCTGGTCAGGTCAAGGTACTGGTAATCCGCGAGAGCCGAGCTGTCAGCGTGGCAAAATAAGTGGCGGTGGGTTTTTCATAACTCGCCTTAGATGACCGGCCGGGAAGCAATCATGGACGACAGGAACCTGATAGATTTTGTAGAACAGATCTCCGGTGGCGTACATGCGCGCGTGGAGGAAAATCTGGGTGAGGGCTTTGTGCGTTTGCGTAGCGCTGAGGCTGAACGCCGTCAGGCCAAACATGACATCCGCCATGTTGAGGATATGGTCATAGAGCTCCTGCGTAACGCCCGTGATGCCGGTGCCAGTCATATCTTTGTGGCCAGCCAGCGCGAGGAGGATATGCGCCTGCTCACTGTCCTTGACGACGGTAGCGGCATTCCCGCGCCGCTGCATCAAAAGATATTTGAACCACGGGTAACTTCCAAGCTGGACACCATGGTCATCGACAACTGGGGCGTACATGGACGCGGCATGGCCCTTTACTCCATTGCCAGTAATGCGCTAGCCGTACAGGTAGCCGCCTCCGCCCCTCGTCTGGGAACGGCAATTGCCCTGCAGGTTGATACCACGGTACTGCCGGAGCGTCGAGACCAATCCACCCATCCCAGCCTAGCTCGCGATGAGGCCGGACAGATGGTTGTGGTTAGAGGGCCCCACAATATTCAGCGGTGCGTGGCCGAGTTTGCGCTGGCAACCAGCCAGACCATTGATGTCTACCTGGGCACCGCAGCCCAGGTAGCCGCCACCTTGCTTGACACTGGTCAGCGCAGTCTTAGCCGTGAGGAACTGCTTCTGTGCAAAGACGTTCAGACTTTGCCGCTTAGTCAGCGGCTGGCGGTGTGCGGCGATGCCGCCGATTTGACGTGTTGCTGCGCAAGCCTGGGTCTCGCGATTTCAGAACGCACCGCACATCGCATCCTGGCAGGGCAGATTCAAGCACAGCAACCCTACCTGCGCGCCCGCATGGCCACACCCCATCGTTCTGCGTCCGTCGCCACTGGCGTTTCTTTGAGCAAGGACAGTCGTGGCCTCAAACTGGCCCCTGATGACCTCGCGGCTTTTTCCCGTGCCCTGGAACAGGCCTTTGAGACACTGGCTGAACGCTACTATCTCAATCTTGCTGATCTCCCCAAGATCAGCGTACGCGCTGATAGTATCAGCGTGAGGTTTCCCATCGAAAAAGAACTGTAAGCATAAAGGGGATGGCACGTGTTGCGGGTTGTAAGATACAACGTCGCCGGAGGATACCGGAGAGGCTAAAGGATGAGTGGCCAAAGGATGAGCCAAAGGATGCTCGCGCAGGATTACGAAGGATTGTGAAGGATGCCCGCGCAGGTGGCGATGAACAGGGTAGATGTGTTACACTGTGCCGTTGTTATCTGCCCGTTGGTTGCGGCTTGATAGAGCGTCTCAGCAGGCTTGGATTGTGAAAGGATTCATAATGAATGAAACCAGTGTGTTGGGTTTAATAGATGAATTGTCCGACCTGATCGAGGATGGCAAACCTGTTTTGGGCAACAAGGAGCGCCGCTCCATTGTGATTGGCGAGGCCCTGGAGATTCTTGACGACATTCGCCGGCAGTTTCCGGCAGAATTTGCCCAGGCTCGCCAGGTTGTGCGCGAACAGCAAAATATCCTGGAAGATGCCGAAGTTGAGGCCAATCGTATCCTGGAAGATGCCCGTAACCAGGCACTGATCGTAGCGAGCGAGCAGGAGATCGTGCGCATCGCTCAGCAACAGGCTGAAAACGTCCTGGCCGACGCTCGCGAGATGGAACGCGAGATTCGCGCGGGCGCTGAGGATTACGCTGACACGGTATTCTCACACATCGAGAGCACCGTCAATCAAATCAATGAAAACGTTCGACGCTGCCGGGAGCGCCTCAATAACAAAGCCACGCGTTAGGTTCCTGTCCCCAGGGTCTTATCTGGGGGGAACCTGACCCAGGATGGCGTCCTTTCGCTAACATTCGATGAGAACCTGTCACACCATGGAACTTACTTCACTGCCGGTGCGGGTTTTACCCAAGCTGGCCCACACGACATCCTCAATCACTCGCTCTGGCACCTATCCGCTCAAGCAACTGGTGCTGGGCTGCCGGGATCTTAAGTTGCCCGGTGGCATTGATTATCAATTTCGTTTGACCAATACCGGAGAGGCCGTTCTGCTGACTGGCCGGGCTTGTGCCACGGTGCTGGGTAGTTGCGAGCGTTGCTTGGGTTCCGCTCAACAAACACTTGAAGGGGAAATAGAGGGATATTATCTGTTTGCGCCGCCGGACAGAAAAGCAGGCAGGGATGACCACGCGCAGGGACATGTGAGCGCCGAGGGCTTTATTGATGTCGCTCCGGAGATAGTGGCCGCTATCGTAGTGGAGTTGCCACCCGTCCTGTTATGTGCCACGGATTGCACCGGGGTCATGGAGGGGCCGGATGCCGATTTCATCCAGGGTGCGGCAGATGACGCGGGCGACTCCTGTTCTGAGGCTGACCACGGGCAAGCCGCGCCTATCAACCCTCAATTTGCCGCCCTGGAGCAATTGCGCAACAAACTGTCCTGAGCACAGCAGCTCGCCGCCAGCGAGATGCCCTGCCAAAGTTCCACCAAAATTGCCATCGTACGGATTGCTTCTTTGGCGCTTGCGACAAGGGGGATGGGCACAGCACGCCTGAACGGTAAAACCGTGCTTCCAATCGACGCGTTGATGCCGTGTCGCATTGGTTCTACGCGTTTATTCTGTTACAATCAAACAACAACCCCCGGCGCAGGTCGCTTTTGCCGACAGGCGCATTGTTCCCATCAAGGAGGCGCAAGCCTCAATCACACATGTTCGCAGACTGCTTATCGGCGGTGGCCGCTCAGGCGGTTACGAAGGCAGGTTGAAGCGGACAGAGGGAAGGCCGCTGGCTCCAGGTACGAGCAAGCGCGATCTTCAGACAACTGCAAAGGAGTAAGAATGGCCACACGAGTTACCATTGCCTCACTGGTTGATGCCGGAGTGCATTTTGGGCACCAGACCCGACGCTGGAATCCCAAGATGAAGCCCTACATTTTTACGGCGCGCAAAGGCATTTACATCATCGACCTTAAACAGACCCTGGTTAGCCTTGACAAGGCCTATAGTTTTGTCAGCTCCCTCGCTGCCAAGGGGGGCGCTGTTTTGTTTGTTGGCACCAAGAAGCAAGCACAGGAACCAATTGCTGTCGCCGCTGAGCGCTGCGGAATGCCCTACGTCAATCATCGCTGGCTGGGTGGTACACTTACTAACTTTATCACTATCCGCTCCCGCGTGACCCACATGGAGGATTTAGAAGCCATGGAGGCTGACGGCCGGATGGCCGCCCTGCCCAAAAAGGAGCAGATTACGCTGCGCAAGGAACTAAGCAAGCTACAGGACAACCTAAACGGTGTTCGCGCCATGACGGCAGTTCCCCAGGCACTGTTTGTGGTTGACACCTTGCGCGAGGAAATCGCCATTCGCGAAGCCAAGCGTCTGCGGATTCCAGTAATTGCTATTCTTGATACCAATTCTGATCCCGACGAAATAGAATTTGGCATTCCCGGCAATGATGATGCCATTCGTTCAGTAACGCTGCTTGCTGAGGTCATCACTGACGCCGTGGTGGCTGGAGCAAGCGCGGAGGTATTAAACGAGGCAGAGATGATCATCACCGAGGCAGCTCATCAAAAAAATGCGGCTGACGCTCAGGTAGGGGCGGATGACACGGGCGTTGCGGCAGATGAAGGAGAGCCCGGTGACGCGTGGGCGACCAGCGACCAAGGAGCCGCCGGGATGGCGCAGGACACGGAGCCCGGGCTACCGGCCATCACGCTTTCAACATCCTCAACGGAACAGGACATGGATCGAGAATCCCTGGCCCCTGTTGAGCCGGGTGTCATTGTTGAGTCCTCTGTTAAAACCGCCGCTGATGCCGCCTTAGATGTAGCTGCCGAGCATATCAGCCCCGCTGAGACCATTGCCGTCAGCACCGTGGAAGCCGAGGAATAAATCCAACAAGCAGCCTGACCCTATCCGGGCCGGGCCTCAGGCAGCCTGACCTCATCCGGTTCGGGCTGAAACATCAGCAGAGAGGAAGCACAATGGCAGAGATCAAAGCCCAACTGGTCAAAGAACTGCGCGAGATGACCGGGGCCGGCATGATGGAATGCAAGAAGGCCCTAACCGAGGCTCAAGGTGAAATCAACCGAGCCGTAGACGTGCTGCGCACGCGTGGCCTGGCTGCCGCCGCCAAAAAAGCCGGTCGTGTTACCAATGAGGGCCTGATCGTGTGCAAAGTAGCGCCCCAGCCAACAAGCGCCGCTATGATAGAGATTAACTGCGAAACCGATTTTGTGGCCAGAAACGACGTGTTTGCCCGGCTGGCTGAGGATATAGCCGATGCGATTTTGGTAAATGCGCCTGGTGATCTGGATGCCTTAAAGGAGTTGAGTGTTGGCAGCCAAACGGTTGGTGAACTGCTGACAGCAGGCATCCATACCCTGGGCGAAAACATTCAGGTCAGCCGCTTTGTACGCCTCACCGCTGAGGAGGGCTCTATTGCCTCTTATGTTCACGGCGGCGGTCGTCTGGGAATTTTGGCGCAGCTTGACTTCAATGAGCCCAAAACGGGCCAAAACAAGCAGTTCATTCAACTTGCCAGGGATATAGCCATGCAAATTGCCGCTACCAATCCCCTGGAGGTATCCCGCGATAGCATTGCTGCGGAGGTTATCCAGCGCGAACTGGACATCTACCGCGCCCAGGCCGCCGAGTCTGGAAAGTCCGCTGATGTTCAGGAAAAGATGGTTCAGGGCCGCCTTGAAAAGTTCTATAAGGAAAACACCCTGCTTGAACAGCCCTTCATCAAAGATACCGCTATCAGTGTTCGCCAGTACCTAAAAAACACCGCCAAGATCCTTGGCGACCAGATTAGCGTTGTGGGTTTTCGCCGTTATGAGATCGGTGGCCAGTAGGAGCGCATTCGCCTGCTTTTCAGGCGATAGGTATCCGCTTGCTAACTGAGGTGAGGCGTTTGGTTATCGCGTTATCGTGTGCGTTGGTGATATACCCGCTCGCTACCTAAGGTGAAGGAAAGTCGTGTCCCAGTTTGTATACTCCAGAGTGTTGCTTAAACTGTCCGGTGAACAGTTGGCCGGTGGCCAGGGCTATGGCATTGATCCCACGGTTATCAGCGGGCTAGCCGCACAACTTCAAGACATCATGGCTACTGGTTCCTTGCAGTTGGCTATTACGGTGGGCGGCGGCAACATCTTCAGGGGCATGGCGGCCTCTACCGAAGGCATGGATCGCTCCCAAGCTGACTATATCGGCATGCTGGCCACGGTCATGAACGCCCTGGCTTTGCAGGAGGCGTTGGAGCGAGTAGGCGTGTTTACGCGCGTGCAGAGCGCCATTGCCATGCAGGAGGTTGCCGAAGCCTATATCCGTCGCCGGGCCATCCGCCATCTGGAAAAGGGCAGGGTGGTTATCTTTGCTGGTGGTACTGGTAACCCCTTTTTCACCACCGACACTGCCGCAGCGCTCAGGGCCTGTGAAATCGACGCTGACGTGTTCATGAAGGCAACTAAGGTGGATGGTGTCTATGACAGCGATCCGCTTACCAACAGCGCTGCCCAGCGTTTTGAGCGTATCAGCTACCTGGACGTCTTAACCCGTGAACTGCAGGTTATGGATGCTACCGCCATTTCGCTTTGCATGGATAACAAGCTGCCCCTGATAGTTTTTAGCCTGGAACCGGCCAACACCATGAAGCGAGCTCTGCAGGGCGAGCCGGTGGGCACGCTTGTTTATTGAGTAAGATTATTAAGAGAGATGCCGTTTTTGGCCCGGGACATCCCGTCGCGCGAGATGCGTCTGCGCTTTGCGTTAAGCCGGCTGGGAGGGTTCACGCGGCAAAAAGCGGCCACAATGAAGGGCCCACGCAAAAAAAGCGGTTCTATGACTGTCCAAACAGGCTCAGGAGGGTATCATGATGTCAACGGTAGATGAGATAATCAACACGCACCGCGAGCAAATGGACAAAGCACTGCACAATTTAAAGCGCGAATTTTCCAACGTGCGCACCGGCCGGGCTTCTGCGGCCTCGGTGGAACGAATCAATGTGGAATATTACGGCGTTACCACGCCCATCGTACAACTGGCCTCCATCAAAACCCCTGATGCCCATTTGCTCGTTATCGAGCCCTGGGACAAGAGTATCCTCAAAGAGGTTGAAAAGGCCCTCTTGGCCAGTGATTTGGGAATCACGCCGGCCAATGACGGCTCCAGCATTCGCCTGCCCTTTCCGCCGTTAACGGAGGAGCGTCGCAAGGAGTTGGTTAAACTGTGCAGACAGATAGCCGAGGAAGCCAAGATTGCTGTTCGCGCCATCCGTCGTGATGCCAACAGCAAACTGGAGCGCCTTATCAAGTCAGAATCACTTTCAAAAGATGATGAGCATCGAGCAGAGGATCGCATGCAAAAGCTCACTGATGAACATATCCAGCGTATTGACGAGGCCCTGAAACACAAAGAGACCGAAGTAATGGAAGTCTGAGGCCCAGTGAGCCTGCCCAGAAAAGCCCTGAGGGACATTTTTCCCGATTCTGGGCAGCTAACCAAAGCGCGGTCGGACGCGCTCAGGGATGCGCGCGACGTTCAAAGTTGCCTCCCTGCTCTTGTGCCTGATGATGCGGCTGATGCGGGGACTTGCGCAAACAGGTTGGATGTCACGCGCATCCCTGGGCATATCGCCGTAATTATGGACGGCAATGGCCGTTGGGCTAAATGCCAGGGCAAAAGCCGCGCCGCCGGCCACCGGGCAGGTATTAGCGCTGTGCGTGAGTTGATACGCGTGGCCAACGACATTGGTATTGACTACCTAACTATCTATTCCTTTAGTACGGAGAACTGGAGCCGTCCGCCCCAGGAGGTACGCACCCTGATGGGCCTGTTTGCTCGCACCATGAACGCCGAGCTGGAGGGCATGTTGGCCAACCACGTGCGCATCAGGTTGATTGGCGATGTACAGAGCCTGCCGCCGCGCACCAGGCGCAGCTTTTTGGCGGCCGTGGAAAAAAGTGCCGCGTGTACGGGCATGACGCTGGTGATAGCGGTCAACTATGGCGCTCGTCAAGAGATTGTGGCCGCTGCCAGGCACCTGACCCTTGCGGCGTTGCGCGGCGAGATTGATGCCGCTTCCGTAAAGTCTTTTGATACGCAAGACTTTAGTGCCTACCTGTCTACAGCCGGCATTCCTGATCCGGATCTCCTTATCCGTACAAGCGGCGAATGTCGGCTTTCCAATTTTCTGTTGTACCAGATAGCCTACAGCGAGATATACATCAGCGAGCTCCTCTGGCCAGATTTTGACCGTTATGAATTGCTAAGAGCTCTGCTTGAATATCAAAGACGAGAACGACGTTTTGGGGGTGTAGGCGGTGCATAGAACCCGCGTTATCACCGCCGCCGTTTTCGCGCTGAGCACCGCAGCCCTAATAGTGTTGAGTTCATTAACCACCATGTTGGTGGTGGCGGCTTTAAGTGGACTTTGCGCCTTTGAGTTCTACGCTATGTTGCGCGCTGATGCCAAACTTCCCAACGAGCTCATAGGCACCGCCGCCGCCGCTCTGTACCCCGTCAGTTTCTACTTTTGGGGCATTAACGGCATCCTGTCCCTCACTACAGCCTTTGCGGTGCTCCTCCTGATATGGTATGTCTACTATAATCCCGCTCGCATTACCGATGTGGCCATCACACTGTTTGGTGCCCTGTATACGGGGCTGATGCCAACCTGTCTGCTGATGATTCGCTTCATTCCAGCCCCTGATGCCAACCTGCCTCTGCCTGATCTCTGGGGCGGTCTGTTGGTACTGGTGATTGTCTGTAGCACCTGGGCCAACGATGCCGCAGCCTTTTTGGTTGGCAGTCGTGTGGGTCGGCACAAAATGGCCCCACGTGTCTCGCCGGCCAAGACCTGGGAAGGTTTTTTTGCCGGCCTGTTGGCCTCGGTACTCCTGTGGTGCCTGGTGCCGCTGATACCGGGTGTCAACCTGAGTTGGGCCTGGGCGATAGCGGGCGGTGTGCTTTGTGGTTGGGTTGGCATCCTGGGTGATTTGGTGGAGTCGCGCATCAAACGTTCCACCGGCCATAAGGATTCCAGCGGTTTGCTGCCGGGTCACGGCGGCTTTTTAGATCGCTGTGACTCGTTGTTTCTGGTCGCGGCGCTGGCATTTTTGCTCTTTAGAATGGTTGGTTTACAGTAGGAGCGCGTCTTGCCGCAGGTATGCGCCCTGTCACAAGTACGCGCCCTGTCACAGGCGCATCCTATCGTCGCGATGGTGCTGCGACTCTGTCCTCGATAAGGATCCGGCACCGGTGCGCGTGTCATCACAGGGGCCCAGCCGCCTGTTTGCCTACAGCGCGCGTTTTGTGACAGACGCGCTCCTTGTCCCAAGAAAGGGATGGTATGACTCCAAGCGCCTCCCGTCCGTTACGTATTGCCCTCCTGGGTTTCAGTGGCTCAATCGGTCGTCAGTGTTTGGCGCTGATTGCGGACTATCCGCAACATTTTCAGCTGGTGGCGCTGGGAGCCGGCAACAGAGGTGGAGCCAGTCTGGCCGCCAGTCTGCCGATAATTGAACAGTACCAGGTACGGTATGTGGCGATGGCCGTGCAGTCCGATCCCTCCGAAGTGTCCAGTACAGCAGAGGTGGCGTTTGGAAGCCAGGCGGTGGCCGATCTGGCCGCTCTTTCAGAGGTAGACGTGGTTGTCAACGCGATAGTTGGAGCCGCTGGCCTCCCAGCCAGCTACACGGCTCTTCGGGCCAACAAGACCCTGGCTTTGGCCAACAAGGAGTCTTTGGTAGTTGGCGGCCAACTGTTGATGCCCCTGGCCCGTCCTGATCAGATCCTGCCGATAGACTCCGAGCACTCCGCGATATTTCAGTGTCTTTTGGGCGAGAATATCGCCAGTGTCCAGGAACTCTGGCTCACCGCCAGTGGCGGCCCCTTTCGTGGCTGGAGCCAAAAACGCCTGCAAACAGCCACTCCCGCCCAGGCGCTCAGGCACCCCAACTGGCGCATGGGCCCCAAGATCAGTGTTGATTCTGCCACGTTGATGAATAAAGGCCTGGAGGTCATTGAGGCCCATCACCTTTTTGGGCTGCCGTACAGCGCCCTGCGCGTCATCTTGCACCCTGAGAGCCGCGTGCATTCATTGGTGTCCTTTGTGGATGGCTCAGTTAAGGCCCAACTGGGCCCAACTTCCATGCGCCAACCCATCCTGTTTGCCCTTAGTTTTCCCAAGCGTCTGCCAGAGTCGGCGTGTGAGCGCTTGGACATCTCGCAGCTGAGCGACCTGCATTTTCAACTACCCGACCTAACCAATTACGGCTGTTTTCAACTGGCGCAGGCGGCCGCGCTCAAGGGCGGCACTTATCCAGCAGTCCTCAACGCCGCCAACGAGGTGGCGGTAGAAGCCTTTCTGGCACACCGTATCGGCTTTTTGGATATTGAAAAGGTGGTAGAACAATGCCTGGAACAGCACCAACCCCAGCAGGTGGTTTCTATCGACCAGCTCTTGGCCGTTGATGCCGAAGCTCGTGCCCAGGCTCTGGCCGCAGCGTTAACCCTGGGCTGAGGTCTACGTCGGCCGCTTTGAACCTGCGCGCAACATCCCTCGCGCTAGCGCGTGAAAAATGCCGCCGCGCTCAACCTAAACAAAACAGGAGGGTGTCAACTTGCATGTTCGCCCATTGTTTCTGTTACTCTAGCCTCCATGTGGGCTGCGGTCGCCTTCAGGCCGCCCTCCTGCCCTTGTCCACAACCGTCTGAAAGCCGGGTCGCGATGCTGGATGTAGTTGCAACTATTTTCTGGGGATTGGTGCTCTTGAGCATCATCGTCCTTGTCCATGAGTCCGGGCATTTCTGTCTTGCCCGCCTCTTTGGGCTGCGCGTCAAGGAATTCATGCTTGGCCTGCCTGCTCCAAATATCGGCTTTAAGCGCGGCGACACCAAGTTTGGGGTAACGGCGCTGCCGCTGGGCGGCTATTGCATGATAGCCGGCATGGAGGGAGACGACGATAACCCAAATCTAGCCAAGACGCTGGCCTTCATCGCCTATTTTGGGCGCGTTAGCGAGGCTGACGCTGAGCAGGCCGGCCAAAAACTGGGCTTTAACCTGTGCCGAGCCCTGGATATTTTGAATGATTGGGGCACGGTGGTGCGCCTGCGCCAGGACGACGGCCCGTGCTACGAGATTGCTGCGGCGCGGATAGGCGACCAAAGTTACACTCAGGGCGAGCCACGCCCGCTGCCCGATCCCGACGCGTCTATTCGGCGTGAACGCCGCCTGACCTATGGCTCATTGCCTTGGTGGCGACGCGTCTGTTTGCTGATAGCCGGTTCTGTGTTTAACCTGCTCTTTGCTGTCCTGCTGATAACGGCCCTGCTGATGATCCGTGGCGTACAGGTTCCCACCACCACCATAGAAAGCGTGGTGGAAGACTCTCCAGCTGCCGCCGCCCAGATCGTCGCAGGGGATCAGATTGTGGCTGTAGACGGGGTAGAGGTATCCAGTTGGCAGGCATTTAGCGCGGCTGTCCAGGAACACCAGGCTGGCGACAGTGTTTCTCTCGCGCTTGAGCGCCAGGGCGAGCGTTTGACGGTTCCTGTCAGGATAGCGGAGGTAGACGGACGGCTGATGATCGGTGTCACTTCCCGGATAGAGCAGCAGCCAGTTTTCCTCCCTGATGCCCTTAGCACCTCTTTAAGCCTGATAGGCGTGGTGTTTCTGGCCATCGTGCAGCTTTTTAACCCAGCCACCTTTGCTGATACCATCGGTCAGACGTCCTCTGTGGTAGGTATCTCAATGGAGGCCCGTGCCGCCGCCTCCTCTGGCTCGCTGTCCTTCCTGTTACTGGCTGCGGGTCTGTCCATCTCTATAGGCCTGATGAATCTGCTCCCTATCCCGCCCTTTGATGGTGGCAAGATTGTCATTGAGACCATTGAGCGTATTTTGCGCCGTAAAATCTCCCGCAAACTGGTCAACGGCATCTCCATAGTTGGGGTGGCCGCCATGCTGATGCTCTTTGTCATTGCCACCAACGCAGACATCCAACGCTATTTTCTGGGCGGTTGAACGAGTAGCCGCCCGAACACTTAAAAACGCGGCCCTACCTCCTGCAATCCTTCCCGCTCCCATCTGTTGTCTGTTTGTTCAAGCCGCCCCAAACCCCCTGGAGGGGGCTTGGGGCGGCTTGTCTTGAAAACGTGTTGCGCCACGTACCGTAACACGTGCGGCCTTTAAGCTGACATCATGTGAGGAGGGAAGAATCAGGATCCCATGCGAAAAACACCTATCTGCGTTACTCCGTCTTCCAGATATACCGGTATTTCAAGGTAGTTCTCCTCTTGAATCCCTGAGAAAATAGCAGAAAGGAATGTCCTTAGCTCCTCGCCATCGGGAAGCGACACTTCATTGATAGGCAACAGGTTCACTATATCGTCTTTTATCTGAGAATCAGCAAACCAGGGTTCGCCTGGCACTGCTGGATATACAAAATTCTGCGCCTGTTCATAAACCGTTTGTGCGGTATCGCTATCGACATCAAGGTCAAGGCCGATGGCCCCAGATAAAAACTGCATAAACAATTGTGAGTCGCGGGCATTTCTTGTAGCCATCAGCGCCACTGCTTCCTCAGGGTTGGCAGGTTGCGATGAAGGATCGTTCATGTCAGACCAATAGGCATATCCCTGCTGGCCATTGGTTGCCTCAACAGCCACTAGGTCAGGCAACGTATCCACAGGGCTGGCCTGCAAAACAGTACCGTAGGTCTAGCCGCTGTCGTTTATCTGGTATCCAGCCGGCTTTCCGTCGTAATAATTCATCGCGTTGCTTTCAGCCTCTGCCCTGTTAACGTTAAAAGACACAATAAGCATTACGCCAACAGCAAACGCTACTGCCGTGGTGATAATCAACGCGGGTTTTCTAAAAGATGGGTTACTCATAGCGATACTCCTTATCAAGGTATAGTTTGTGTTGGCGATTTATAGGTATTATACTGAACATATTCATAGCCAGTCCAATGCTGGGTAGCGCCCCAACTTATCCAGTTGGTGGAATGCGGAGGATAGTCTTCAAAACCTGAACATCCCCACGATCCCTTTGTCCAATAGTTGGAGTTATAAACCCACCCATAAGGGCAGGAGTACACGGTGCCATTCGGATAACAAAGCCATGCACGCGTGCCGGCCCAGCCTGTTGGAAGAGAAGCGTTGGTGGAGCGTACCCAAGCCAATGCAATGGCAGAGGGCGTTGACTTAGTTTCTATAGTGGCACACTGTGTACAATTTACGCCATTAATATACCCTGTGTCCCACCACGTAGACTCAGCGTACCCAGCATATGCAAGAGATGCTCCTGAAAGCGAGCCTAAAGCCAAGGCCAACAAAAAAGGTACTGCTTTTCTAAAATATTTTATATAATCTCCTCTGGGGAACCAAATCGGTAAACAGAATACCGTACAGGCAACCTGAACAAAATGTGACGCGCACACCACAAGACAATCGGTTGCTTTATGCCGTCCCTATCGCTTCCGGTCTTTGTCAGTTCATGGGAATCACCTCACAAAACCCTATTCGCCTGCCAGCGTTCTTGAGGGCAGTAGTACACGATCCTAACACATTGTGCACAATCTTGCACAAAAGAACGCGCGCGCTTGACAAGGCTGCCGCTAATCACTACCATGGCTGCAACCCGTTTGTAAGGGTGTGCGTAGTAAGGAGTCTTGTGTCCGTTGTTTCTGGACAAATAAGGGTGGTTGTCACCATGAGCGGGCGAATGCCCCGTTAGCGCTTTGGCCTTGGGTCGCGCGCCTTTCCCCTTTCTGTCCTAAGCAGATACGCACTTTTTCAAAATCTTTCCTTCCCTTTCGCTTTTTGTTTGGCCTCCTTTCTGGGGTTGGACTGCATCTGTAGGTTGTTGATCAGACTCCATCTGCTTTAGAACGTCTGTGTTAAAGCGCCCTGCCTGTGGCCTGCCGGCTGCAGCGCTGCCTTTTTGCTGTGCGTTCCTCACTTTTTGCGCTTCAGACCGGTGCGACCTAACGGTTCCTGTCGAGGTTTGGGAGCCCTTGTTTCTTCACTCTTCACAAGCAAAATCAACCAATGTACGCCCTCACAGCTTTTCCTGTCACACCTCAGGTAGCAGGGATTGCATATGAAAGGAATGATTGTAATGGCTAATGTAACTGATACATCCCACTGGTCCTTTGAGACCAAACAGATACACGTTGGACAGGAAGTGCCGGATCCGGCCACCGATGCGCGAGCTGTACCCATCTACCAAACCACTTCCTATGTCTTTCCCACCTCTCAGAGTGCTGCTGACCGTTTTGGACTGTCTGAAGCTGGCAATATCTACACGCGCATCATGAATCCAACCTCCGATGTGCTGGAAAAGCGCATTGCCGCTCTGGAAGGCGGCGTTGGAGCCCTGGCCCTGGCTTCAGGTGCTGCGGCGGTGACCTACTCTATCCAAAACATCGCCCGTGCCGGAGACCACATCATTACTGATAAATATATCTATGGCGGCACCTACAACCTATTTTCCAACACGCTCAAAGACTTTGGCATTGATGCAACCTTTGTGGATGCTTCCAACCTGGACAACATTGAGGCCGCTATCCAACCCAACACCAAACTGATCTTCATTGAGACCCTGGGCAATCCCAACTCCACCATCGTGGATATTGAGGCTATCGCCAATCTGGCACACGCACACGGAATTCCTCTGGTGGTTGATAATACCTTTGCCACGCCCTATCTGGTGCGGCCCTTTGAGTATGGCGCTGACATTGTGGTGCATTCCGCCACCAAGTTCATCGGCGGTCACGGCACCTCCATTGGCGGGCTGATTGTGGACGGTGGCCGATTTGACTGGGCTCAAAACGAAAAATTTCCCGGCCTCACCAAACCCAATCCCAGCTATCACGGGGTGGTATTTACCGAGGCAGTTGGCAAGGTCGCTTATATCATTAAGGCGCGGGTGACGTTGCTGCGCGATACAGGTGCCGCTTTGGCTCCCCTTAATGCCTTTCTCTTTCTGCAGGGTCTTGAAACCTTAAGCCTGCGCATTGAGCGCCATGTTGCCAACACCCTTGAGGTTGTAAACTACCTAAAAGATCATCCTCGTGTCAAACGAGTTAACCATCCCAGTTTGCCTGATCACCGTGATTATCTGCTGTACCAGAAGTATTTTCCCCATGGTGGTGGCTCCATCTTTAGTTTTGAGTTGGATGGCACTTCAGATCAGGCTCGACTGTTCACTGAGAAGCTGGAGTTATTCTCTCTTTTGGCTAATGTCGCTGATGTAAAGTCGCTGGTTATTCACCCGGCCTCCACTACTCACTCTCAGCTCGCTCCTGAAGAATTGCTGGATGCCGGCATCACGCCAACTACCGTACGTTTTTCCATCGGTACAGAAAACATCAAAGATATCCTGGCGGATATAGAACAGGGTTTTAATTCGATTTGACCGGTGCGTCAGGGTCGGACAGGATGAACAGGGGACGGTGGTCGTTTGCGCAGCGCGTCAAAGGACTGCCGTCCTCGTATCATAATCACCATCTCTTCCTGGAAATATTCAGTCCTGTGCGCAGCCTTGTGAATGGGGGATACTTCCTCAATGGCAAGGGCAAGACAACGCTCTTATTGGCCTTATGCTACACTGCGTGCTACTACGAAAGCCAGGTAAGACAGGCAGCAAGATAGGAACTAAGAAAAAGCGCCACTAAGACAGGCACTACCAAGACAGGCACCAAGATAAAGCATCACTCAGACACGCACTACCAAGCAGGGCACCACAACAGGAAATCTGAAGGGAGCGGGAACACATGAGCGCAAAAACATCCAGAATAGGCCCGGGGGGGGGGCTCATAGCTTAGCCCTTCTCCTGTCCACCAACACCTATGAGGGCACGAGTGTACGCGCCAAAGATGCCGTCCAGGCCCCTGCGCCAGGCGGTTTTTTGTGCTCTGAAATAGCACAAATGAGAACACAAAGAGTAGCGGCCACAGAAGCCTCTCCCACAGAGAACACCAGCTCAAACACTCTGCGCCCTCGTCGCCTCAGTAATCCTGCGGCACATCACCAGGGCTCCTCAGTCTGCGGAACTCACCGGACGTTTCCTGTACGAGGTGCCTCCCAAGACCGCACACACCTAACTGACACTAAAGGCTTTACCTTAGTAGAACTCATCGTAGTGATAGTTATCTTAGGTATCCTGCTTGCTATAGCAGTGCCTGCCCTTACCGGATACATAGGAAAAGCAGGAAGCGTAAAAAAAGAAGCAGACCTTAACACGTCTGCTAAAGCCATCCAAACCTGGGCGGTAGAGAGACTGGCACAAAACCTCATAGGACACTCTGCCTTAGTTATTCCTGATACCACTGACCCCTTAGAAAATGCCTCTCGCCCAGTTGCTCCAACTTCTTATGGTGGTACGACAGATGAAGCTACCTGGGAGGGTATTGTCGCTACCTACTCAAAGCTAGATCTACGCACAGGTGACTGGAG
>JAITRZ010000028.1 GCA_031288185.1 Coriobacteriales bacterium
CTCCGCGCTACCTCACTTCCGGGGCCGCTTTGGTCTACGCCTCTGCGGGCACGGTCGATTCCACCCTCGTGGACGGCACGTACGGTGTCCGCCCCGCTTTTCGTATGAATCTGTCATAAGGAAAACGCACTCTTCGCCAAAGGTGTGCCCATGGCGAGGTGCACGGACAGAACCAAAAGGGGTCGGTTCAAGATAAAAGGGGCGCAACCTGTCCCGTGATGTGAAGGTCGGTGCCTGTCTGTTGGGACAAGGCCAGGCGGTGTTAAGGGCTCTTGCATCAGAGTGCCCTACATCAGAGAACCCTACATTCGAGAGCTTCTGAGTAGTGAAAGGGCGGCCTGTGCTATACTCTCTAAGTTTGCGTATTTTGGCGTCCCTGGCGCCGGTTCTGCTTGGAAACCAGAACAACTTAAAGGAGACAGCATGAAAAAGCACACCCACCCTGATTACGTTGAAGCCACGGTGCATTGTTCCTGTGGCAATACCTTTATCACGCGCGCTACAAAGCCAGAATTGCACATTGAACTGTGCAACGAGTGTCATCCTTTCTATACGGGTCAGCAGAAATTTGTGGACACCGGTGGCCGTGTGCAGCGTTTTTCTGATAAGTTTGGGTCGGCGGCTGACAGCGTAGCTGAACGTGAGGCAGCTAAAAGAGCCGCGCGCCAGGCCGCTGCTCATGAGGCCGCCGAGGCTGCCAAAGCCGCGCGAGAGGTCAAGGCCGCTAAAAAGGCCATCTATGCCGCCCGCCATGCGGACAAGCTCGCGCGTGAGGCTGAACGAATGGCTCAGGCCCAGGAAAAAGCCGCGAGCACCGGTGATGCGAACACCAAGGCTGTTGCGGCCACGGATGTCAGCTCTACCGACATCGCCCTGGACAGCGCTCTTGTTGATGCGGCTGTTGCCGTCGCCACCGCGTCAGCTGCTGATGCCACCGCTGCCCAACCTGCCACCCCCTCTGGCGTTGAGCCAGCTGCTGCTGCCCAACCTGCCACCCCCTCTGACGCTGAGGAAGCTGCCGCATCTGATACTGAGGCGGCCGCAAAATCTGCTGAAAAATCTGAAAGTTCTGCCTCTGGTGAGGTTCCTGCTCCTTCTGCCTGATTTAGGTGCGTTATAGACCCGGCCGTCTCAATCGCGAGAGGACAGTCATGCAGGTTTCCTTGCTCTATCATACCGCCGATCCGGAGCGGGCTGTAGCCACGGCGGCACGGTTGTGTTACGCCCCCATAGGCGCTGCTGAGCTGATGGAGAATCTTAGCCAGGAGCAGATATATCGGGTACTTAAAATTATCGTTTCGTCTGGCCATTTCTCGGCCCTTGAACACGCCTCCTTCACCTTTGCCATTGACGATGTCAGCCGGGCCTTGACCCATCAGCTAGTGCGCCATCGTATTGCGTCTTTTAATCAACAGAGCCAGCGTTATGTGCAGTTGACCGAGGAGCCCGTGGTTGTGACTCCACCGGCCATTGCCGCTGACCCTGAACTCTTGACTACCTTTCATGTTGCTATTGACACGGCCTACAACACCTATGCGCAGCTTATAGAGGCCGGCGTGGCAGCCGAGGACGCTCGCTATGTGCTGCCCAATGCCTGTGCCAGCAAGATAGTTGTTACCATGAACCTGCGCGAGTTACTGCACTTTTTTACGCTGCGTTGCTGCCACCGCGCCCAATGGGAGATACAGGAACTGAGTTGTCAGATGCTGGAGTTGGCCCGGCCGCACGCCCCTTATATTCTGTTGGATGCCGGTGCGCCCTGCCGGCGCGGATCCTGTCCGGAGGGTAAGATGAGTTGTCGTCAGCCCTTTGAACGGGTGCAGCGCTGATGGACATACCGCCAGAAAGCAGCTCGGAGCCTGCCCGCCACAACACTCAGCCACCAGCTGCCACATCCCATACTGTCTTTGATGAAAGCGACGTTGTGTGCCAGACTCATATAGGCGGCCAGGCACTGATCGAAGGCATCATGATGCGCGGTCGTTATAACTGGGCCGTGGCAGTGCGGCGTCCTGACGGCGACATCTATGTAGAGCAACACGATCTGGTCAGCGGTCAAAGCAAGAACTCCTGGATGTACAAGCCCGTGCTGCGGGGCTGCACGGCACTGGTGGAATCCCTTGCTTTGGGCTTTAAGGCAATGGAAATAGCTGCCAATGCCGCTTTACTTGAACCGACTTCTTCCGTATCCCAGGATGCCATCCATCTCGTCTCCGCCAAAGACATCGTCCACGAGGAATCAGCTCACCAGGAACCTGTTACCCAGGACGCGAACCAAGACGCCCATCAGGATGCCACCCACCAGGAACCCGCCATGCCCAAACCGGTGTTTGGTTTAACCCTGTTGGCAGGCATACTCTTGGGCATAGGCATCTTTGTGGTGCTGCCAGCGGTACTTACCAATCTGCTGGTTGGCGACTATGGCCAGCGCACCCTGCTCTGGAACCTTGTTGACGGATTGATTCGCGTGGCCATTTTTATTGCCTATATCTGGCTGATTGGCCGTTTGGGAGAGGTGCGGCGCATGTTTGGCTACCACGGTGCCGAGCATCGCACTATCCACTGTTTTGAGCACGGTCATGACCTCACTGTAACCAATGCTCAGCGCTTTTCCTCACTGCATGTGCGCTGCGGCACCGCCTTTATGCTAATGACCATGATCATCGCAATTCTGGTTTTTACCGTGGTGCCAATAAACTGGATTATCGATCTGCTGGGTCTTACCAACGAGGCCCTTCGCCTGGCTGTTGTCATCGTTAGTCGCATCGTACTGCTTCCGGTGATTGCCGGCCTGTCCTATGAACTAACAGTTAAATGGGCAGGCAGCCATCCTGAACAACCCCTTGTCAGGCTTGTACTCTGGCCTGGCCTGCAGTTGCAGCGTTTAACCACCCACGCTCCTGATGACGATATGGTGGAATGCGCCATCGCCGCCATGCAATGTGTCGTGCGGCGCGAGATCGCTGAAGGACAGTCAGATGCTTTGAACCCCGCCACCTCTGAGCCATCTGCCGTATCTGCACCGTGCACCACTCCAGAAACTCCTGCCGTATCTGCACCGTGCACCACTCCAGAAACTCTTGCCGTTCCTTCACCCCGCGCCACCTCCTCACCTGGCGTTGGCGTGTCCACCAACGTTTCGCCTGTGGGCTCAACCATTCTTGCGCGCCTTCCAGAGCCATCTGCCGCCCCTGACCTGCCCCTGTAGCGTGAGGCACCTGGGCAACAGAGCGGCACGGTTTTTTTGGCTTCTGATTTCACTCATGCGTGGGTTGGCGGCCTTTTTTGCGCTGTACTCGCTGCTGGCACTGGCCTCGACAGCTCTGCTGGGCACCTACAATCAAAATGCCTGGTGGATAGACCTCAGTGGCCTTCCGCCTTGGGGAAGCCTGGTGCTTCAGTTGGCCACTACGCTGGCTTTGGCTTATTTTGCCGCGCATGTGTCCCGGCACTGGATGGTGCGCATCGCCCTGGCGCTGCCCGTTGCGCTGGTTGCCCTGTTTGCTTTTGCTAATGCTGATAGCGTTTATTCCATCGCCGCCTCTGGTCTCATCATCCTGGGCTTCCCCCTGCCGTTTTCTGTATTTGTCGGCCTGATTTTTAGCCTGATTACCGCAGCCATCCTGCTGGCCGATCTGCTGGCACCCCCAGGCGCTCGCTTCTCGCGTTTGCTCACCTTGTTGTGTGTGGTGCTGAGTTTTGCCCTGGCCGTCCTCCTGTTTCCGCTGGGGCAGATGTTTTGTTTTGGCACTACTGAATACCGTGAGCGGGTGGATGCCGCCGTGGTTTTGGGCGCACAGGTCTATCCAGACGGCACGCCGTCGCCGGTTTTGCAGGATCGTCTGGATACCGGCATTCGTCTGTACCAGCAGGGTCTGGCTCCCGTATTGGTGATGAGCGGGGGTATTGACGCTGACGACGTTAGTGAGGCGCGGGCCATGCGCGAGTATGTCGTGAAACAAGGCGTGCCTATTTATGATATTGTCATTGACGAATATGGCTCCAACACCCAGCGCACCGCTGCCAACACCGTCGATACCCTGCGCGCGGCCGGACTGACCAAAGTTGCGGCCGTTAGCAACTTCTATCACCTGGCGCGTATCAAAATGCTGTATCTCTCAGAAGGTCTGGATGTGGTTACGGTTCCCTGTCAAACCGTGAAGGCCGGTTCTGATGTCACCTTTAACGTACTAAGGGAAATCCCCGGTTGGTGGTACTACTGGGCACAGAATCTGCTAAGATAAACACGTCCAATCTCACAGGCACACGCTGGCTGCGGCGCGTGTCGTCTGCATGTCAGACGATGGCGACCGCCGGAACAAACGCAGGATAAACACACTCGGAGGTCGGCGAATTGAGCACCAAGAACAGTTCCCCAAAAACCGCTGGCGCGCACGCCGCGCACAAGCAGAAGACGCGACAATCCGCGCGACAATCCGCCCCCACGGGCACCAAGACGCGCGCAGCGCGCACATCTGGCCTGAGTTCAGGCACCAGCGAGCAGCCTGACCAGTCCAGCCCTTCAGGCGCGCGGCTCAAAAATGATCTGGTGGGCGTTCTGATAACCATTTTGGCTCTGGCGTTGCTGGCCATTCTCGCGTCGCCAGAAGAAGCCTTTGGCTCAAGCCTGGTTGCGGGATTTCTGCGGCTGGCATGTGGGGCCGGAGCAATGCTGCTGCCCTTTTTGCTGTTTGCCTGGGCGGTGAGTTTTTTTATCCAGCATCGCCTGACGGTCTCTACTCTACGTTTTGTTATCGCGCTGGGCCTAATTTTTTTGGCTATCATCTCGATACTGGGCATTCTAACTCCGCAGGCGGCTGGCGACCCCGGCCAGGTGTTCAATCCCAACATCCTGCCTTATCAGGGCGGCTATGTGGGTGGGTCCGTGGCTTGGGCGCTTCTTTCGGTGTTTGGTATGACGGTATCCCTCATCCTGCTGGTGGGCCTGATAGTTGTGGGCCTGGTACTGGTTGGCCTGTCAATTAGCAGCTTGGTGGAAAAGGTGTCAACCACTATCCGTTTCCGCCGCCATAAGGGTAGCGACGCCGCCGTTTTGGCCACAGATGACAAGGCTAACGGTGGGGTTGCGGGAGCCTACCAGCTGGGTCCGGCCGGCGTAGATGTGCTCAGTAAATCTCCCCAGGGTGCCTGGGCGCAGGTTGCTGGTAATCCCCAGATGTTGCCAACCAAACTCTATAATCAGGCGCGTCTGGCGCCTACGCTGCCGGTGGCCGGGGCGGGGCCAAGCAACAGGTCGCCTGAAACTGCTGAGGATGTATCGCCCACTGATCTGGGAGCTACCAGGCGCATTAAGGGGCGTTGGGCGGCGTTTGCTGATCTGGATGACGACCGTGTGGCTGACCCCATCGGAAGCCGCGCGTTGAACGGCGCAGAGGTTGCCGCTGGCACCCAGGTGCCCATTGACGGCAAGACCGCTGCCACCGATGCTGATGCCGGTGCTGCCTCAGACAGCGCAGACCGCGACCAGCAGGACGGTTTGTTGTCTTCCACAAACAGCGATGTCACCTCTGCCGGTGCCCATTCTGGCAAAAACCCTGTTGGCAAATCCTCCAAACAAGCCGGTTCTGCTTCAGACCCTAGCGCGGTTATGGCCTTTGCCCCTGCGGTTGCTCAACACGACTTTTGCCTGCCTGATGGCAAACTGCTTAAAGTCTCCCGCGAAAAAGCCAATACCAAGGCTGGCGCCAGCGAGTTGCGCACTACCGCCAATCATCTCCAGGAGACCTTGGAGGAATTTGGAGTAGACGGCAGTGTGGTGGGCTGGATTGCTGGCCCCACCGTTACCCTGTACAAGGTTAGTTTGGGCGAAGGCGTGCGACTCAATCGCGTCACTGCCCTGCAGGCTGACATCCAATTAGCGCTCGCGGCCGAGGCCATTCGCATTGTCGCCCCCATCCCCGGCACCTCGCTGGTGGGCATTGAGGTGCCCAATCAAAGTCGTAACGTGGTGCTGCTTGGTGATGTGCTGGCCGCCGCGCGATCAGGCCCACTGGCCCTGGCTATTGGTAAGGATGTAGAGGGGGGATCTATCGTGGCCGACCTGTCCACGATGCCCCATCTGCTTATTGGCGGCACAACCGGTTCTGGTAAGTCTGTTGCCATCAACTCTATCATCATGTCTATTCTTATGCGCACAACGCCCGATGAAGTGCGCATGATCATGATTGACCCCAAACGGGTGGAATTGACCCTGTATAACGGCATCCCCCACCTGTATGTGCCGGTGGTCACTGATGCCGGACAGGCGGCTAGCGCCCTGGCCTGGTGTGTGGCGGAAATGGACAGACGCCTTAAACTATTTGAAAAGCACGCCGTTAAAAACATCAAGCAGTTTAATGCAAAAGTGACCGCGAACCTGGAGCGGCTGGCTAAGGAGTTTGCTAAAAAGCAGGCGCTTGACCAGGCAGAAACCGCCACACCGGCCGCTGGCGATACCAACAAACGGGCTGCGCATGATGACGATCAGGCCGCGCATGCCGCTCGCTCTGGCTCAGAGGACACCGTCACTGACAGAGAGTCCTGCCAAACCACGTCAGATGGGGAGGTGGATATAACGGTCGAGCAGGAGCAGCTGAGGGCCCGGTTGCCTTATATTGTTATTGTTATTGATGAATTAGCCGATTTGATGATGCTTAATGGTAAGGAGGTTGAGGCGACGGTCAGCCGCTTGGCCCAACTCGCTCGCGCCGCTGGTTTGCACCTGATAGTGGCTACCCAGCGCCCCTCTACCAACGTGATTACCGGCCTGATCAAGGCCAATATTGTTAACCGTATCGCTTTCACGGTGGCCTCTGGTATCGACTCCCGCGTTATTTTAGACAGTCCGGGTGCCGAGGATTTAATTGGCTTGGGCGACTTGTTGTTTTCGCGCCCGGAATATTCTAAACCGGTGCGTATCCAGGGCTGTTTTGTGAGTGAGCCAGAGATTGAGTTGGTCGTAAACTTCTGGCGCAGCCAGGGCAGTCCTGATTACAACGAGGCCATTTTGCTCATGCAAACTGCTGTGAGCGCGACGGCTGGTGGTGGTGCAGCCGAGGACTTTGGGGTTGACGACCCTTTGCTGTGGGAGGCGGCAGAGATAGTGGTTAGCGCCCAACTGGGTTCAACCTCCACCCTGCAACGTCGCCTGAAAGTTGGTTATGCCCGTGCCGGTCGCATTATGGACATGCTGGAAATGAAGGGCATAGTTGGCCCTCCCAACGGTTCTAAACCTCGCGAGGTGCTGGTAGACGACGTGTTGGATCTGGAAACCCTGCGCGCCTTTGAATAACGGCCCGGTTGTCAGTTTGCCTGCCACGGCTCTGTTAGCCGGATCGCCTGCCCTTGCATAACGGTTCCGTTGGCCGGATAGCTTACCTGCTTAATAAGCCGCTTGCTGCTAACAGAGTGGGGCTAAGAAGGGCCTTGTGACCTCGTCACACCCGTTGTTTGCGCGCAGAACTCGGACAATGTGCGGTTATGGTACTATTCTACGCATTGCAAAGCAGTTGATCGCTGATGATAGCGTTGCGGTTTTGGAGGTCGCGTTGGCAGATGCAACGTTTGGCGAGCGCCTGGCTGAGGCCCGGCGTATCAAAGGTGAGACCATTGAGGAGGTCTCAGATCGACTGCGCATCAGACCCTCAATTATTCAGGCTTTGGAAACAAACAATTTCCCCTACATGCCGCATAAGGGTTACACGCGCAATATGGTGTCCTCATACGCGCGCTATCTTGGTCTGGACTCTACCCGTATCACTGAGCAGTTTCTGCGCGAATTTCATCGTTATGAAAGCAGTGGTGGCGCGGGCTTGGTTGTACCGCCGCGCGGGTACGGCCATGTCAACCATGATTGGGACGGTTCAGATACCGGCGAGACCAGCGGTGTCCGTGGCGTTCCAACGCGCCGTTTAGCCGGTAATCCCGTTTTGGGACGGGCAGCTGGTCGCGGCGTAAAAAACGCCGGTCATGGAAACGTCGGTCATGTCCCTGATGGCATTCCATCGGCCGGAGCACCATCTGCCACTGCGGCCGCCGGATTAGGGCGGCAGCGCTATCAGCATCCCGATGACCGCGAAATCATCACCATCGCCAAACGCAATCAGGCCAGCGGTTCTTACTGGGGCAGTGGCGACAATAGTTCTGCTGATAAGCAGTTTCAGAGCCATCTGCGCCAGGTGCAGGACGATCTGCCGCATTACGCCCGCTCGCGACGTAGTGGCCTCAACGGCCGTCGGGCCAGTTTGTCCCCCTCGCGTCAGGCCCAAAGCACGCGTAAGACCCAAAGCTCGCGTCAGGTGCGGATGAATGACTATGTGGGTAAACCTCCCAAAAGATTGTCAGGTGGTCGCCTTACAAGTTCGCTGGCGGGACATCCGGCGTTGATTATTGTGGGGATGGTTGCGGCCTTTTTGCTGCTTTTGATACTGTGGGCGCTCATTGCTTCCAGTTGTTCCAAACAGGAAACAGACAATCAGCCGGTAACTCGCGCTTCCAGCACTGATAACGGCATCACTGACGCAGAAATAGGCGTTAATCTGCCCTCGATTGAAAGCCAGATAGCTGAGGATGGCCGTTATGGACCCTTCGACCTAACCGTCAAAGTAGAAGGGGGTAATTCCTGGCTACAGATAACGGTGGATGGCGCGATTGTGATAGAAGAGGTTTGCGTTGCGCCTTGGGAAAACAGCTACACGGTTTCATCCCGCTGTCAGGTGGAGGCGGGGGCGCCCGGCTATGTTACGCTTCTGCGCAACGGAGTGGGAGTGGAGTTAGCGGTGGAAAACGGCTTGGGGGTTGCGGAGTTGGTCGCTGAGCAGCGGCCCATTGTACAAAATATACAAGATGCCGGATAAAATAAGCTGTGTGTGACCATAACACAGGCAGCGATACCGGATGATACTGTCTGCTTTGCCAAAATCTGACGATATGCCGCAACACGGGCAGCGATACCAATGATAGATAGTTAACAGGATAGGTGAGAAGTATATGGCCAAAGATAGCAGTTTTGACATAGTGTCAGAAGTTACTATGCAGGAGGTTGACAACGCCTGGCAACAGGCGCGCAAGGAACTAGTGCAACGCTATGACCTGAAAGACTCTGGCGCTCAACTGGAATTTGATAAAAGCGCTAAATTATTTACGCTTACGGCACCCAGCGAGTTTGTCGCTCATCAAGTACAGGATGTACTTAACACCAAACTGGTACGCCGTTCCATTGATCTAAAGGCACTGGATTGGAGCGAGCCACACCAGGCGAGCGGTATGCAGCTACGCTTGCTTGGCAAAATCATCGCCGGCATTGATAAGGATACCGCCGGGCGCATCAACAAAGATATCCGTGGACTCAAGCTAAAAAACGTCAAGGTACAGATAGAGCAGGACAAATTGCGTGTATTCTCACCCAAGCGCGACAACCTGCAGGATGTCATCGCCTTTTTGAAGGAACAGGACTACGGGTTGCCGCTGCAATATGTCAATTACCGCTGATTGCCGGTAGTGTAGGCGATTATGGAAATGTCATAAGCAGGGGAGACAGCACGTGCAAGCTGCAAACAAAGTGGCCCTGGTGACCCTGGGTTGCGCAAAGAATGAAGCTGACAGCCGCCACATGCGCGAGTCAATCATAGCTTCTGGCTATGAATTGGTTGATAAACCTGATTGTGCTGATTTTATTATCATTAATACCTGTGCCTTTATCCAGGAAGCAACAGAGGAATCCCTGGAGGTAATCCTAAGCATGGCAGAGATGGTTCCTGCGCGTGCACGCCGTCCTCAGCTCCTGGTTGTTGGTTGTCTGCCAGCGCGGTATGGTGCCAGCTTAAAAGGCGAGTTGCCAGAGGTGGCACTGTTCCTGACACCAGCAGAAGAAGGAGACATTGTTGACGGTTTACGAAGCCTTGCCTCTGCCAATGCGGAGTCTGCTGGTGAGGAGGGTGTACGAAGCCTTGCTTCTGCCAATGCGGAGTCTGAACCTGATCCGGAGCTTTATTGCGGTCCGGGGCCTGAACCTAAGCCAGATGGCGGGCAGGGGCCTGGTGCTGATCCCAAATTTGGCCTTGAACAGGGGACTGAACCAGGGTCTGGACGTGAAAACGGGCTTGGTTCTGGGTCAGAATATGGGATGCAAGGAGAGCAAAAAGACACTGCCTTTCAGCCCTGGGCCTATGTCAAGATCTCTGATGGGTGCTCGCGCCGTTGCTCCTATTGCACCATTCCGCAGATTCGCGGACCCTACCAAAGCAGGCCGTTTACCGCTATTGCGGCGGAGGTTTCTTGGCTGATCGCCGGTGGTGTTTGGGAGATAATCCTCATTGGCCAGGATACCGGCATCTGGTCTGAACCGCGCGACCGCAGGCCAATTCGAGCTGTCCAAGCCAACCGGGTTGCCGGGAATGTGCCAACTGACCAGCCTCCTCAGCCCATTGCCCAGCCCACCGCGCCAACTGACCAGCCTCCTCAGCCCGTCCACTCTGCCGGGCCTAAGAACCTGGCTCAGTTATTGGAGGCTCTGGCACAAACCTATCCCGCTGTTTGGTTTCGGGTGCTGTATTTGCAACCACAGGGTGTCAGTGACGAGTTGCTTGCTGTTATGGCTGCTCACGATAACATCTGTGACTATCTGGATATTCCCTTGCAGCATGCCGACGCGCGGATTTTGCGAGAGATGGGACGTTCCGGATCGGCTGCAGAGCATCTGGCGCTGATTGCGCGCGCCAGGCAGCAGATACCCGATGTTAGCGTGCGCACAACGTTGATGGCTGGTTTTCCCGGCGAGGACGCCAAGGCGGTGAAAACCCTTGAGCGTTTTGTGCGTGAAGCTCATTGTGATTATGTGGGCGTTTTTGTCTTTTCTCCTGAGCCAGACACCATTGCGGGGCAGCGGACAGACCAGCTCTCTCAGCGCTGCCGACAGACACGCGCTCAGCGTTTGCGCGATCTTGCCGACAGCATCAGTGTGCAGCGCATGGCAGATAAGGTAGGCCAGGTCATAGAAGTGATGGTGTGTGGTGTAGATGAGGATGGCATGTTTGGGCGCAGTCAGGCTCAGGCTCCGGATGTGGATGGGGTCGTGTATATCAATTGGCCGGTTAAAAACACACAATCCCCTGTTTCGGCCGCCCTGCTAGCGCCTTTTCCAGAAGCTACGACCGCTGATACGTTGGTGGGTAATTTGCCGGTAGACATCACTGTTTCATCTGGCGCTGAGCACCCGGCGGGCACAGAAAGAGGCTCTCGTTTTGCCCCGACCACACGTATCCCTATTGACCTTGGAAGCCGTCTGAATGTGAGGATATATGCGAGCGCTGGCTATGATCTCTTTGGCGAGTTAATGGTGTAGACGCAAACGGCGAGTGCGCGTGAGCCAGGCAACCGGCATAAGGCACCCCATGAAAACACATTCCTACCAACATATCCTCACTGCTGCCAACATCGTTACCACGGTGCGCATCGCTCTGGTGCCAATTTTTGTTGTTGTGATACTGGCGCCCTGGCCCAGTTGGGCTTTGGATGTCTCAGTACGCAGTGTCCTGGAAGATGTCCAACCCTGGTTGGCGGTGGGCATTTTTGCTCTGCTGGCCCTAACCGACAGCTTTGATGGCTATTTGGCGCGATCACGCAACGAGGTAACCACGCTTGGCAAATTCTTAGACCCATTGGCAGATAAGATACTAATTTCAGCGGCCCTGTTAGCGCTGGTAGAGTTGGGAGAATTACCTACCTGGGTGGCCTTTGTGATTATCACCCGCGAGTTTCTGGTATCAGGATTGCGCATGGTGGTGTCGAGCGAAGGACACGTTATATCTGCTAGTAATTTAGGCAAAATTAAAACCATTACCCAGATTATCGCGGTGCTGCTGTTTATCATCAAATCCAATCCCAATATCGCTAAGGCAAGCCCGCCGGCTTTTGCCTGCCTAGATTTGCTTTCCTGGATAGTGATGATAGTCGCTCTGCTGCTGACCATATTTTCTCTGGCAGACTATTTTGTTAAGTCAAGCGCAGTTTTGGCATTGCCGCTGAGTAAGACAGAGGCGTTGGAAGGCCATGCCTCTGATGCGTCTGCGCCCACCGCGCAGCCACCTTCTGACACCGCACAGCCATCTTCTGGCATCGCGCAACCATCCCCACATATCGCACAGCCATCTTCTGGCATTTTTGCCCTGGCCCAGTCGGTGCTCGCGCTGGCACAGGAGCATCCCGTCAGTCTGGGTAGCGCCGAGTCCTGCACCGGCGGCATGGTGGCCGCTTCTCTCACTGCGGTGCCCGGAGCATCCGCCGTATTTAAGGGCTCAATAGTGAGCTACGCCAATGAGGTCAAAGAACATAACCTGGGCGTAGAGTCAGCGACTCTTGGCCATTATGGGGCTGTCAGTGAGCAAACGGCCGTGGAAATGGCTGTTGGAGCTCTGACGGTTTTGAAGGTTGACGTTGCGGTAAGCATCACGGGTATTGCAGGCCCCGAAGGTGGCAGCCCGGATAAGCCGGTGGGCACGGTCTGGATCGCCGTCGCAGCGCCAGATACCATCCAAACTCGCCTTAACCTTTTTAACGGTGACCGCCAGCAGATTCGCCAGCAGGCTACCGCGCAGTCTCTCCAGATGCTGTTTGATACGCTCAGAAAAATTAAGCGCTCATGAGGGTGTGTCAGCAAGACCATCGTCTTGCAACGCGGCCGCGACTATATCCGGCGGGTATCCTTTTTGGGCCAGGTAGCGGTATTTGGCCTGATACTGGTTCCTAGCGTGCGAACGATGTCTGCTCAAGGCGGCAATCGCTCTGTTTATTTGTCGACGTTCATCAAAGTAGGCGTCTGGATAATCCGGCAGGCGTGCGCAGTCGATACCAAAGCGTTTTAGTTCCTGCTCAATACGCAGACTGCCCCAGCCACTGCGCAGCTTGCTGTTGATATAATCTGCGGCAAAGCGTTGGTCATCCAAAAGTCCGCTGCTGATGGCCCGTTGGAGCACTTCGTCAATAACAGATTGTTGATAGGCGCTTTTCTGTAAACGACACCGCGCTTCATGTACGGAGCGATCACGTACACTCAACAGCGCCATTAATTTGCCAAATACTTTTGCTATTTTTGTGTCGTCATCATTGCCGTTCTGATCCAGCATCGCGCTAGCCCTGCTATTGATGCCTTAAAGGGCACGCGCGACAGCATCATCAGGGCTCAAACGCCGCGCTGCTGTCCTGGTAGTCGTGTCCGTCGCAGCCGCAGTCTTGCCATTTGGAGCTTCACCGGTGGTAGACGCCGCGTTCGTGCCGCCACCGACCGTCCCTACGGTATGAGCTGATTCATCATCCACCAGGCCCAGAGCGACACGGGTTCGGGTCTCAATTTCCTCGCGGAGAGTAGGGGTTTCTCGCAACAACTCCTTGGCGGCTTCCCGACCCTGGCCCAGACGTTCTTCACCATAGGTGTACCAGGATCCGGATTTCTTAACCAAACCCTCTTCTACAGCCAGATCCAGGATGCAACCCTCTTTGGACGCGCCTGTTCCATACATCAGATCAAACTCTGCCTGTCTAAAAGGGGGCGCAACCTTATTTTTCACCACCTTGACGCGCACGCGATTACCAATAATATCGGTACCCTTTTTGATAGTGTCAAGTTTGCGTATGTCAATACGCACAGAAGAAAAGAACTTGAGCGCGCGGCCGCCGGGCGTGGTTTCAGGACTACCGTAGAAGTTGCCGATTTTTTCACGCAGCTGGTTGATAAAAATACAGGTAGTGTTTGATTTGGAGAGCGATCCAGCCAATTTGCGCAAAGCCTGACTCATCAGCCGGGCCTGCAGACCCACGGTAGTGTCGCCGATATCGCCTTCGATTTCTGCGCGCGGAACCAAAGCCGCGACGGAGTCCACCACGATGGCATCAATGGCTCCAGAGCGCACCAGCATGTCGCAGATTTCCAGAGCTTGTTCGCCGGTATCAGGTTGTGAAACCAGCACGTCATCAATATCAACGCCCAAGCGGGCGGCATATCCCGGATCCAGGGCGTGTTCAGCGTCGATGAAGGCTACAATCCCGCCAAGCGCCTGGGCCTCAGCAATTATCTGTAATGCCAACGTGGTTTTACCGCTGGATTCCGGACCATATATTTCAATGATGCGTCCACGCGGTACACCGCCAATGCCCAGCGCGGCATCCAACGCCAGCACGCCTGTTGGTATCACCTCTAGCTCTAGCCGCGGCCCTCCCTCACCATAGCGCATGATAGTACCCTTACCAAACTTCTTCTCAATTTGGTCGGTCGTCATCTCCAGCGCCTTGACCTTGTCCTGATCCATGTATATCTCCGTTCCAAAAAAGGTTGCTGTCTTATCCCTAGCTTAACCGCACAGGTGTTCGTAGTCAATATCAGGCACTCAACAGATAGAAAAAAGAGTCAGAAATCCTTCTGGAAATCCTGCTGGAATTATCTTGACATAGCAGCCTTACAACAAGATTGACCGCTTCTAAACGGGCACCAAACCGCATCCAAACTGCAGCTTTGCCACAAGGGGTTTGGGCCCAATCGACTAACAAACAGGGAACGAGGTTCAAGATGACATACCCATAAGCCTGTGGTATGCTATGTGCCGTCAAAAATGACAGGCAACCCGAAAGGAGTAGCATGGATGCTACAGTCTTGGGGAGCCGAGGGGTAAGGGGGGTTCGAAACCTGGTGGGGGTTTACAACCTAATTCTCCTTGGTTCCACACACCGTTATGAAGAAAAAACCGTATCTGAACGCGCTAAAGATGCCGCCAGAGTTCCTGAGCCAGACGGTATCATGCGCTCTGTGATGGCAAGAAAAAGCACCAAACGCACTGGCTCCATCCCTGAGCTCAGCAGGCTCTGTCCTAAACTCTCCCCACACACAGGACACGCCAGCCTTACGGTCGCCGGTGCAACCCCTGAGCGTGTCTTGTCTCCTGTCGTCCTAGAGGCCCCTTACACAGGGGGCGCCGGCTCAAACACTCTGCGACCTCGTCGCCTCAGTAGTTCTACCTCTTCTGCATCCCCTCAACCTGGCTCCTCGGCCTGCGGAACTCACCGGACGTGCCCTGTACGAGGCGCCTCCCAAGACCCATCACACCTACACAGGAAAACTAGCACTAAAGGTTTCACCCTCGTAGAACTCATCGTAGTGATAGTTATCTTAGGTATCCTGCTCGCTCTAGCAGTGCCTGCCCTTACCGGATATATTGGCAAGGGAAAAAACGTAAAAAAAGAAGCAGACCTTAACACGTCAGCTAAAGCCATCCAAACCTGGGCGGTAGAGAGATTTGCAAATGGGCTTATTGGACACAACACCTTAGTTATTCCTGACAGTACAGACCCTCTTGAAAACACCTCTAACCCATTAGACCCTGCGTCCTATAGTGGTACGACAGATGGAGATACCTGGGAAGGTATCGTCGCCACCTTATCCAAGCTAGATTTACGAGGCACAAGCTGGAGGCTTGTTAATATCTCTTTTGATGATAGAAACAAACTCTTGAGCCTGCGCATCATAAATTCACAAGACCTCCTAGACTTTGCAGACTACGGGGCACCCCCTGTACCGACACCACCCCTTCCAGCCTATACCCTTTCCTACAGTGAAGGTGCTGTCATGTTAGGCTCTGCTACGGGCTCAGGAGGCTTCACCGGTTTGGCCTCCACCAGCTACACCATTAACCTTACGAGCCCTATAGGATGGCCCACGGTGCGCTACTTCAGCACCAGTGATGCCTCTGCAACCTGGAGCCTTGATGCAGGTACTACCGGCGCTACTCTGGCCTCATCATCAGGCGCAAATACCTCGGTATCCATCCCGGTGGGTGCTACCGGCACAGCAACCCTTACCTCAGATGCCTACACCATAACCTTTGATGTCGCGGCAAGCAGACCACCTTCTACAACCCTTAAGCGTGGTGATACCTTTGCAGCATCAGGCTTTGACTGGCGTATTCTGTACAAGGCCAGCAACACTGATGCCCTCGTTATCTCAGAACATACCATCGATATCCAACCAATGAACTCTATCCGCACCAGCTGGGACACTAACATCCGCTGGGATGGTAGTGACCTTAGGGCGGCCCTTAACAACAACACCTATGCCTACAGCTATGACAACCTCACGGACATCAACACAAAGATACTCGATACCACCCTCTACACAAGGATTGGCTTTAGTGACGCACGCATCGCTCCCTATAAAACAGGAGGTGCCTCTGACAGCGGCCACAACGGCTACAAAGAACTCACCAACCAAAAACTATTCCTCTTAAGTGAAGAAGAGGTATTTCGCACGATTGAGTACAGCTACGGTGGCACCACCGACGTTGCAAGCATGGATCTTACCCAAAACCTCTATGGCTCAAGCGTTGTCCTTTTTGCTGATGCCAACGCACGAAAGACCTCCGGGACAGACTCTTGGTACTGGCTCCGCTCTCCGCGCTACAGCACTTTCAGGGCCGCTCTGGTCGTCGCCTCTACGAGCGCGGTCGGTAACTACCTCGTGGACTTCACGTACGGTGTCCGCCCCGCTTTTCGTATGGATTTGTCATAAAATAAGGCAATAAGAAAAAACGGTTCACCTGTCTGGCTACCCGGCAGGTGAACCGCCCTCTTCTGCACACCGAAGGCGACTATCAGCTACGGTTGTGTATGGTTATATCAGGGTATCCGACTACGGTTGTCACCTTGCACCGACTGAGCTTTGTGCTATCATGGCTGCAATAAGTAAGGCAGCAACAAAACAGGCATCACCAAGACAGGCAATCTGAAAGGAGTAAAACATGTCACAAATTTCGCCGGGGGGGGGGGGCTCATAGCTTAGTCCCTGTCCCTTCATCTCAACACCGTCGTACAACCTTACGTTTCAAAAATTGTTATGCGCCTCGCACATTCATCCCTCCTCAAACTTCCCCACAAATAAATAAACAAACTAACACTAAGGGATTTACCCTTGTCGAACTGATAGTCGTCATCGTCATAGTGGGCATCCTACTCGCTATCGCCATCCCCGCGCTCACGGGCTATATCCAAAAGGCCGATGACGTGCAGTATGTATCGTATGCGCGAAACTGCTCTGTGGCGACGCGCTCAGTTATAGAAGCAGCCTATGCTGAAGGCAGATTCAACCTTTCCCCCGTCGCTATCGCCACCGACTACTGGAGTCAAGGCGACCCCCTCGTCAGTTATTCTGCTGGACAGGGCAATACCAAGATATTTGAGTCTGCAACAGCCAGTGAATATTTGTTTCCTGACGACCCTGCCAACAGCGACAAAAGGACTTTGGACAGGAAAGCCTTTGAGCTTATGGCGAATGGCGACCCTCCGCCCAATTTAAGGCAGTTTCCCAACGCACCCCCATGGACTATTTGTTTAGTGAATTCGTCATTGATCGACAACACCACGATACTCAACTCTGACGCATTCATAATGTTATATTTTCCCGACAATGGTACCGACCTGCCAATCATTGTCACATACAAGATAGATAGAATCACCAAAGACGGCCATTATGGCACGTTTGCACCCGGCTACAGTTGGACAGCAAATCTTGTCTATAATTCCGATATCGGATACGAGGTCTATCATTTTACGGAATATTAAATAGAGACAACGGTCAAGTTGCACTCCGCCATTCTTGTCTTCGCAAGGCAGCTCTTAGTGGGTTTGTTACAGCAGAAAGCAGAGTTCTATTGTTTGAATTGAACCAACAATTTAGGTTGCAGCGCGTCTTTTCTGTCCGTTTTCATGTGCCGCTTGCGTGGCGTTTGCCGGTGGATTTTCACCGGGATCTGACAGAACCACCACCACCGGCCTCACTTTGGCCGCATACCTATCATCTCGAAGCGTCCATATCTCACCACGCTTCATGGATGACCTTTTGAGAAACTATACAGGATGACACGCCTCCCGCGCTTGTGCTACACTACGCGCTACTACGAAAGCCAGGTAAGACAGGCAGCAAGATCGGAACTAAGAAAAAGCGCCACTCAGACAGGCACTACCAAGATAGACACTAAGACAAAGCACCACTAAGACACGCACTACCAAGCAAGGCACCACAACAGGCACTCTGAAGGGAGCGGGAACACATGAGCGCAAAAACATCCAGAATATGCCCGGGGGGGGGGGCTCATAGTCTAGCTCTTCTCTCATCCACCAACACCTATGAGGGCGCGAGTGTACGCGCCAAAGATGCCGCCCAGGCCCCTGCGCCAGGCGGTTTTTTGTGCCCGGAAATAGCACAAATGAGGACACAAAGAGTATCGGCTGCATGGGCCCCTTGCACAGGGGACCCCGCCCCTGGTGACGGTTTAAGCCGCACGTGGGTCCCTCGCACAGAGAACCCCAGCTCAAACACTCTGCGCCCTCGTCGCCTCAGTAGTGCAAACTTTCCTGTGATCCCTCACCAGGGCTCCTCGGTCTGCAAAACTCACCGGACGTTCCCTATGCGAGGCACCTCCCAAGACCGCACACACCTAACTGACACTAAAGGCTTCACTCTTGTAGAACTCATCGTAGTAATAGTTATCTTAGGTATCCTGCTTGCTCTAGCAGTGCCTGCCCTTACCGGATACATAGGAAAAGCAGGAAGCGTAAAAAAAGAAGCAGACCTTAACATCTCAGTTAAAGCCATCCAAACCTGGGCTGCAGAAAGACTGGCACAAAACCTCCTAGGACACTCTGCCTTAGTGGTTCCTGATGCCGCTAGCCTCCTTAAAAACGCCTCTGACCCTATTGACCCCACCTCCTACGGTGGTACCTCAGATGAAGGGACCTGGGAGGGTATTGTCGCTACCTACTCAAAGTTAGATTTGCGCACAGGTGACTGGAGACTGGTGAATGTTACCTTTGATGAGAGAAACAAACTCTTGAGCCTGCGCATCATAAACACACAAGACCTCTTAGATTTTGCAGACTACGGGCAACCCCCTGTACCAACACCGCCTCTCCCAGCCTATACCCTCTCCTACAGTGAAGGTGCCATTATGCTCGGCTCTGCCACTGGCTCAGGAAACTTCACTGGTCTTGCCTCCACCAGCTACACCATTAACCTCACCAGTCCTCAAGGCTACCCAACGGTGCGCTACTTTAGCACCAGTGATCCCTCTGCAACCTGGAGCCTTAGCCCAGGCTCAACCGGTGCTACTCTGGCCTCATCATCAGGCGCAAATACCTCGGTATCCATCCCCCAAGGTGCTACGGGAACCGCTACCCTTACCTCAGATGCCTACACCGTAACCTTTGATGTTCAAGCTAACCGTGCGCCCTCTTCAAGCCTTAAGCGCGGTGATACCTTCTATGCTTCAGGCTTTGACTGGCGTATCCTACACAAGGCCAGCAACTCTGATGTACTTGTCATCGCAGAACACATCATTGATACCCAAGTAATCAACTCCCTCACCAACAACTGGGACATCAACATCCGCTGGGATGGCAGCCAGCTGCGCACAGCCTTAAACAACAACGCCTATACCTACAGCTATGACAACCTCACTGACATCAAGGCAAAGATACTCGACACCACCCTCTACACAAGGATAGGCTACAGTGACACACGCACCGCTCCCTATAAGACAGGAGGTGCCTCTGACAGCGGCCATAACGGCTACCAGGAACTCACCAACCAAAAGCTCTTCCTCTTAAGTGAAGAGGAAGTGTTTCGCACGATTGCCTACAGCACAACCACCACCGATGTCGCAAGCCTGGATCTTACC
>JAITRZ010000064.1 GCA_031288185.1 Coriobacteriales bacterium
GTGATTGATAGTCTTTTCACAGGCCCCCATAAGGTCTGGACAGAAAAAGACAGTCTGGAGGACTTCTTTGCCAGACGCTCCAATATGAGTTCCTCGGTGCGCTTTGAGGCATGGCTTACCAGTGGTCTGAGTGATGATGAATACATCAATCTGATAGCGGACATGAAAACGGAGCTGGCGGATATGGTCTGTGCCGTTGTTTTTGAGGTTTCGGAAGGCGACAAGGTCATCTATTTCTATAACATCTATTCCAACAATGTGCCCCTGGATATGAGAGATGAGATAGTTCGCAACATAGAGTCCCATCGCAGAAGAACCCTATGACAGGAAATGAACATCCTTCGCACCAACCATGCCCTGCACGATAGCGATACTCAGACCCCTCTTTGCCTGTAGCCCTTTCTCAACCAAGAAAGATGAAAAGGTGAATTGCCCGGTTTTATGTCCAACACCAGAAACAAAGTTATCGTAGCCGCAGCTTAATCTCTCATTGGCGGTTTGGTCGCAGCTATGTCCGGGATACTCGCTATGCTGGGAATCTTGTGAGGACAGCAACATACCTGGCCGCAAGAACATTATCTCACCCGCTTGCCGTAGTTATTGCCGTGCCGTCTGGGGTGGATCTGCCATCAGCCTGTCCTGCCTCACCGGTAAACCGCGTAATCAGATCCCAAAGCAGGCTGATGTGAAGCTCGGTGGCACCCAGGGCCGGTAGGTAGCGAAAACGGATCTGGTCTGCGGCAATGCCGTGGCGGTTGGCCGCAGACAGCAGATCAGCACGGATACTGTGTTGGATACTGTGAAGTGTTTCAGCACAATCTACGGCAAAACCGGGGGTCACAACTGCAAAATCACGCCAACCGTCGCTCAACAGGGCTTTCAGGCGGGGAAGTAGAAAGGGGCCCAGCCAGCGTTGACCATTCTCAAAGCGCGACTGATACACCAAGCTCCAGCGCTCAGATGGCAGGCCCAGGCGCTCAACCAGCAGACGTGTGGTTGTCTCAACCTGAGCGCGATACCGGTCACCGTTGCGCAGATCCTTGAGCGGGATGGAGTGATAGGAAAACAACACGTGCCTTCCTGGGACGATGGGTGCGCTGGCTCCGGTGGCCGGGAGCGCCTGAGTATCTGGTTGAGTGTCTGATGTCGTCTTTGGTTGCAGGGAGCTATAGCTGTTGTGCACAACACGGCGCGTCTGCGCCCCTGGCACCGTCTCCGGTTGCAGGGCAGTCGCTATCTGGGTACTCAGTGCCTGAATATAGCCCTTGTCTTGGTAGTAATCTTCTATCAGTACCGTCGATGGGCAAAAATCAAGAACCGCCAGCGCCCGTTGCACCTCATCATTCACGCTGAAGGTAGTCGCAAAAGCCTGTTGAGGGTAAAGCGGCAAAACACACAGGGCTGTAATGCCACGCCTCTGAAAGTCTGTTAGGCATTGAGCGATTGAGGGCAGCCCATAGCGATGAGCCACGGCGATGTGCAAATCCGCGCGGCTCTTGCGCTCGCAAGTGACGCGCAGTTGGCTCTCGATGGTGCGCATCGCGAGGGTATAGGGCGAACCCTCCTCGGTCCAGATAGAGCGATAAACGTCAACCAGTTTACGGGAGCGAAGAGGCAAAACCAAACCGCGCAAAATCGGTTTCCAAAGCCAGGGCGGCAGGTTGACAATGCGTCGATCACTTAAGAAGCGGTCGAGATAGGGGCGGATTGCCTGTAGCGTTGGTTCTTGGGGCGTACCGGTGTTCACCAACAGTACGCCCCAACAAACTTTGTCGTGGATATCATTATTAGTAGATGTTTGCATGGTGCCAGTGTAACAGTAGCAGCAGAGATAAACCATACAAACCAACAGAAGGGTCTGAACAATCAACCACTTGCACAAGACCATTCGCGCAAAGAGCGGCGGGCAGAAGGCGGACTGATTTTTGATACCTGAGACATCAAAACATCACTGGAAACCACAGCCAGCCCAGACACTCCCCTGCCTGTCCACTGTCGTGGATAAGGCCGTGTTTAGCACGGAGGCAGCCGGCCCAGACACTCCCCTGCCCATCTTGTGCGCCCTTCTCGCGCATTTGTTGTGAAAGAAGGCGCTTCACCGCGATTAACGCTCAGGTCGCTTGAGCTTCTCGTCGCCCAACTCAACACCACGACGCACACACTTGTTACCAAAACGGCGGCGCAACGCATCAATGCTGGCATCCAGACGTTCCATCTCCTGGCGCTTGCTTTCGTCGCCAAAGATGTCCAGTTGCAGGGGTTCCAGAACGCTGATTAGATTGGTGGCGCGTACGGTTAACGAGCGCAGTGGTCGCGAGCCGTCCAGGGATTCGTTTTGAAGGAGGAGCGCGATGGCGGCATTGGCGATTTCAGAGGTGATATTGCTGGGCGCAGGGAGGGTCTGCTGGCGTACATAACGCGCGAGATCCGTCTGGTCGCGCACCTGGATACAGACCGTACGGGCGCGCAGCCCCTGTTCACGCAGGCGTTGAGCCACGCTTTGAGAAAGGATGTGGATGAGCATACGGGCCTCGTGCTCGTCACAGATGTCATGGGCTGTTGTAAGACCACTGCCTACGCTTTTAACATCATGGTCAGCTCTCAGGCGCTCTGGATTCAGGGGTCTGAGGGGGGTGCTGTCCTGGCCACGGGCAAAGGTTTGTAAGGTGATGCCCATCTTACCCAGACAGCCCTGCACCAGGGCGGTGTCCGCGCGGGCCAGATCGCCAATAGTGTAGATACCCAGCGTATTCAATTTGCGCTGGGTGGCGCGGCCAACATACAGCAACGTAGATACCGGAGCGCTCCAGACCAGATCACGATAATTGTCAGGAGTGATAAGCGTAATAGCGTTGGGCTTTTTGTAATCAGAACCAAATTTGGCAAAAACCTTGTTCCAGCTTACACCGATGCTGACGGTCAGGCCTAGCTCTTGCTTGACGCACTGGCTGATTTGATCGGCTATCTGCTGGCCATACTGAAAGTGGTCATGCGGGTTCTGATGGAACCCTTTGGCCCTGTCTCCTCTGTTCTGACCCTGCAGGAGCGTACAGCCGCTGACATCCAACCAGGCCTCATCCAGGCCAAAGGGTTCTACGAGGTCAGTAAAGCGATAATAAATCTCACGGGCTTTGCGACTGTAGTGCTGATACCGTTGATGATCGGGAGGTACCACCACCAGCTCAGGACAGCGTTGTCGTGCCTCTACCAGCGTCATGGCCGTGGTAATACCCAGTTTATTGGCCAACGGATTTTTAGCCAGAACAATGCCGTGGCGTAACTCCTCGTCGCCACCCACAACCATTGGCCTGTTGCGCACCTCCGGCCGCCTCAGACATTCCACCGCCGCGTAGAAATGGTTCATGTCCGAATGCAGGATAACCCTTCTGTGTTGCCCATCTGGCAGGTTGGTGGGATCAGTGCCTGCGCGTGCAGTGGTCTGCGCACGCTGATGAACAGACAGGCGCACAGAGTCTAACGGAAGGTTCTGAGTACCCTTCGGTCGCGAAATGGAAGAACGTGATATGTTTATCAAATCAGCTGATTCCATCTGGTTCCTGAAACTCCGGCAGACAGGAGAATAACAAACACTCGTCCCGGCTGCCTGACGGTTGTATCGAACATATGCTCCTATCAGTATACTCTCCCTACACTCTGAGGGCAACACAAAACCCACCCTAACAAAACGGCCGGACAAAACGGGTTACAGGTCACACCCCTTTGAGATTTCCGACCCGCATAATGCGTAGCTAACCTTGACTATGGTCTTTTTGGATACTCCGCTCCATCGCTATACACAAGTCTCGGCTTGTCTTTGGCATAGGCTGCCTTCAGATAGGGGATTTGGTTTTCTTCGACTGAGCCAAGGTAGGCAACCGTTGTCTGGACTACCTTGTCCTTGATGCGGTCTGAGCGCACAATTGAGGCATAGCGGTGAATGGTGCCGCCCTTGCCCGCCTTTTCCTGTATTCGTACATACATTTTTGCCACCTTCCCACTACAAGCAGTCGAACTGTGTCTTGAAATATCGAAATAATTACACTACCTTTTCGTATAATTACAGGTCAGTACATGTTACAATATTACACTACATAACACTCACTGAAAAGCAGGTGTGAAAAGTCGATGAGAAAAAATGGCTATGATGTCAGCGGCGCAGAGGTGCGTCTTCGCCATCAGCTGGCTCAAGCCGAACTTAAGGTAAGCCAACTTGCTTCAGATGTCACGGGTGCTGAGCGCATAGTCGCCCTTGAGGCGCAGGTCTTAACGCTTGAGGACAAATCAAAGGATCGGGATGCCTTGCGCATAAAGTGTGCCAACCTCACTGCCGAAAACAAAGAGCTTAAAGCTGTTGCCAAAGAACAGAAGGCAGAGATAGCACGCTTAAAGGCTGATTTGGCATTGTCGTATCAGATGGAGCGCGACGCTTGTCACAAACTTGAGAAAGGCGAAAAGGCCCGTTTTGAGTGGACTGAAAAGGCCCGTACTGTGGCATTGAGGCTTTCTGAGGCACTAGCCCAACATCGCAGCCTTAAGGCAAAGCTTTCCCGCAACTGCGATAACTCCTCGATACCACCGTCTGCCTGTCCAAACGCCAAAAAGACCATACACAACTCAAGGGTAAAGACCGACAGGCGCCCTGGTGGACAGCCAGGGCATGTTGGGCACAAAAGAAAGGCCAGGGTTCCCGACAGGTTTGTGCGCCTTGTGCCTCCTGACGCGTGCCCTTACTGTTCAGGCGTCCTTAAACCTGATGGCACCGAGCGCTCAAGGCAGGTAACCGATGTGGTCATCACCGCGCAGACGGTTGAGTATGTCGCAGAGGGCTATATTTGCTCATGCTGTGATAAACAGGTATACGCGCCGTTTCCCGACGGTGTCGTAAACGAGGTCAACTACGGCAACAATATCTGTGCTGTCGCAACTTTTCTCTACAGTGACTGCAACGTCTCCAAAGCCAAGACGGCGTCGTTTCTTTTCGAGGCCACAGGCCATGAGCTCACGCTGTCACAAGGAAGCATACACAACTTTCTTATGAGTTTTTCCAAAAAGGCGCAAGGCATCATCACAGATATAGCATCTGAGATAAAGACATCAGGTATCGTGGGCACAGACGCCACGCATACCCGCTCAGAAGGCGCACCGTCTTATGTCTACAACTTCAACAGCCCAAACAGCACCATCTATCTGGCATCCGCACACAAAGGACCTGAGCCTTTGAACAATTCTTTGCTGGCAGACTATAAGGGAACTGTTGTCCATGACCACGATATGTCCTATTACAATTTCGGCAGCGGGCACGCGGAATGCAACGTCCACATTTTGCGTTACCTGAAAGGCGTTTGCCAAAACGAGCCGGATGTGAAGTGGGCAGAAAAGATGAGCGCGCTTTTATGTGAAGCCAACGACACATGCAAAGAGGCGCGCGAAGCTGATGTCAAGGCATTGGAAGACGATGTCATAGCCGATATTGAGGCTCGCTTCGATGACATAGTCGCCGTGGCCGAAGACGAGTATGTCGATGCGGCCAAACTTCCGGCCAAATATCGCCCTGAGGGGGTGGCGCTGTACAAGAGGCTTGGGGAGTTCAAGGGCAGCCATCTTGCGTTTATTCACGACCTCAACATTCCTTTTGACAATAACCGAAGCGAGCGGGATTTGAGATGTGTCAAAAAGAAGACTAAGCAGACAGGCGGGTTTCGCTCAACGACAACTGGCGAGGCACCCTACTGTGACTACTTAAGTGTGACCCAAACGGTAAGGCTCAAAAAGATGGCTGTCTTAAAAACCGTACGTGATGTCTTCGACGGTACCAGTGAGGTGTTTAAGGTCGCCAATTCACCGCCGGGTTAGGCATCAGAAAATCACACACCTTTCAAACCCAATGAGCAAAACCTTCTAAGGCGCAGCTAAATGCGACAGCAATAACGGCAAGGGATATACATCACACTTTGCCGGCAAGCAAAGTGCATTCAATGTAGCACGGGACGGTGTGACCTGTAACTAAAACGGACAAAACGGCCAAAAAATATGTTGAAGTGCACCCTTAGAAGTGCCAGCATACACAGGCAAGAGTAGTGCGGTTCTAAAACCTGCTGGCAACTCGACTGCAAAAGGCTGTCATATGGCACAACGCATCGC
>JAITRZ010000072.1 GCA_031288185.1 Coriobacteriales bacterium
TATGCGAGTATTTTTGTCCATTTTGCATACAGTGTCAGGTCTTTATCAGGCATAGTGTCCGTAGCAAAATCCCAGCGCGCATCAGCAGCACAATCAGGCTGTGTATACCAGCCCCCAAACACATAGCCGTATTGCATGGGGTCAGAGGGGCGAGGCACCTTCCCTGGAAAGGCTACTTTAACGGTATCAGGAACAAGACCACCATAGCCGTTTGTGTCATAGCGGATGTCATAGACGTTTGGCTCCCACTTTGCTAAAAGTGTTAAAGGATTTATATAATCAGGATCCGCGACAGTGCCGAAATGGTGCCGGTAATAGTGCCCGCAATAGTGCCCGCGATAGTGCCGCGCGGGTGTGGTATACCTCTTGCGGCCTCTGCGCTTTCTCAAAACCGTGTGAGGATAAAAGAAGACCGTCCCCTTTTATTATAGCGGCTGTCAGGGGGCTGGCGTGGGCTTTGAACTATACTACGAAACAAAGCGACCTGCTTAGAACCTAGGGGGGAACCATGCTTTTTCAATCGCGCCCTGCAGGGCGCGGCGTATCTATTTACGCTGGGAGTTGCCACACATACGTCTGCTCTAAACAATCCTGCTCAAACCCTGGCCGTAGCCACCTGCCCAGCCATCCAAACCGATGTGATTGTGCCTGCCCTGACGGTAGTCACCCACCTGGCCGTCCAGGCCGCAAAGGCTCGACTCCTGATTGCGCCGTGGCCATGCTGCCCACAGATGTTCATCCAGGCCGCAGAGGCTCGGCGCTTGTCTGGGTGCTGTCAGCTCTTTTGCTGGTTACGGTTATTCTGTCGATTGTGCTGGGCTCAGCCAGTCGGACGCATCAGCAGGCCATAAGTCGCCACGCTCAGACCCAGGATTACTATGCGGTGGTTTCAGTATTAAAAAGTTTTTCTGATTGGCTTGCAAGCAGAAGTAGCGATTCGCAGGAATTTATACAAGCTCTGCAAACCTCCCACAGCTTGAGTTTTCCTGTACAGACCACGGGCCTGGAGGCGTTGAACCTTGATGTGGTCTATCGATCAGACACCCCCGGCGACGGTGCGCACACCATCACGCTCACCGCCAGCACCCAGGGTGCCGACCCGCTGGTTATCAGTTATGATTTGAATCAGGTTATCAAGCGCGATTACACCAGCGACGTGCTTAATTACAGCACAATTGATGAAAAGCTGGCCACGTATGAGGCGCGCGAGACCAGTCTTAATGCCCAAAGGCGCGACACTAACCCAGTTGTTGTAGGCAATGAGCCGTTGGGCAATCAGACAAATATGGTTAATTATAATAACAATATAAACGACCAAAACAAGGTCGATGCCATAATTACCGGCACCGCCAGCACCCGGGAGGTAACCTGGGTTAACCGAGATCTGGATCAAAGCACCCTTCTGGGTACCACCTACTATCCCAACATTCCCGATTGGCAGGATCAGTACGTAGATATACGCCGCCTGGTCACCCCTAAAAATGGGCGTTGGACCGTCAATCCCTTGCAAAGGGGAGGATCGTTCACCTCTAACACGCACAGCAACAGTGCCACCGCTGAGGATAATACCAGGCTCATCATGCTTTCAATGGGCGATTTTGCGGGCAAAGACCTGCAAATAAGGCTGGGAGGTTACGCAAACAGCGTTCTGCAAAACGCTACTGACTACTACAACTCACTTATTGCCTTTGACTTTGTGGACAATGCTAACTCAGTGGAGGCTAATGAATATGTTGAATATTATGACAATAACATCTACACCAGTCAGTCCAAACGGTACTGGCATCCGCAGCTGTGGAACTCAATGACCATCTTCACCCAATCTGACGCGGTGTCAGACCCCATCACGCGCGCCGGTATCGACACGCAGCTGGTATTTGGGCCCTTTACGCATAAATACTCTGGCTACGCTGACTACTGGAACTGGGGCCGTTATGTTAACAACCCCTGGTATGGGCAAAATCCCGGAGATTTCAATAGGGCGTTTCCCGGCAATGATTCTAATGGCACGTATGCTCTTAGACGGCGGGGCATGGCCTACCTGCCTGAATACTACGGCCCAAACTTTAGCATGTACTTTTGTGATGGCATCAACAAGCCGGTTTTGATTATTCAAGGAGTCAACATCATGAGTAGCTCTAAAAGTGATGCCGCGCGTTCGGTGATCTATTCGCGCCGAGCCTTGGAGTTGGGAGGCGGCCTGGTTAAGAGCAGTGCGGATTATAATGATTGGCGGGGTCAAACCACCCGTCACGTTAATTCAACCATAGATGGCATGAGCTATGGCTATGCGCCCATATGGCCCAACTATTTTGGCATCACCACGCGCTACAGCCAAACCATTTATAACACTGACATCATACTGCGCACCCCCCAGGGCACAGCAACGCCTCGGTTGAGCCGCATCTTTGATGCCAATCTGCCCACTGATGGCGTCTATGGAGTAAATGATCGCTTTTCTGATGCCACCAACAAGAAGTTCTCGCCTACCGTTAAGATCATCGGCGGCGACATCTATGTGGGAGCGGGTCAGCAGCTAACCATCGACGGTGGACGGTTCAACTATGCAAGCGGTGAGGCCACGCAGGTTGTGTCTCCTGATTCCATAACGGTAGCCAAGGGAGGCACCCTGGTCATTAGGGGGCGCGTGGATGAGCAGGGCAATTTCATTGCCCCGTCAGACTATGCCAACGTTTCCACCAATATCTTTGTGGAAGGCACGCTCAACCTGCAAGCAGGTGCCCAACTTTCTGGTATCGTGCGCTGTTATGGCAGTGGTGTTATTAACGTTAACGCCACCATAGGCTGGCAGGGAACCGATACCAGCGGCATCCTGGTGTATGACGGCGGCACCATTAAAAACTCCAACAACTACAAGGTGTCTCTGTCAAGCGGATCCCAACGGGGCACCGGCGTTGTGCATTTTCTTGAGCTTTCCTCAAGCGTCAAAAATATTTCCGGCTATATCTGTGATAACACATCAGACGAGCATCTGTGCAGGCACTATGGAGAATTATTAGAGTCAGTTTACATTCCTGGGGCCGGATTTTATGAGGGGCGCTGAACGGCTTATGCAAACTGATAACGGTTCTTTGGGAATGACCCTCGTGGAGACGGTTATGGCCTGCGCCATCGCTGTTATGGCGTTGGTGATACTGGCGCAGGTTTTTTCGCTGGCCGTCTCATTTAATCAGCGTGTTCAGGCCTATCAAAATGCCGATGAGGTAAACAGTGCATTTATCGAATCAGGGGCCGTTCCGCAGGAGTCCAGCGCAGGCAGTATGGACTTTACCGCAGCCGGCAAGGACTATTCAGTGAAGGGCACAACGTCAACGTATATCAGCAATGAAAAAAGCCTGTCATTGTTTAGCGGCGACGGCGCGGGAGCCTCCGGCGCTAACTCCGCCGAGTTGGTTTTATACAAGGCCAGACAAAGCGAAACAGCGTTGCGACAGATGCTGACCTTGCAATACGGTCTGGGCCTGAGCCCTCCCTATTCCCTGGCCAACTCAGGCGCTTCCCAGGGTAGCGCAGGAGCCGTTGCGGCACAAAATTACCTGCAGTTTGACACACGAGTTCATCAGGACACCAGGCTGCCCTATCGCTATTTTGCTGAACTGCCCCTGGCCAACAACAATGCCCAGGCTGCGGGCTTCGCGAGTGAGGGAGCCAGCTTCTATCACGGGCAGACCGGCTTTTATGCGGCTAACCCTGAATCTCACCGCGCAGATAATTATGCGGCCTTGCTCTGTAGTGCCGCTGGCGTGCCTACAAGCGGCTCTACCTACAGCGCCGTGCCCACTCATTTCTTAACGGTTGTAGTGGGGTCGCTGTTTTATTGGGACATCTGGCATCAGTTTTCCCCTGAGCAACAGGATCCCGGTAACGACTACTTGGTGACCCATAACTTTAGCGCTGATTTGACCCCTTTGCCTGGCTGGCACGTCTATGAATGGAATGGAAACGCCTACACCCTGGTATTGCAGGAGTTGTGAGCCGTGATGGTAGTGCAGGAGGTGCGAGCCGTGAGCGAACAGATGACGTGGGAAGCTGATAGGGAAATGATGCCCCGGACAAACTTTTTGGCGCAGAGGGCTGCCCTCACCGGGATAAGCGGGGGTCGATCCGCCCAAGGCACAAGGTTCCTGCAGCCAGCCACCAGCCGGTCTGCCTTGACGCTGGTAGAATTGATAGTTTCGATGATGATTTTTGCCTTGGTTGCCGCACTGGTTTCAACAATTATCATTTCCAGCGCCAGTATGACCTCACGTACCCTGAGCAAGGAGCATACGCGGCTTATCGCCAGCGCCGAGCTTGATTTTATTGCCGGGCGGCTCTGGATGGCAGACAGTATTAATCTTTCAACGGTTCCCCCTGGTAGCACCTGGGATATTGATGCCGTACCCTTCGGGTCAGAAGCTCTCTACATTGGGACGACTGTGGCCCCTGCAGGCACCAGCGCCGAGCCTTACCACGTGGGCTATCTCTGGTATAAACGCGCCAGGGACACCAGCAGTCGCAATATCTTTGGCATCTCTTTCTATCGGGATCTCACCTCTCGCCTGCGCATTGAGGTGCTCAACAACAGTCGCAGGGGCACACGTCCTGCGTCAGGCAGCCTGCTTGCGCTTGGGGGGCCAACCGTTACTATCAGCATTGAATTACTAAACACTGACGGCACGGTTGTTGAAACCTATTCCAAGTCGCTTGAGTTGCTCAACAGCGAACCCATCAGCCAAAACACCGGCAACGCGATTGGCGCCTTGGTTGTTCCTGGTACGGTACTGCCGCCTGAGGGCAACGCTTTGGTTGTCGAGCTTACTCACCAAAAACCACCCACTTCCTAAAGAGCCTGAACGTTTGTGCGCAGGATCACCTGCACGTTTGCTCGCAGGAGCACCTAAACACCTGCTTGCGGCCAACACTGTCGATCAGTCAAAAGAGCCGGTCGCCCACGGGCCTGAGATGAGGAACGCTCGCTTGCGGCAAACGCTGTCTATCAGCGGTTATGGGCCGGTTGATGACCCCAGTAAAAACTCATGAAGGGGTGCTGAGAGTGGCGCAGGTTGTGATCTGGATCTTTGGAACTGAGCGCGGCGCTTAAGCTGCTCAGGGCGATCTCGGTGGCAGCGTCCGGGCGACGCAGGTAATCCTCAACGGCCGTTATAGCGGCCAGTAAACTGCTTGTTGGTTGGGTTATGTAGCGCGCTATCTGTACCAATTCACGAGCAGTTTGGGCGTGCAGGGCAGCTCCAAGTGAGGTCAGCAGACGGGCGTTGACCTTTTCCTGACCATAGGCCCGGCCAACCAATAGCATCGGTGTGCGTGCGCAGATACACTCGGTTACGGTAAGTCCGCCCGGTTTGCAGATGGCAAAATCGCTGGCAGCCATCAGCTTGGCTACGTCCTCAGTGTAACCTATAACCGTGGCGTTGCTCATGCCCTCTTCCATAAAGCGAGCATGTAAGGCGTTGGCATAATCGCTATCTCTACCAGCAATAAAGACCAGATGCAGGTTCTCTAACTGGCCCAGTTGCGCCAAAGCCTTGTCCAAAATGGCGCGAAAACGCACGTAGGGACGCGGTAGAGTAGCCCCGGCCAGCACAAGGGCGATGCGCTTGTCTAGAGGGATGTTCCACGTTTTGCGTATGGTTGCGCGGTCGTAGTCATCTCTAAAATCCTGGCGCGCCGGGATGCCGGTTAGCAGAATACGCTCTTCTTCAACCTTGCGCGCGCGCAGCGTTTCAGCCATTGACTCGGTGGCTACACAAAAGGTGTCGGTGTAACGGTGCGGCCACATGCCTTCAATCTCGTAGTCAGTGGGCACACAGATGATAGAAAAATCTTGGCGACTGATCATGCGTGCCCCTACCGCCACATTGGCTGCTACGATGTGGGTGCAGATGACGGCAACCGGGCGGTTTTCGCGCACCCATTTTGTGAAGGCCGGAAACATCAGGTGCGACCAGATGGTGCCGCCGCCCCAGAGCAAGCGGCCCGTCAACCAGTAGCGCCAGGTTATATCGTAGATGGGGCGGGTTGGTCCGGTGAACATGGTTGCCGTAGCATCGCCGTCAAAGCGAATGCGGCCAAAATCCAGCACGTCAAATAGTTCCACCTCAACATCGGCATTAAAGGCGGCAAAGTGCTTTTTGAAACTCTTGCTTAACCGTTCAACGGCTTTTGCCACCGCTTCAGCAGCTACCTTATGGCCGCTACCCACGCTGGCATGCATTACAACAATTTTTTGCGTTGAGCTGACAACAAGCCCAGGCTCGTCTGCTTTCATAGCTGCTATCATACAATACGTTAGGGTAACAGGAGGGGGAGAGGGACAGCGCGAGAGGGTGGCATCTCATTGTGGTGGTGCTGAAGGGTTGTTTCGCCAAGAGCCCTGTCACAGGGACACGGGGGCCGGTTGTGCAGAGCCCTGTTGGTATGCGCAGAACGCACGAGAGGACAAAAAGACGTGGCCCTATCCATAGGAATTGTTGGTTTGCCCAATGTGGGTAAGTCTACGTTGTTCACGGCCCTAACCAATCAGAGTGGTCTGGCCGCCAATTATCCGTTTGCCACCATTGAGCCCAACGTTGGCGCCGTGGCGGTGCCTGACGCTCGCCTTGAGGAGCTGGCAGCGATTGTTCATCCCCAGCGTATAGTGCCGGCCATGGTGGAGTTTGTGGACATTGCCGGTTTGGTTAAGGGCGCGCATCAAGGTGAGGGTCTGGGTAATCAATTTTTGTCTCGTATCCGTGAAACGGACGCGATTGTGGAGGTGGTGCGCTATTTTCATGACCAGGACGTACGCCATGTGGATGCAAGCGTAGATCCCCATCGCGATGTGGACACCATCAACACAGAACTGCTTCTGGCTGACCTCGCTACCCTTGAGCGTGCCCTGCCGCGATTGGAAAAGGCAGCCAGGCGCAATCGTGAACAAACCTCTGCGCTGGAGGCGGCCGCGCGTATGCAGGATTGGCTCAATACTGGACACCGTGCCCACACCTATCCCTTTGCCAGCGCAACGGAGCGTGAACAGCTCTATGACCTGCACTTGCTTACAGCAAAACCTATCTTATATGTTGCCAATGTGGATGAGGACGTGCTGACAAGCGTGTTGTCAACCCAACCAGAACCCATCTGCGAAAAGCCGCCTCTTGTGATAAGCGCCAGGTTGGAGGCTGATTTGGCAGAACTGGCCGCAGAGAGTCCTGATGAGGCCAGAGAACTCCTGATGAGTATGGGTTTGCGCGAAAGTGGCCTCGTGCGCTTGGCGCACGAGGCCTATAAACTGCTGGGACTACAATCATTTTTTACCGCCGGTCCCCTGGAGGTACGCGCCTGGACCATTGCGGTGGGCGTCAAGGCTCCCCAGGCTGCCGGTGTCATTCACAGCGATTTTGAAAAGGGCTTTATCAAAGCTGAAACCGCCAGCTTTGCCGATTTTGTAGCCTACGGCGGCGAGGCCGGTCTGCGAGCTGCTGGCAGGCTGCGCCAGGAAGGCAGGGATTACATTGTGCGGGACGGCGACGTCATGCACTTTAAGTTCTCACCGCGCCAGGGATAAGCACCGTTGAGGACTCAGCGCTGCTGTGGATGTGGTTAAGTTCTCGCCGCGCCAGGGATAAGGCTTAGGTTGCGGCATAATGTGCAATTTATTTTTGCACATTATCACTACCTCAGGGATAGGGATCTCCCCGTTGCGCTCCTGGGTAGGGGGGCAGGACAGCGCCCATCATGAACCTGTCGCTATCGGCGGTGCCGGCGACCTAGGCGGGCTTCGATGCTGTCTATTACCGCGAGTATTTGTTTGTTAAAGATGATTCCCAGCAGACCCAGGCTGCCAGCTATCACACCAATGATGATGGCCTGAGTGTAATCTCCCTGCATCGCCGCGCTACCAATGAAGGCCGAGGCTGCGATGGCTGGAATTCTCGCAAGGGTTGAGAGGGCCAGAAAGTTAAAAGGACGGATGTCTGTTAAGGGTAGCAGATAGGTAAAGAGGTCTTTGGGAAGTCCGGGAATCAAGAACAGGACAAACACAACAACGTCCAGCTGGCGTGATTCTTGTAAGAACTTGAGGCGCCCCAAGTTCTTCCGGCTGATCATTGAGTGCACCAGCGGCGCGCCCAGCTTGCGCACCACAAAAAACACAAAGGCTGACGCGATCAAAGCCCCCAGGGTGGTAAGTATGGTGCCCCATAAGGGGCCGTAGATTGCGCCGATTGCCAGTTGTATCACTTCGCCGGGGATAAATGCCACAATTACCTGCACCAACTGCAGGCCCAGGCAAATGGCAATGCCACCTATGCCAGCATGCTGGATCATGGCGATAAGCTGGACGCGGCCTTCTTCTGTTGTAAATTTTTGAACATGGGGAAACAGCAAAACGCCTATCAGCACCACCAGCGCCACAAAAAACACCAGGCCGGCAAACTTAAATTTGTCAGCGCTGGACACGAGACGTTTAGGAGGATCTTGTTCTGGTCGCGTGTTTTCACCCTCAGAAGTCGCGTCTTGTTCTGGTCGCGTGTTGTCGCTATCGGGGGTGTCGCTATCATGGGTGCCGCTCACCTGATTTGTACCTTTCTGTCCGGGCTAAGTACCACACGTCCCTCCGCAAAAAGCTGTAAAACCTCTGGGTAGAGGACGTGTTCCAGATCATGGATACGCTGCTCCAGGCTTTCCAGGTTATCTTCCTCAGCAATTTCCATAGTGCGTTGCGCAATTATCGGACCGCGGTCATAGTTCTCGTTGGCAAAATGCACGGTTACGCCAGTGATCTTAACCCCATAGGCAAAAGCGTCGGCAATACCGTGGGCGCCAATGAAGGCGGGCAGAAGCGCGGGATGGATGTTGATGATGCGGTTGGGAAACGCTTCCAGAAGCGGTTGACGCACCATACGCATATAACCTGCCATGACAACGTAATCTACCCCATGCCGGCCCGGCCCAGCCTGCTTCATCTCTTGGACAATCAGCCTATCGGCAGCCAGGGGCTCACGATAGACTTCCTTGCTTAGGGCAATGGTTGGAATGCCAACGTCTCTAGCCCGCTTGATCCCGTAGGCATCAGGCCGACTGGAAACAACCAGCTCAATGCTGGCATCCAGCCTGTTATCAGCAATGGCGTCAATGATCGCCTGCAAATTTGTACCACTGCCAGATATGAGTACCCCCAACTTGATCATGGTTAGCTCCTGTGTTGTTTATTTGTCTCTTTGCTGTTGCTCAATGCTGCCAGTTGCGGGTACCGGCAGATATTGATTCACAGGATGATAGTGTAAGGCTGTTGACTTCACGCTGTAAAGCCGTCAGACGAGGACGGCTGCCTACAGGCTCAGGTTCTGGGCAGGTAGGTGACCTGAGCGGCCGCTTGGGGGTTATCGGCCTTGACTACCTGGCCAATGGTAAAGATGCCGCCATGACGGTCACGGGTCTGGCTGCCAGGCAACCGAAAATGCTTGATAATGCGGCCGGCGGCATCAGGCGCAACTATCAGAACCATGCCTATCCCCATGTTAAAGGTGGCGAGCAACGCATCCATTTCTAAGCCGCTGGCATAGGCGAGGTGTTGGATGACGGGGGGAATAACCCAGCTGCCCAGTTGTAGCCGGGCGTTGAGTCCAATAGGCAGAGCGCGATTGAGATTGTGGGTCAGGCCGCCGCCGGTGATGTGAGCCGCAGCGTGAATAGGCAGTCCATCAGCCAGTGCCGTCACCAACGGCTGGGCATAGATGGCGGTTGGTTCTAAGAGGGCATCGATGAGCAACTGGCCGTTGGCCATCTGTTCACTCAACAAATTGTCGTCACTGAGGCGATCAGTCACTACCCTGCGCACAAGTGAAAACCCATTAGAGTGCAAACCGGTGGATGCCAGGCCAATGATGATGTCGCCCTCCTGCACCTGTTCAGGGCCTATCATCCTGGGCTTGTCCACAACCCCTACGCAAAAGCCGCTGAGATCCAGGGATTGGGGGGCCATGACACCGGGATGTTCAGCCATCTCGCCGCCTATCAGTGCGCAGCCGGCACGGCGACAGCCTTCCGCCACGCCCTTGACAACCGTAACAACCGAGGGGGGATCCAATTTGCCCACAGCGATATAGTCCAAAAAGAACAGAGGGCGGGCACCGCAACAGACCACATCATTAACGCACATCGCCACCAGATCAATGCCTACGCTGTCCAGGTGCTGGCTGCGTTGGGCAAGCTCCAACTTGGTGCCCACGCCGTCGGCGCCACTCACCAACACAGGGTCTTGCATCTCCTTAAGCGCTGCAACGCTAAACAGGCCAGCAAAGCCGCCAAGCCCACCAAGCACCTCAGGCCCGTGAGTTTGAGAAACCATATCCTTGATGGCTTCTACCGCCGCAGCCCCTGCATCTATGTCCACACCGGCGTCTTTGTAGGAAACCGGCTGACCCGGAGCCGCAGGTGACGATTGAGAGGCGCCGTGCGCGCCATGGTCGCCTACAGAAGCGCTGTGGGTTTGGGGGTGGTGGGGTGTTGGACAGCGGGCCGAAAGGTTACGGACGTGGTTGTGTGCGGAAGGGCTTTTGGTGGGGGAATTTTGGGCGAAGGGTTGGCCAGAATCGTTTGTCTGCAACGTATCATCCAATCATTCAAGCGCTGTTATCCTGTGCGTACGGTTGTGTGGCGTGAAACTCCTACGGCATTCATGTTAGTTGCCGCACAGGTTGTCGCACAGGTTGCCGCACGTATCAATTTGCTGCTGCGGCCGCAGATTCTAAGGCAGCGGTTCTGCCACGGGTTTACTGTTCACCACGCGTGTACAAAACGCACGCAGAGGGTGGCAGAAGCAGCAAAGCGGGCAACTGAGCAGGAAAGCCCAATCCGTTCTGTCGCGCGCACAGAACGCACGACAACATGTCTGGCCGCAAACCCTAAGACAGCCGCCATTCGCCCATGCCCGCACTGAAGCGAACAGCAGACGGCATGACGTTGTCACGCGCTGCTAGTATACCAATTTGCACCGGGTAGCCGCCACCCAACTGGGCTACCAGCTGAACTAAGCTCCATGGCATGGAAGGTGTTGTGACGTTAAGAGCTACCCTCACCTCTCTCTCAGAAACGACAAAAAGAATGCCGCAGATGAAGCTGCGGGGTTATAATAAAAGGGAGGTTCAAATTGTGAACGACGCTCGTCCGCAATTTGGATGGGAAGGAGAAACGGAGGCTGCCCAATGGGCGAAACCGCACCAAAGACAAAGGCATCAGCCGTCAGCGGCGGCAATGAGATAGTCATCTACACCAGCTCGATTGCTCTCCCTTCTGGCAAAGCGCAGAAAGTCGGCATCTGCAACGATCTACGCGGCAAGGATGAGCAAAGCCCTCCAAGATGATCTGAACAAGCACAACGCGCAGTATGCGCCCATCGCCATAGAGAAGGCGACAGGCATACACGACCGGTTCCTGATTATCGATGAGGGCATCCACCACCTTGGGGTGTCGGTCAAAGACTTGGGAAAGAAGCTGTTCGCCTTTTCCAGACTGGCTATCCCGCCAAAGGGCATAATTCCAAAATGAACAAAAGGTTAGGAACGCAGAGAAGGCGAATTTCTCCAAATAAATAAAGCCCCCCACCGTCCACAGGGCAGCGAGGGGCTTTTGCAATCAGATATTCGGTTTTAAGGCGCGGTCATCTCTTGGGGATCTTCAGCTTGTTCCCGGCGAAGATGGTGTCGGAGGCCAGCCCGTTCAGCGCCTTGATCTCCTTGTAGCGCGCGCCGTTGCCGAGCATCTTCTGCGCGATGGCCCAAAGCGAGTCGCCCTTGACCACGACGTAGGTATGGTAAGCCGTATCGACCGTGCCGCCGTAGGTCTTCGTGTTGGCGGAGTCAAAGACAGAGCAGTCGGGGTTTGCATCAGTGCATTTCTCCGTGTTCGCAAGCTCCTTGAATGCGCTCCGACACCTTCGACGCAATCTCTCCGCGAAAAAGGATAGAAGTGGCAAACCACAAAACCCCTTGATACCAAGCCTGTGCCCCCCAAAGAAACACCGAGCCCCCGCTTTTGCGAGGGCAGTCATTGTATCAATGACGGTGGCTTTAGGTGGTGGAGATGATAGGACTCGACGCACTGCGTCTGCCAGCAGGCACAGCGCCCTGCTCGCTCACGAACCTCGCTACGGGCGCGCCACTGGCGCTCTCGCTTAACGCTCGGTTCCTTGTCAGGCTTCGAGTTCTCTCCGTTCAGTTTGTCAATCGTCGCTCCAATAAGGCTTTACTGAGGATGCCTCAGACCACTTGTTGCCCAGTTGGTGTATACTCCCAAATCGCGCCTGTCACTATTTTTGTATGCGTTATGCGCAACTGTTTGTTCATGCGGAGAGGTCGCCTAGTTTGGCCGAGGGCGCATGATTGGAAATCATGTATACCGCAAGGTATCGAGGGTTCGAATCCCTCCCTCTCCGCCAGCTTGCCCTTTTTCTGCCTGACTGCGTTGCTGCCCTTTGCCTGCGGCGGTCACGTATTGAGATACGCTCCCTTGCAGGCAAAGTCCCGCGCCTCGTCAGACAGAAAAATTGCTGCGCTGGAGCCAGTTGTTTGTTTGTGGGTTTTACTGGTTTTAACCTGTCGTATGTTTGCGCCTTTCGGGGATTCGAACCCGAGAGAGCGCGAAGCGTTAAGCAAACGTGCCAGTGGCACGTTTGCAGCTGAGCGCGCCGCTTATCAGGCGCTAGTCGCACTACAAGAATATGGGCATTTTGCAGCGCCGCAAGATATTCAACTGCCTGTTCACTTTTATGCGGAATGTGGACATCAGCTATAAATCATTCTTGGTTGAAACAAGGCAACTTACTGAGCCTTTTGATATATTCGCAAAACTATCAAAGCAGTTGTTCCTCTTTATCTCCGAGAATATGGATTTTTTCGCAGGATATGATCGTGTCGTAGTGCGATACGATAATGGGCAGTACGAATTAACGAAAGTCCTCGTCACCATATTCAGCGCATTGCTCGATAACGTCGTTCGACATAACGCGCAGTGCCGCAATGCGGCGTTTTCGCCCTTGGCTACGGTCTGGGGCAAGTTTCCCAGCAAAACGTGACAAAAGCATCACCTGTTTTGTGGATCGTTAGATTGCGAAAAGGTGAAAATCTGCTTGGGATCCGCACTAAAGCGCACAGGGCTGTCATGGCGCAAGAGGCTGTCAGTGCGTATTGTCAAGGTCTGTTCACCCAAGCCAACCTCCGCAAGATAGAAGTCGCCATGATATATGCACTGCCGGACAGGCAGCTCTATCTCGCCCTTGATGTTGGGATGCAGGGCCTGGTGGCGAACGATTGCCTGCGCTGGCCCATCCGGCAGACCATCGGCAATTGGCGCCATGAACGCACCCAACTTAAAAACACCCTGCTCAATTTGACCAGCAAGCACTGAGCAATCGCCAAAACATGCTGCTACCTGCAAACTTTGCGGACAACGGTAAAGCGCCTCTGGCAAGTCATCCTGCGTTATGCAACCATCGGTCATGTAGACGATATGATCCGACATCATCAAAGCCTCGTAGGCATCGTGGGTCACCATGAGCGTGCTTATGTCAAGCTGACGATGAATCTGCAAAACAAGAAGTCGCATGTCGTCTCGCAGGCTTTCATCAAGCCCTGAGAATGGCTCATCCAGCAACAGCAGGCGCGGGTTTGCCGCTATTGCGCGCGCGAGGGCGACCCGCTGCTGTTGCCCCCCAGAAATCTCCTGCACCTTTCTTTTGCCAAAACCAGGAAGCTGCACCAGTTCCAACACCTCATTGGCTTTCGCCAGCCGCTCGGTTTTGCCCATACCTTGCATCCGCAGGGCAAAGGCTACATTTTCCGCGACATTCATATTGGGAAACAGGCGAATATCCTGAAACACCACAGCCAGTTTTCTTTGATACGGCGGCACGTCATCCAGCATTTCACCGCCTAGCAGCAGATGACCGCTATCCTGTTCAAGCAGCCCAGCGATGACCTTGAGCGTTGTGCTTTTACCCGCGCCGCTGGCTCCCAAAAGCGACAGGAATTCACCATCCGCTAACGTAAAACTGACATCGCGAAGGATGCGCTTTTTCCCAAGGGTCAAACTGATATTTTGCACCAACAGGCTCATGTCATCCCCCAAAAAGACTCTTTCGCTCTCTCACTCCCAGCCGCCCAAGAATCATCTCAAATGCCAGAAACACCAGCAGCGTAACCGCCAGAAAGGAAACCACGTAAACGCCAGCTATCGCCCGATCCTCACTTGCGAGAAAGGGAAACATGATGGTCATCACGGTGGACACATTGCCGCCACCAATGAGCAGTGTTACAAAATAGTTGCCAATGGAGATGATGTAAGAAAGTGATGCCGCCGAAAGGATTCCCGGTAACAGTACCGGAAGGGTAACAAATCTGGCCATATTAAAGCTGCTCGCGCCCATGACCCTGGCCTGTTCTTCAAGATGAGTGCCGGCGGCTTGAGTAACGTCAACCATGATGGTTGCTGCATAGGGCAACGCCACCACGCAGTGGGCGATGATCACGCCCGAAACAGTATTGGCGAGGCCGAGCTTAAAGAACAGTACCTGAATGCCCATGGCAAAAACCGTCTGCGGAACCAAAAAGGGCAGAATCGTTGCAAAGCGAAAGACCTCGCGACCGCGAAAGACATGCAGTACAAGAGCACGGGCAGCCAAAGTGGCAGCAAAAACTGTCAGCAGTGATACCGCTATGCCAATGGTTACGGTCAAGAACAATGCCGATAAAAAGTTAGCGCCGCTGGTATAAACCTGCGTGAACGCTCGCAGTGAAAGCCGCTCAGGCAGCAGGTTGGGCCATGGCCAGACGTTGGTGAGTGACCAGACCAAAATCAGAACAAGCGGCAAAAAGATACACGTGAAGTAGACAATACAAAAGATGATTGAAGCACGCCGATATTCACGTTGGTATCCCCGTTTGCACCCATGTCGAGGCTTGCGCTGGCCCCTGTGCAGGAGTTTTTTTTGCCGCCTGGCGGGTTGCCCGGTCGCGTTTCTCCTTGCCGTGTCCTGCTTGGCTACCCCCTGGCCGGTCGCGCAAATTGTGCTTATAATTTCAGCATTTATTCTTTGTTTGTCTCGCCCGTCCTGGCCTGAGTCCACTGCCCTTCCCTCCTTTCATGCCAAAGGGTGATAAAGTAAATAATCACCACTACCATGCAGATGGCTATCGTGATGCCATTAAGGGCCATGGCCAAGCAGCGATTGGTAATGTCGACCAGTTTAAACTGGTAATAGGCCAGCACCGGCAATGCCTTGGGGAGGGTCGGGCCCAGCAGTGCCGCCACTTCATAGGAACCAAACACATAGGCAAATACCACAAGCGATGCCTTTATTATGGCGCTTTTACAAAGCGGCAGGGTGACGGTAAAGAAGGTTTTTATCGAATTAGCGCCCAGGACAGCCGCCGCTTCGCCGTAGCGGTCGCCGATATGCGCCATAATAGTGATAGTGCAAAAGGCGATAAAAGGCACCTCGCGCCAGATATAGGTAAGGATGATACCCCAGCCGCTGGGCGCGCCGAGCACTGAGGGCATGTCACTCGGCTCTGTGATAAGACCAAGCTCAAAGAGAAACCTGGCTAAAAGTCCCGACGATGAGAAGATGGTGAGCAGGCAGAGAACCACCACCGAATGTGCCACCATCATAGGCATCTGCACGCCAAAGAGACGGATTTTGCGACCGGCGCCCAGCTTGCAGATAGCCGCAGAAAGCACTATCCCCAAAATGGCTGCCCCCAAGGTAGCCAGCACCGCCAGATAAAGGCTAAAGAGAATCGAGATGGAGAGTTCGCTTTTTGTCAACGCCTGGATGTAATAATCCAGCGTGAGGTCATACTTACCCAGAAATGGGGCGATGCCAAAACCCTGAAGCACCCCGTTAATCATGCCAAAAACAAAGAAGAAGAGCAGGATGGCCGCTGGAAAAAACAGCAGATAGGGCACCAGTTTGCGTCTGGTTTTACGACTCAGACGCAGGCCTGGTGGGAGAACGCTTTTCAGGCGAGTGCTCTTTGGGCGGATGCTCGGACGTGTGCCTGAACGCATATCCGGGAGAGCGTCTGAGCTGCGGACATCAAAGCGCGCCTCCCTAGCCCTCATGCTGGCAATGTCCATCTACGGTGCAGAAGGCCTTATGGCTGCAATCGGTGCAGACTTCTTTGCCTTCCTCCAGATACTCGATGATGTCGTCTTCGTCCTTACCAAAACCACAATAGGGACAGTAGGTATAAAGACCAAAATGTCTGTTTTGGCGGTTACCCTGGATACGAAAATGCTGAGCGAAGCGTGTGTTTTCTACAAGGGCGCAGGTGTTACCGCAGACGCGGATGGGCTTATCGACATAAAAGCGATGCTTGTCATCTAAATCAAAGAACTGGTTAAAGCCGGGCATTGTGCCCAGATATTCGGCTGATTGCCCGTAGTTTTCACAAAGGTCTTCGAGGTTATCCAGCTTAAAGGCCCTTATCACCCTAAAGGTTAGATCGACCCCCTCAAGCTCCTTCGCCTGATGCTTATCCTGGATAACCACGCGGCGTTTCTCCATATACCGAAAGCTCTCCCAACCGGCGGCGCGCAGCCAGCGACGAAAATCCTCCAGGTAGACAGCACCGCGCACAACTCTGTTGCGCACTTGATGGTCGTTTAGATAGGTAGTGCTCATCCGGCAATTGGCAAACAGCGCGCCCAGGTAAAGCTCACCACCAAAGCGCAGCACTCGCCACACCTCGCTTATCACGCGCTTCTTATCCAGGGCCAGATTAAATGAATAGTTAAGAAGGACAACATCAAAGGAACGGTCTTTCGCGTCAAATGAAGCCATATCCTCCGGGTAGCCACAGGAAAATTGGATGTTGGCGTGCTTGCGGCCAAATAGCTCCATCTGCTCCTGTGAATAGGATCTGGCTGTTTTGATGTTTGCGGCATCGGTGTCCACAGCCAAAACAGACCCGTGAGCTCCTACCAATTTGCTGGCAATAAAGGCATCACGGCCGGTTCCACAACCAAGCAGTAAAACCTTACAGCCGCTAAGGACACTGGGCAACGGGGTGTAAAAACCGTAGAAGCTCCTCATGGGGCGGGCCGCTTTTGCAGTCTTCGCAGCTTTGCCATCAAAGGCGGCTTGGCGTAGCGGTGCCACAAGCTCGTCGCGAATAAGGCGGGCGTGGCGCGGGATGGGTTCTTCTGTGGCGTTGAGCAGGCCGAGCTCGTAAAGATCCGGCTGCGACGCCAGCTCCTGATAGTATTGTGAAATCTGATCTGCCATGAGATTAGTTTGTCTTGCCAACAACTTCTTCACGCCAGATCTCGGTTATCACGTCGATGTTGCGGCCGCTGGGCAACGGCAGGGTTCTGCCTTCCATCTCGCTGACGGGAACCCAGTGTTCGCCGATGTCGATACGGTCGAACATCGCTTGTTCCTCTTCGGTCAGGCGAGTGCTGTCCACCACCGGCACAAAACCGTTCACCTCAAAATCTGAGGCCTGTAAATCTGGCATACCCATGGCATTAATGGCCACCATGGCGGCAGCCTTATTTGTGGCGTTTTTGGGAATGGCCAGATAGTAGAACGCCTGGATGGTCTTCTCAAGGATAAAACTCCTGGTGCTTGCCGGGAAGATGCCCTTGTCCACCTGAGGCTTTGGATTATTGGTCGACATGCCCAAAACAAGTTCACCGTCAGAAAACATCTGACTGTACCCCTGCGAATTGGATGGGAAGGTCTTACCCTCGCTCCAAAGATAGGGATTAAGGTCGCGCAGATAGCGCAGACCCGGCTCAAGCAGGTTTTTGAGCTCCTCCTTGCTAAGCTCCATGTCTAAGGCCACTTTCATGTAGTCTTCCTCTTTAAGGATATTGGCAAAGAATATCGAGATAATGGTTGAGCCTGCATAATCAAAGACGTCCGGGTAGGTTACCTTGCCCGGATATTTTTTGCAAAACTCCAAAAACTCATCGGTGTTCTTTGGTATGAAATCGACCTTGGCACTATCGACGGTAAAGACCATATAGATAGATTGCCATGATGCCTCATGGCCGTATATCTGAACGGCAGTGTCGTAGATATTGTTGGTGTTTAGCGGGTCAAGCAGCTTATTCATTGGTAAAGCCTGGGTAAAAGGCCCGTAGAGATAGTTGGCTTGCATCAGAGTATAAAAATTCTCCCCATTGACCCAAAGAAAATCAACGCTGCCTTCTGCAATGCCCGCCTGCATCTCCGATGATATCTGGGTGACCGTGTCCACGGTGTCAGCCACGCCCGTTAGCTTCAAGGTAACGTCGTAATTCTCCTTGAGGTAATTAGCCAGATTATTGTTATACCAGCCGGATATGACATCGCTGCCTGCCCATGACCAGTAGTGCACCTCAGTGCCCCTGGCTGCCTCAAGAATCGAATCCCAGTTGGTAAGATCGAGAACCTTTGTTTCAGGTGCCGAGGCAGGTGATTGTCCACTGGAACAGGCGCTGAGCGCACCTGTGGCAAGCGCTCCTGTTCCAACTGCGGCAGCCAGGCCCAGAAAGTTGCGCCGGTTCATCCGTTTGCCGTTGGCGTTGGCGTTGTTGTTACCGCCGGAGCCTTCGCCCTTGTCGTTGCCAAAGCCCTTGTCCAAATTTTCATTCTGCTTGTCATGCGTGCCCACGTTCATAGTTCCTCCTGACCTTTCAACTAGTTGATTACGTCTAATAACAAGGTATATCTTATAATAGATTATTGCAAGTATGTCAACCCCCACCAGCCAGTTTTCAGGGCAATCGCAAAGTCTCTTTCGACCAATTCATACCGGGTTGACAACTGCCACATGCGCAGCCACCAAGCACTCGCTGGTCGTCAGTGCAGGCTGTTTTCTATGCCCCAGTGGCCCCTTGCATGACAGGCAAACTCACAAGCATCCATCGGACGGCTCAAGACATAGGTCGCGCATTCGGTGGTTGCAGGCCCCAGCACAATCTCGTCTTGCGCATCTTTGCGGATGGGACATCTTTCACGAATGACCATGCCGGCGCCCTTTACCTCAGGCCGCATCTTGGCATCTAGCGATTGGATGGTGTTACAGGCGTAATACGTCCTGCGCTCAATGCGGCCATGCCCCTTGCCTAACTGCACGTACTCGCTTACTGGTAAGGCCATGTCGTCTGTGTCTTTTGCGTGGGAGTTTTTGTGTGCATTGCGCATACGCAAGTCGTCTTTTAAAGACTTCTCAGCTCGTCCTCATTACCCAATATGTTTAACTCGATGTTCAGGCATTTTCGAAGTTTACGGCCTTCCAAGGTGATGGCTCAATTCCCATTTTGCTACTTGGCCGGTTTTTCCTATCAGCGCAGAATTTGACCCGGCAATGCATTCGCATCGCAAACACCCACCTGTGGCAACTTCTTGAAATGCGCGAACAGCAGAAAACCAGCACCAGCGATAATCAGCGGTATGCTCAGCACTATGCCCATGGTCAGCCAACCACCAGCAAGATAGCCAATATGGGCATCTGGTTGACGAACGAATTCGACAGCTATGCGGAAACTGCCATAGAGTACCATGAAGATGCCGACAAATGTGCCGCGTGCCAGTGGCGGATTTTTACAAGCTAACGAATAAAGCACGAAAAACATTACGGCACCTTCAAGCAGCGCCTCATAAAGCTGTGTGGGATGGCGGGGCAAGAATCCGCCACCATTAAACACCACGCCCCAAGGCAGGGTGGTCACTGAGCCCCAAAGCTCACCGTTGATGAAATTTGCGCAGCGAACGAGAAAGATGCCCACAGGAGCAGTGATGACAGCCAGGTCGCCCAAGGTCAGAAGCGGTATCCCGCTCAGCCAAGAGGCCGCTGGTATGGCCATGGCCATACCGATAACGCCACCATGAAACGACATGCCACCTTCGGCAAAGGCCAGTATCTTCTCTGGGTGAGCAGAATAATAAGCCAAGTCGTAAAAAAGCACATAGCCCAAGCGTCCGCCTAAGATGATACCAATAGTCGCCAAGGCGACTACGAGCAGCAGCTTG
>JAITRZ010000006.1 GCA_031288185.1 Coriobacteriales bacterium
AGGACATGAGTCCGCTGCAAGAAAAGCTGTGGGGGATAGTTTTGAGTCTTTGAGAGTTTGCACTACGATCTGCCCGAGGAGAAAGCCTGTCTACCTCGTATTATGGAAAGCTGACTCAATAAAGTCTGAAACTCACGCTAGGGACAAACAAACGGACGTGATTATTGCGCCTGACAACCAGTCAGGAGAACATGCAGGGTGCTAAACACCGCCGGCATTGGCCGGATCGGGTAAATCCTCGCCCGTATCGATCTCGCCCTCAGGCAAAGACACGGCAGGATTGGTGGTATCTTGAGAAACCACCGCCTGCGAACCCATCACCACCTGGGCAGAGACCCTCCCTAGCCATTTGGCCAACACTATCTCCAACTCACCATTGTCACGGATGGTACGCAGGGCAACGGTCAGCGGCTCGGCAAGAGAGGAATTGTTTTTGCCCACCCCAATATAAACGCCAATGGGCGTGCCCAACATCTTGATGCAAGCTATATCGGCATAATCAAGGGCCAGGTAGGAACCAACTATCGCGTCAGCGGCTCCGTAGGTGACAGTGCCGTCGGCCACACTCTCAAAAACCTGCTCCAGACTGTTTTTAGGATCCGCAGTGCCCTTGCCTACCAGCTCGTCCAGAGCCCAGGCAGATAATGAGTTATTTTGAGCAGCAATTTTTATGCCGGCCATCGTCCGCGTGTCCACGGTGGGCACAGTATTGGATTTGATAATAGAAAACAGCGCCGGGCCGCTTTGAAGATACGGACCCACCTGAATGCCCTGGATGATAGAACCGCCGGTTTGCTCTACATCCATGACAATGTCAACATCCTGGTTGTTGAGCAGGGTGTCGGCGCTTTTACCAGCGATGTCCACAAGTTCTGCCTTCAGGCCCAGTTGCAATGCCAGCGTTGAGGCGATGTCCACATCAATGCCCACCAGTTTGCCTTTAGAGATGCCAGCAAAGGGAGCGTGGCTAGAGTCTACGCCAATCTTAAGCACGCCTTCAGTAGCGATGGTTGGCGTGGACACCTGCGGCTCCAACTTCAATTCTTTAGAACCTGTTATCGCGGCACACCCACTTGACAACACCAACAGAGCGCCTGCCAGCAAAAGCGCCAGAACATGACGCCAGGAGGCCACACGGTGCGACGTGGAACATGATTTATGTGCATTGTTGCTCATCAGAACTCGCTCCTTATTTCTAAAATTTAGGCACCCCCAGGTCCCTCCGGCTGACCTGGTCTTTGGCCCCACACTCGCATACGGGAACGTTCGCTTGATACCATCGCACTACTGGCTCTCTCGCCCGCAAGACGGACGTCTTTTGGTTAACTGGGCGGTATGTCTTACACCTAAGCCGCGCCATGCTCACAATAAATCTTGCTTACGTGGATCCTTTCGGCCGCAGCTGCCTTGGACTAAGGGCATCCCTTTGCGCACACAGCGCTTTGGTGCCCCGCAACCACAGACCCGGAGGGACGCTACTGATTTTAGCAGAACTGACACCAAGACAGTCGGTCGAAGGAGAGTTCCTGTGTGTTAACTGATAGGGGTAGCGCCTCCGTTCAGATGACGGTTCCCAACGTGGGGATGGCAGAGGAAAACAGATGGAGCGGTAAACGCAGAGAAAGGCGTGCGCACAGAAAGGAGGGGCTTGTACATCAAGACGCTGCCTGCGACAAAATAAAAAAGGTGTGCACGCAAAAAGGGAGGATGGCAGGTCACCAGACACGAACAAGCGTTGCTACGCGCACTTCGCTCACACCGCCTTCACAAAGTTGAGCGGCGGCACTATCCAAAGTGGCGCCGGTGGTAAAGACATCATCAATCAGCACTACCTTGTCAGGCAGAGAATGCCCAGAACCGCAACGCGCGGTTTCAAGAGACAGGCTCCGGCCTGATCCCCCAGGAAAAGGACGCTCGGTCGCATCAAGCAAAGAAAAGCATCCGAGTAGATTGGCGCGGCGCCCACTGCGCCCCAGATGACGCTGGTCTTTGGTTGGAGACTTTTTAAGCAGGGCCTGCGCGGGCACTTCAACCAGGGCAGATAGTTTATGAGCGATCAGTCGTATGGGAGAAAATCCCCGACGCCGCAGGCTGCGTTTGTCAGAAGGTATCCAGGTAAGACAATCTGCCCACTGCCACCAGGAGGGGGGAATCGCTGCCAGCAGCTCAGCCGCGCAGTAGTTGGCCAGGCGCCGTTCGTCACCATCCTTATACACTACAACCATCCTGCCAGCGACAGGCCCCATCTCCATCGCGCAGGCTGCCCGGGCAAAGCTGAAGGGAGGCGAACTTTCAGATGCACAACATTCCGTACATATCAGGCGGCCATGGGGCGCTCCACAACGTGGGCAGGCGTTGGCAATCTCAATGCGCGCGATACTGCCATTGCAGCGCTCGCACAGCAGCTGACCGGGTGTCTCGCAACCCACGCAGCGTGTTGGCCAGACCAGTTCAAGCAATCCGGAGGCCAGCGACGGCCAGCGGCTAGCGTGAAAGGGTGTTTGTGTGAGTTGCTGGACTGGCTGCATACTACTATGCTAGCATATTTACCTTGCTCCGTCAAGATAGGTGACGGTATGTAGAGCCGTCTCTCTTGTCTTGATTAATTGCCTTGATTAATTGAGCTTTGCGAAAACGACACTGGTGCCATTATAGATACCATGATATATAGTGAATCCGCTTTGAATATCCGGTTTTTTCTCAACAGTGGTCGCATAATTTAGATTTGCCTGAGTGACTGGGTCTGCGGAATCGACATCAGCGAAATACTCTACAAATAGAATATCGCTTCGACCCGGATAAGTATCATTGTAATTACCAAAAAACAACCGGTCGGCGTAGGTGTATCTTTTGATGGCACCGGATGCATCGACAAACGCCGCGCTAAATTGTTTAGGATAGGTTTCGGTGAAACTATTCATATCTCCTGTAAGTTTGGCATATTCTGTATTCCCCTTAACGGTGAGCCGCCCAAACTCATAGCCGCCTGACTTACTGCCGTCTGCCGCAGGAGGAAATTATACGATTTGCCAAAACAGATCATCGGAGCTGTAGTTACCCACTACGCCAACATGCGTTACGATACCGCCATCTTTTGTGATTTGCTCTGTTGCCAATGTCTGAAAAGCGCTCAACTGCGTTTTGACCTGAAGTTCAATGCCTTCCCACTTCGCCTTTTGTATATACCCTGTAAGCGCGGGTATGGCTATGGCGAGTAGGATACCTAAGATAACTATCACCACAATGAGTTCTACTAAGGTAAAGCCTTTAGTGCCCGTTAGGTGTGATGGGTCTTGGGAGGCGCCTCGCACAGGGGGCGTCCGGTGAGTTTTGCAGGCCGAGGAGCCAGGTTGAGGAGTTGCAGGGAAGTTTGCACTACTGAGGCGACGAGGTTGAGGACTGTTTGAGCCGGTGTCCTCTGTGTAAGGGGCCCATGCGACGATAGTCCTGGCACCGTTTTTCTTGTCAGAACCTAAATCTGGGTACAAAAAACCGCCTGGCGCAGGGGCCTGGGCGGCATCTTTGGCGCGTACACTCGCGCCCTCATAGGTGTTGGTGGATGGGAGAAGAGCTAAGCTATGAGCCCCCCCCCCCCGGCGAAATTTGTGACATAATTTGCTCCTTTCAGCTTGCCTGTTGTGGTGCCTGTCTTGGTAGTGCGTGTCTTAGTGGTGCTTTGTCTTGCTGCCTTGCTTACCTGCT
>JAITRZ010000069.1 GCA_031288185.1 Coriobacteriales bacterium
TTCCCTTCCCTCACGGTGATGCCCATTAAAGCTGTTTTCTGATGCTTAAAAATGTTTACTAATGCCTAAAAAAACCAAAATCTATGCTAACACAAGGTAAAAGTTTGGGGGCGGGACAGCGCCACTGAAAGCGTTTGGCGTAGTCATCAAAGCGCTTGAATCAGCGTGGCGCACAGAAGCAGCAGTGCCGTGTCTCCGAGGTTGGTAAGCGTCTCACCATTCCGCGCGCGAGTTACTGGGGCGGGCGGCCAGAACGGCGCGTATGGGCTGCACACAAACCAGGGCAGCCAGGGCTTTAAGGATGTCAGGAATGAGGAAAGGAACAACACAACTGGTCAGAGCAGCCTCCAAGCTCGTACCGGCCACTACCATAAACCAACCACAGCCCAGGGCATAGGAAACCAGGCTCAGGATAACCACACTGCTGATGTCCAGGCGCAAGCGCGGCCAGCGACTGTTTGCGCGGGCCAGACGAGTGGCAGTTAGGTGGCGCAAGGCGGCGATAAGTAGCGCCGCTACAAAAAAGCCCAGCAAAAAACCACCGGTTGGACCAAGGAGCACGCCAAGGCCGCCTCTCATACCAGCAAACAGCGGAAATCCCAATACGCCCAACAACAGATAGCCTCCTATCGCCAGTATCATCTCAGAAGGAGCAAGCAGGCAGACGATTATGCCAAGTATCATGGTTTGCAGGGTAAAGGGTATGGGGCCAAAGGGCACCGTGATGAAGGCACCCACCGCCAAAAGAGCGATGCACAGGCCGCACCAAACCAACGAGCGAGTACGTGAATGTGACAAAACAATCCTCCTTAAAACTTTGCTTATCTCTGCGGGCACCCCTGCGGGCACACCGGTGGAAACAACCGGGTAGCGGCCGTGGCATCAGCCAGATAGTGAGATAGGCGAGTGTACATTCCCCCCTCCCCTTCTGTTACGCCGCGCAAGCCGAGAACTTGGACAACGCAAGGGCAACACAAAGGTCGTCGCCCCTCCCCAAGCCACGCCGCGCAAGCCGAGAACTTGGACAACGCAAAAACAACACATGAGCCAACGCCGCCCTCTCTGTCAGACACACGCACAAGGTCACGGAAAGCCGGGGGCCACCAAGCAGGTTCAAGGCTCTGCGGCCAGCGGCTTATTGTGCAGAACGATAGGTGGCCCGGTTGGCCACGCGCACGTTAATGTAGGTGATAGTGCCCTGATGTTCTTCTAACAGCGTGGCGATAGCATCTTCTTTGGCCGCAACATCCACAGCCGCCCCAAAGGCGACGCCAACGTTATTGCTTAACGTAAGTGCAGTTTTTACGGCATCGGGCGCTGAGATTGAAGCTACCATCTCCCGCATCTCCTGAGAAAAACCCGCTAAAACAGCCAGAGCGTTTGTAACGCCACCGTCCGTTTCTTTGGCACCAGCAACCGGGCGTACAGCAGGTGAAACATCCTTAATGCGTGTAAAGGCGGCTAACTGCTCGGTACTGAGCGCAACACGCTGTCCTTCTTGATTATCTGCCAGGGCAATCCAAATGCCATCGGAGGCAATTGCCCAATGGGCGGTCTGTTCGGTAGCCCGTTCTGGGACAATATCCACCACAGCCGCTATCTGTCGTTCAGTGACCTTGATGATCAGGCCGCCGGGAAAAACGCGTTCTAATTCAACATTTTGTATCCAGGGTTCCTGCGTCAGACGCTCGCTGATCCCCGCGGTATCCAGGCGCAAAAACGTCGAGTCTGCGGGTACTGCGGCCGCTTCCACAAGATAATCGCTGCTCAGGCGGTTATTGCCGACAACGCTTACATCGCTTAAGGGAAACAAGGGTGAATGATAAAGCGCGATGCAGCCGCCCACCAACAGCACAAAAATCATCAATATAATAAACAATTTTACCCGCACGCCACTCTTTCTCACGCCCTTGCGCGCTGTGCGGGCCGTACCGGCTGAGCTGGAATAGCGTTGGGCAGCAGGCCAATTTTCTCTATCCGCAGCCTGAGCGTTTGATCCCCGGCCGCGTGATATTTGGCCGCTTCGCGCCACGGCCATGTCGCCCTGTCTTTTGTTGTCCCGTTTTGCAGACGATCCGTTTTGTTTTCTGCTGCCTGTCGCCGCTGTCTGACAAACCGACGCAGAACGATAAGAACCCTGCCTGCGGTGAGATGTACCGGACAGCTTGGCATCAGGCGCGGTCTTAAGCACCCTGGGGGTGTGTGGTTTTGCCTGACGGGGAGAATGGCGGTGGGCCTTTTGCAGGTCAAGCCGTCTTTTGTTCTTAGCCTTCAAAGCCAAGGAAGCGGATTTCATTTTGGAGCTCAATACCGTAGGCCTCTTTCACACGCTGTTTGATCATTAAGATTATAGCAAGGACATCGGCAGCTGTCGCTGATCCGTTAGTAACAATGAAGTTAGCGTGCAAAGGAGATACCTCAGCGCCACCGATGGTAAAACCCTTAAGGCCAAGAGCATCAATGAGCGCGCCGGCAGACTGATCCGGCGGATTTTTGAATATCGAGCCGGCAGAGGGCTTGGTCAGTGGCTGGCTGCGCTTGCGTCGGTTAAGTGCCGCTTCCATTTTTGCGCGAATCTGACCGGTGTGTCCGGATGTGGCCCATAGCTCGGCTTCCAAAATGATGTCAGCGGCCGGCAGTCCGCTTTGGCGATAATTCCAGGGAAGCTCATCACCCTCAATGCGCGCCAGCCCGCTGCCAGAACGATAGACCGTTAGCGAGCGCACAACGCTGCCTATCCACTCCTTGGCCGTGCCCGCATTCATGGCAAGGGCTCCGCCCAGAGTGCCGGGGATACCAACGGCAAACTCAAAGCCGCGGATACCGCCCTTAAAAGCCGCCTGCACCAGGGTCGAGAGTAGCACGCCCGCGCCGGCTACCAACAGGCCACCGGGAACCTGTGTATCAGCAGTGGATTGTTGGCCGTGGGTATATCGGCCACCGAATGGCTGGGAGGAGGACGGTGGTGGGACAATCCCGCGCGCGCCGTCTCGATGGTTGCCAACGTGCCGCCTGCCCTTCTCGCGCCCACCATTCCCAAAATCACCAATCCACCCCGTAGCGTCGCGCGCTCCTTCTCCTCGTCCGCCAACCGTTTGCTCATCGGGCAACCGCAAGCGTTTGAATTCCTCGGTCAGGGTTAGTACTGCACCGCGCCAGCCTTGGTCAGCAACCAGGATGTTGCTTCCCTTGCCCAAGATAGCCCAGGGCAGCTGGTAGGCACCAAGCACCGCAAAAGTGGCGCTGAGGTCGCGCAGGGTCGCGCATTCCACATACAATGCTGCTGGCCCGCCCAGGCGATAAGAGGTATGGCGAGCCATCGGCTCATCCTTAAACACTTCGCCTTTTAGCTGGCGGCTTAACTCCTGCCAGGCGCACAAAAAAGCATCGCTCATACAGCTTCCTCGGTCGCGCTGGCCCGGCCTTGGCAATGCTGCAGAGCGGCTAGTATCTGAGGAGCCAACTGGGTAACGTCGCCGGCTCCCATTGTGATGATAACGCTGCCGGAAGCGGCTACATCAGCCATGGCGGCGGCAATGCTGTCGCGCTTACTGATAAGCCGCGCCCGAGCACCAGGGTTATGAGCCTTAATGGCTCTGAGAAGCACGGTGGAATCGATGCCAGCAATGGGCGCTTCGCCAGCCGTGTATATATCCATGAGCGTGATGCTGTCGGCATCATCAAAAGCCGCAGCAAACTCACGCAAAAAGGCCTGGGTGCGAGTATAGCGATGGGGTTGAAACAGCAGGTGCACCTGCGTAAAACCCAAGCCCTGAGCGGCAGCCAAGGTGGCGCTTACCTCAGTAGGGTGATGCCCGTAGTCATCCACAACCAGCACGCCGGCAGCCATTCCAATATGCTCAAAGCGCCGATGCACTCCCGCAAAGCCAACGCAGGCGCGGGCGGCGGCACGGCGATCAAACCCCAGCCAATCTAGGGCGGCTAAAACAGCCGTAGCGTTAAGCAAATTGTGGATACCCGGCGCCGCGCCCAGCTCCAAGGAAACGGCATCAGCAGGTTCTGCCGCGTTCTCAGAACTACCTAACAATGCGCAGGAATCTGGGCGTGTGGTGAGGGAAGAGGCGCTTGTGCTCACAGAAGACATAGGTTCCAGCGCTTCTGCAACGGAGCCCGTAATCGCGCTGACAGGCGTGGGAGGGCCTTGGTCACTCTCACTACTCCTGTCAAAGGGCCGCGATAAGGAAAACAGCACGTGTGGCTGCGATGCGTTGCCTTCATCTACAACCAGTTGAACATCCGCCCCCGCCTTTCGACCATACGTGATGTAGGGTTTGTTGCTGGCGGCAACCAGTTCTTCAAGGCCGGCGCTATCCGCACAGATTATGGCCATGCCTTCGGGTGCCAGTTTGTCCAAAAAGGCCAGGAAGGAACGTTTGATGTCTTCCAGGCTCTCAAAATGATCCAGGTGGTCAGCCTCGATGTTTGTAATGATTATCACTTGCGGGTTCAACCAGACAAAAGAAGCGTCAGATTCGTCAGCCTCCATAACCATATAGGGGCCAGGACGATAGCGGGCGCTTGTCTCGAAGGCAGTGGGTATACCACCAAGCAGAAAGCTGGGATCAGCGCCCAGCTCTATAAGCGCCGTGGTTAACAAAGCTGAGGTGGTGGTCTTGCCGTGAGTGCCGGATACCGCCAGCACCTTCCTGTCCTTCCCTAGATAGGCGAGCATCCGAGCCCGTGGCCAAACCTCAATCCCACGCTCTGCGGCAGCAATGAGCTCTGGATTTGTTGAAGGGATGGCCGTAGAAACAACTACAAGCTCAAGTTCTGGGTCAGACACATTGGCGGCACTGTGCTCAAAGATAACCGGCACGCCCGCATCCAACAGGGGTTGCACATAGCTGCTCACGTTTAGATCCGATCCACTCACCTTGATGCCACAGCAGTGGGCAACCAGGGCGATAGATGCCATGCCGGAGCCGGCTACACCCACAAAATGCACTCGCTTGAACGCTCTTTGATCATCTGAAAGCGGTTGGTTCACCGCCGTTCCCCCGCTTGGATGTCAGCATCGGTGCCAGCAGAGTCTGGGAGGTCATCAGGGCCAGCAAGGTCTGGTCGATCGGCTCCAGACGCGCTCGCGGCTTGCTGAGGGTTAGCGCTAGCATCCAAGCCGGAAGAACCGTGTTGGTCAGTCTCAGACGCGCCGGCGCGCTCTTGTCCACCACCATCGTCCAGGCTACTCAGGGCAGGGACAGAGGCGGGGACCAAAGCCGTTGGTTTGAAAGACCGGAACCCGCGTGGGCTGACAGCGCGCTGGGCCCGCACGACACCACCCCCGCACTCTACGGTCGCTCGCGCCAACACTGATAGAGCGTCCAGATAAGAACCGCGGGCCATCAGTTTTGGCGCCAGCAACGAAAGTTCGGTGCAGGCCAAAAGGGCCAGGGCACAATCAGTTTGAGCCAGTTCTTCTTCAAGGGGCATCAGCTGCTGCGTGCGCACGGTGCGACCGGCCTTGATTGAGCCGTAGATAACGCGCATCAACAATGTCTGGGATGCTGGGCTGGGCAGATAGGGCACCAAACCCTGGCGCCGCAGTTCTTGCTGGTAGATACCGTGCGCAATCGTACCATCGGTAGCCAGCACCGCCACCCGGGCGCCGGCGCCACTTAGTTCGCGTGCCCGAGCAGACGCGAGCATTACCATGTTCAGTATCGGAATCTCCAATTCGCTACACAAATCATCATAAAGGACGTGCGCTGTGTTGCAGGGCAGCGCCAGTGCCTCAGCTCCCGCGTCCTGTAAAAGCCTGCCACCGTCCACCAGCACCTTTAGCAACTCCTCACGAGCGCCCGAAAGAAGGCTGGCACTGCGATCAGGCGTACTGGCGTGAGAATACAGTATCAGATCGATATGTTCCTGGTCTTTTTTAGCCCGTGTACACCGAGTGACCATCTGATAAAACAATGCCGATGCCTCCGGGCCCATGCCGCCTAACACACCAATGGTTCGCCGGGAGGCGGTCTGAATGACGCGGCGGTCGTTGCCGTCGGAGCCTGCGCGGTTGTGGTTGCCAGGGCTTTGGCCGTTACGGCCGTCATGGCCACTGCGGCCTGCACGACCCCGGCCGTTGCTTCCCCAAGTTAAGCGATTCACATCTGCTCCCGTTGATAATACCGTTGGAACTTATCCGGCTGTGTGGCCATGACTCTTTGTACGCGTAGACGGTGCTTGAGACCGTTATCGGCAGGATTGAGCAGCGGATTGACCACACGCCCATGCGCAATCAGGGCGCGCATCTGGGCGTGATAGGGCTCAGCGGGCGTGTGGTCAAAGGCCACCTGGCGTGGCACAACCAGCCACAGCGTTGGTCTATCGACTGACTGATACGCACTGCGGCGCCCATAAATCATATCCTCAGCGATGAGCCGGGCAAGATTGACGCCACTGGCGGTCACGTAATAATTGCTGCGTCCCTGACGCACATTGCATTCTAAAACCAGCAACCGGCCCGTGGATTTGTCCCACTTGAAATCAAGGTTGGCCGGGCCCCTGTACCCTATATCTTCCAAAAATTGACGCATACGCAGCTCGGTTTCCCTCTCCTGGCGCGAGATTATCACTGCGTGGTTGCCCAAACCCTTGGGCGTATGCTCTTCTAATAACACCTGACCCATGCAACTGAGGCGCAGCTGCCCTTCGGCACTTGAGTAGGTGGTGAGCACCCACATATTGCTGTCATCACCGCAAATATACCCTTGGATAACCAATGGGCCCGGATAGCCAGCGGCGTAGATTCTTTCCGCCAGTTCCTGGGCCTGAATACGCGTGTGTGCCCGGTATACCTTTTCCTGTCCTTCGAAGGGATGCCGCCAATAGTCCACACCCGTAGCAGGCTTGATAACCCAGGGCAGCGGAATGGTCAGGCGCTCAAGTTCTGGGCCAATACCGCAGGGCCCAGCCAGCACATGGGTGGACGGACAGGGTAGACCGTGGCGCTGGCACAGATCATAAAAACTGGCCTTATTGGTTAGCATATCAAAGGTAGCGGTTGTGATGCCAAAATCCACGATATTGGAAGGAAGCCGGTCGCGAATCGCTGCCAGAGAACAGATATAGTTGTCTCCTACGGGCACCAGCAGCACCTTGCGATCAGAGTGTGACGTAGCAAAGTTGGTGAGCAGGCTTGCCAAGACTGAGGGTTGATCAGCGTTGTCACAGCTTCGATAATTAAGAATCCTGGAATCCAGACACACACCACTTTTGGCCATGCCAAAGCCTGCGCACACCATATCATAGGCTTCATTAAAAGCCCGCGCCATACTGTAGACATTGATGTCGCCACCAAGCAGCAGGGGCACAAAATCGCGGTTGCCCGCAGTATGTGGCATCTGATTGTATCCTCTCGACTGTTAAAACCATGCTATCACATCGTCCCTGTTGCGGCGCACGTTCCTAACCAAACGGTCGCCCAGTCACCCTGTTAATTAATCGCGAGGTGTATGAGTATGGCTCTTTTTCTGTCATCAACAATCTTCATGGCAATGCGCGTGTAAAGGCCCAACTTTTTTGAGAGTATCCTGCGCGCGTCCATAAAGAATACCCGTTCTTCCAGAATTATTGTGTTAGTAGAGTTCGCAAATTCTGCGGCATCATTGACATAAAAATACATGAGGGCATTGGTATTGCCTGTTTTGCGCACATATCTGTTGGCATATTTGATACCCGTTTCATTGGTGGCGTCAAACAGCAGTTCTGCTTTTTGAAAGGTAGCGCGCAGGTCATCGATAAACCCTATGACCTTATCCTTAGTAAAATACTGAAAAACGCCGGAAGCGAGTATCAGGGTGGGGATGGCCGCATCAACTGGGCATGCCCAGGTTAGATTGAAGAGGTCTCCACCAATCAATGTTTCATGGGGGCGCTCGCCCAATACCAAACGCCTCACGGCGATAACATCAGGCAAATCCACCTCATAAAACAACGCGCCTGATGGTGCGTCTGATGGTGCGTTTGACAGCGCGCCTGAGAGCGCGCCTGATAGCGCGTCTGATGGTGCGTTTGACAGCGCGCCTGATAGCGCGCCTGACGCACTCAGGCGATCATATGCCGTCTCTAAACCCGCTCCCAGATAAACGATATTGCAGCGCTCATGCTGTGCGATAAAGGCCCTGGTTATCATATCCATGTGGTAATACCGGGCAACAGAAGCCAGCATTGCGTATTCAGAGGACTTCTTTTGTATGCTGTTATCAGGGATATATTCTTCTAACGACAGGGCCTTCGCGTCGTAGAAATATTCAGGAAATTTCTTTGATACAAAAATGCGCGCTTCCAACGGAATGAACAGGGTATCCGCAACGCCTTGCAAGGTTCCCATAATCGCATCCCTCCCCGGTTTTTGGCCAATCGTTTGACGTTAACAGTTTAGCATCAAATCCGGGCGGCAGCATATTCCTTTTTGCCCTAGCCACCCAGGTTGGCACACAGCGCAGATTGCCAATGAACAACTTGAAAGGTACGTGCGCCTCCTTGGCGGTTCCCTGTAATTTTAGCCTGATTTAGTTTATTGTCCACCACTACGCCGGTAAGGCAGCCATCATATCAGCATGAGCCTCCCCAATAACGGTGCCGTATGCACCATCAGTTGGTGGAGCACTTATGTAGGATGCCGGTTTCTGGTTACCTGGTTATATGGTATACACGGTATCCCACATCGCTGTTAAAGGTGGCATTTATGCGCGCTATCGCATATTGATTCCACGTTTTCATCGTATCAGGAATGCCATCGATCCCATAGGTGACCGCTAGTATGGGATCTCCGGTACTGGGATTGGCAATGGTTGCATGGTCACCTTCAGGAAAGTAGAGATACTGCCATGCTGGAGCATTAAAGAAGTGGTACTCAGACAACTTGGGCGCCAGATAGCACATGTCCCAATAGCCAGGCTCTGTTATCAGATTTCCCACAGTGGTTCCCATCAGTTCTGCGGCCTTTACTATAAAAGGTGAAGTTGTAGGTGGTGTGCTGCTCCCACTCCACCCTGGGATTGTGTCATACGCATATACGACGGATGGCTTGAAAAATTTCAAAGAAGGATACAGAAAATAAGCGGGGTCTCCATCGGTCAGATAGTTGGCGTAGGGATCGGGGGGCGCGGGAAGGCCCGCGCCAAACGTGCCTTCAGCGTAGGCTTCATTAGCCACGCTGCGACAGGCAGCCGCAGCATCTGTGGCTTCGGCTATGTACTGCTTGTCCTCCGCCTTGTCAATATACCCCGTAAGCGCGGGAATGGCGATGGCAAGCAGGATGCCTAAGATAACGATAACAACTATCAGTTCTACGAGAGTAAAACCCTTAGGGTTAGTTTGTCTATGTATTTGTGGTGGGTCTTGTGCAGCCCCTCGCACAGGGGGTGTCTGGTGAGTTCCACGGGCCGAGGAGCCCTGGTGATGAACTGAGGGGGATTGGCACGCAACGTTATCGAGGCGACGAGGTCGAGGACTGTTTGAGCCGGCGCCCCCTGTGCGTGGGGCCCATGTGCGGCTTAAACCAGCACCAGGGGCAGTGCCCTCTGTGCGAGGAGCCCACGCGGCCGGTGTTTCTTGTGTTCGCATTTGTGCTATTTCTGAGAACAAAAAACCGCCGGGCACATAAGCCTGGGCGGCATCTTTGGCGCGTGCATTCGCGCCCTCATAGGTGTTGGTGGATGGGAGAAGAGCTAAGCTATGAGCCCCCCCACCCCGGCGAAATTTGTGACATGATTTGCTCCTTTCAGATTGCCTGTCTTGGTGGTGCCTGCTTTGGTGGTGCCTTGCTTACCTGCTTTTTCTAACAGCGCATAGTGTAGCATAAGCGCATAGGGACGCACACGGGACGCATGGGAGGCAAAAGAGGGCGGTTCATCTGCCTGGTTGCCAGACAGATGAACCGTTTCGTCTTATTTACCGACCCCTTTTCTATCTTGTTCCCCTCTATGACAGATTCATACGAAAAGCGGGGCGGACGCCGACCATGTAGTACACGTTGTCGAAATTGGCCGAGCCCGAAGAGGCACCGACCAGAGCGGCCGCGTAAGCGTAGGCGCACGG
>JAITRZ010000042.1 GCA_031288185.1 Coriobacteriales bacterium
ACACCAATCTACCTTCAAGAGAGGAATGCTATGAGCTATGTGCTCTGTGGTGATTTTTTCCTCAACAAGATCAAGCGTGATAAAGTCTCTGCCGTCAAGGCAAAGGCAGAAGAACTTGACGCTTGTGTTTGGCTTAACGATGAAGTTGATTTTGATGCTTGCCCAGATGTTTTACAGATGTTACATGAAAATCCGTCGCCCTACCAAAACAGCACTTTTCTTATCGCGGGCAATCCGTATGCATGTAACGGTGGTGACCTGCTGGAGCCATATTCACTCTATTCTCATGAAGAGCTGTTTCCAAACGGTGAGGACAGAGATACCTTCAATAAGATAAGGGCCGAGAACCTGCAAAGATTGAAAACGCTAATCAAATGCGTAATGGAAAAGCTACAGCCTGAGCATATACACATCTTTGTGACAGAAGAATATGACACTGATTTTCGCATCCTTGATATTACCTTAGATGAGATGATAGAAGACATACTCAGGCAACTCATTGGACGTGGAGGCTTTATTGATTCTGCTCTTTACAAACTCTGAGAAGCGCTATAGCTTATACAAGAGAAAGGACATAGTTTTGGTTGAACTCTACCAAAACGGGTTTATCCTGCAAAAACAGCATAAGGATGCCTACAGGGGCGTTGAGGGAGACAACTGGTATCTGGATTACCTGGAGATTGGGATAGACTTCTATGACTACTATGACAACAAGTTCATCTCACCTGAAATTGACGACAGGTATATCGAGGTCTGTACAGACCTCGATTTCCTTGAGCGGTATATCAAAACATCAGAGTTTCTTGACATACCCTACCGCCTGCTCTTTTGTGAGACGGATAAAAAACTGCCCATCCTTTCACAAGACATTAGCTTTTCAAAAAAATTTCTTGGCTATGACTACGCCTATCCAAGCGCAACAGATTATTATTCGTGTGTGTATGAAGATATCATTACCCGGAGAATCCCTCAATTTTGGGACATCAAGCTAAATGAAAACGGGCTTTTTTCTACTATAGGAGAACTGTTGGAGTTTGCAGCACACAGAGACAAATTAATTGATGAGTCTAAAGAGTATATCTATGAGCTAGGAGACTATGCTATATACCGGCTTTTTGAGGCTACTCTCACCTCAGGTGAATAGGGTTCGCGTGTCCTAAGGGGTACCAAGGTGGAGCGAAGATGTGGAAAAAGGCCGCGCAGGGGACAAAGCCATGCCCTCTACCATCTCTCTGGTGGGCTAAGAGCAAGGCCGGACAGAAAAAAGAAAAGAGAGGTCTCTATGGAAAGATTAAGCGCCGTGGACATTGCCGTTGATATACATATGATTGAGCTGATTTCAGGCGCAGACCGGGAATTTACTGTTTTGTTTGAGACAAAAGCAAAAGACAGATACCACCTTGTTTTTGATAGAGTTTATGATATGCGCTATGCCGTTGAGAATGCTTCCATTGGTAGGTTCTATGACTTTCGCAGACATACACCACATGTGATTTGGAACACCAGTCTTTTTATGGTTGAAAACTCTGAATATATCAAGTACTTTGAAGAACAGGTTTCAGGCACCATGCCCACAGACAATCTCATGCATATATGCATCTGCGATGATGTGGACACAACATTAGACGTGCTTACCGATAAGGCACCGACCCTCATGAAAGTTGATAGTGAGCACAGAGCAGATACTCCAGCTACCGAGATTTCTCTGGAAGATGCTATCAAAGATGCAAGCAACCCTCCAGCAAGGCCAGAGGGTGAAGTATATGCCTACATCCAAAGAGACGGAACACAGGTATGGGTTGCTGCAAGAAACGGGCTCATTTGGGATTGTGGTGTGAACAAAACTACCCCGGATAACAAAACAACTTCAGGAAAGAAAATGATAACGGCAAAGCAGGCCTACGATGCAGCCTATTACCTCTTAGAAAAATATCAGCACGTTTATGGACTTGGTGGAGAGTTCAGATCCTTTGATTTGGGATCTTTGCTGACGTTTATGGCTCCGATGGATAACACGGTATCTTTTGATCAAGCCTACTGGATTGACTGGCTTGAGATATTGAAAGAAGAGGGTATTTCTGGGGATATGGACAAAGAAGAGGTATTGAGGGCAACAAGGGCCTTCACACAAAAATACGTCCATGAGTTTGGCTTTGGCCTGGGCGCGGCTTTACAGCAACTGCAAGAAACCACCCCTGATGACCCTGATCTCACTGAGGCGATACAAAAAGCTGAGGCAGACCAGAAAAACAGGACAGAACAAAGGTGGGATACCAAGGCAGAAGAGCAGCCCGGTACATCTAAGTACAGGATAGATACCCCAGCTAACAGGGCTTTCTTAGAGAATATGACCAAAGATGCAAGTAAGTACATAGGAGTCCACAGAGAAGGGAGTGATGTATATGCCTACATCCAAAGAGATAGGACACAGGTGTGGGTTTACACAAGAGACGGGCTCATTGAAGATTGTGGCGTAAACAAAACGCCCTGGACCACACAACAACTCCTGGGAAGAAAAGAATGACAGATAACCAGGGCTTGTGCTTCGCGACACACCCCCGCGCTTGTGTTACACTATGCGCTGTTAGAAAAAGCAGGCAAGACAGGCACTGCCAAAGCAGGCACCAAAGCAGGCTATCTGAAAGGAGCAAATAATGTCACAAATTTCGCCGGGGGGGGGGGGGCTCATAGCTTAGTTCTCCTTCAGTCCACCAACACCTATGAGGGCGCGAGTGTACGCGCCAAAGATGCCGCCCAGGCTTATGCGCCAGGCGGTTTTTTGTACCCAGATTTAGGTTCCGGCAAGAAAAACGTTACGGGAACTATCGCCGCATGGGCCCCTCGCACAGAGGGCGCCGGCTCAAACACTCTGCGACCTCGTCGCCTTGGCGGCGATGCTACTCCTGCGGTCTATCAACAGGGCTCCTCGGTCTGCGAAACTCACCGGATGCCCTCTGTGCGAGGGGCCACACAAAGACGAAGTGGCTTTACCCTTGTCGAACTGATAGTCGTCATCGTTATCTTAGGTATCCTGCTTGCTATCGCCATCCCTGCTCTTACGGGATACATACAAAAGGCGCAGGATGAGGAATATATCGTTCAGGCAAGAAACCACATGGCGGCTTTGCGCACGGTGCTGGACGTCGAATATGCGTCAGGAGCCTTCAATGGCAGCCCAGCCGCCAGTTCCTACCTTGAAAACGGCGAGACTTCCTATAGCAATAAGCACTATTGGTCTATAGCCAATATGCCATCATACGCTGGCAAAGACCTGTTTGTGTACCATGCGGAGGCATCCCGGCTGATAGGCGAAGCTGACTATGTGGTAGAGAACCATCTAACTCTCAGAGAAAATATCAAAGGGCTTTGGTACGCAGCTTTTATTGGGTCATCAAACGCTACCATATTTAATGCAGATGGGTTTTATTACGGATTTTGGGCGGAAGGCTATAGAGATCCTCCCATCCCAGAAAAGCCTGTTGTAACTGTTACCTATAGGCTCCCGCGCTCGACCGCAAGCACCTATAAAGAATTTGTGCAAACTCATCTCAAAAATGCGCTTTATGACCCCAACGCAGGGTATGAAGTGTATCGTTTTACATCATAGGGCCAGCAAATCTCTCACACGCCACCATCGAAAAGCGATGCAATCAAAGCGCTGCTCACTTAAGGCGTGGAGCCGCTGCCGCCGGTTTGGGTGCCGCTTCCGCTTGGATTGTCGCTGCCCTCAAAGATAACCTTTACCGTGCTTCCCGGCAGCACACTGGTGTTTGGCTTGGGATCTTGCGACTTCACTATTTTGCCAGCGGCACTGCCGGTATAGTCCAAGCTCAGGCCTTGGCTGGACAGCGCGTTGCTGGCCGCGTTAACGTCCATGCCTACGATATTGGGTACTGTTACCTTGACCTCCGGCGCAGGCTCCGGACCCTTGGAAATAGTTAACGTGACGGTTGTACCCTTGACAGCCTCGCCGCTTTTGTCCTGGCTCACTACCTGACCAGCGTCTACGGCCGATGAATATACGTCCTCTGCATAGGCAACCTTAAAGCCGGTGGTGGTCAGGAGATTTGCAGCGTTGTCTTTGGTCATCCCGTAGACATTGGAAATCAGTGCGGTTTCCGGACCAGTTGAAATGTCGCAGATAACGGAGGTGCCTTCGGCTACCTGGTTTTCAGCCGCAGGGCTTTGCGCGCAGATAAGGCCCTTCGCGATGCTGGCATCTGGGCGTGAGCTTCCGGCTGTGTAGCTGAGATTCAGGGCTTTGAGTTCTGCTTCAGCCTCGGCGGGCGAGCGGCCTGTCAAATCTGGCACCACCACACTGCCGGTGCCCCTGGAAAGCACGATGTCCACCTTGCCACCTTGCGTGACCTTGGCACCGGCAGCAGGATTTTGTGTGATGATATAGCCAATCGCTACTGACGGCGACGTTTCCTCACGCACATCGCCCAGTTCCAAACCGGCGCTACGCAATGCCTGATTTGCCTGATCCTGGTTCATGCCCACGATCTTTGGTACCTCAGTTTGCGGTTCTTGAAGGGGAAAAAACACAAAATACAGCACAATGCCTATCGCCGCAACGGCCAGTATGCTTACCAGGGCCACAATCCAAGGTGTCTTGGAATTGCGCTTTGGCTGGCTTTGACCTGACGAGGGATTACCTATTTTGGTTATGGTGCCCGGCGTTGTCAGTTTGGGCATTACCGCTGTGGCCTCGGCAACGGGAATCACGGCCGGTGTGCTGATAACACGGGTGCGGGCGTTTGAATCAATCGTGCCCAGGGGCTGACCGTTGAGGTATTTTAGCAGGGCCTGGCGCATCTGTTCAGCGGTACTAAAGCGATCCCCCGGCCTTTTTTGCATGGCCTTTAAGATAATGGCCCCAAGGTCGGCATCAATGTCGGGGTTGATCCGGCGGGGAAGCCGAGGTTGCTCATTAACCTGCTTGACGGCTATGGACACAGCATCAGGCCCGTCAAAGGGTACCTTGCCCGTTGCCGCCTCATACAGCACAATGCCCAATGAATAGATGTCAGTGGCAGGGGTCAGGGCCTTGCCCTGGGCCTGCTCAGGGGAGACATAGTAGGCCGTTCCCAGCACACTGCCGGTTTGGGTCATGTTAGCATCGTTGGCGCGCGCAATACCAAAATCCATGACCTTGGCGTTGCCGTCAGGCTGGATCATGATATTGTGCGGCTTGATGTCGCGGTGAATGATGTCATAGCCATGTGCCACATTCAACGCCGCGCACACCTGGGCGCCTATCTCGGCCACCTTGTGCTGATTGATAGCCCCGCGCTGCTCAATAGCCGTTTTGAGGTCAGTACCTCGGACATATTCCATGACAATGAAATAGGTCTGATCCGCCTGCTCAAAGCCCCAGTCATAGATATTGACAATGTAGGGACTTTGCAGATTGGCTGCCGCCTGTGCCTCCTGCCTGAAGCGTATGGCAAACGTTTCATCAGTGGCGTATTGGGGAAGCATCACCTTTATGGCCACCGTTCTGCCCAGGGTTTCATCTGTGGCCCTGAACACTTCGGCCATACCGCCTATGCCGATTTTTTCGGTGATCCGATAGCGTCCCGCGATCAGTCTGTCAATCACACATCTCTCCCAACATTAATAGTGCCGTATATCATAACATTTCTTATAGTACGGGAAGCATAGGGCCAGCAGCAGATAACAACCAGAGCCTGCTGCCAAACTCAGCCGCTAAACTCGCCCTGTGCTATCGGGCTATGGCAAGGTCGCAAGCGCCGCCTCCAATATCGTACGGGCTCGTGGCACAGCCGCGCCGCTCTCAGCTTCTTCTAAAACCAGGGCAACAACCACACCATCATCCACGTATCCCACAAACCAGGAGTCGTCTGTCCCCCGCCCGGTTTCAGCGGTACCCGTTTTGCCGCGCACGGTAAAGCCATGAATCTGAGCGGCATAACCGGTGCCGGAGCTGACCACTCCCTCCAGAGCGTTGTTGACATCAGTCACAACGATTGGCGAAGCGACAGAGCTCAACACTTCTGGTTTTTTTGTGGACATAACGGTGCCGTCTGCCGCCAGTACCGAGTCCACCACATAGGGATTCATAATGGTGCCGCCATTGGCAAAGGCCGATATGACCAGTGCCATCTGCAGTACGGTTGCCTGCGGTCCGGCGGGACTGTTTCTGTGTTCGCCAACCGGCTCGCCAGCTCCTGCCCAGGCCGTTTCCCATTCAGTCATCACCGATGGATCAGGCATTAAAGAGGTAGCTGTATCAAAATCACGACCGATACTTTTGCCAAAGCCAAAGGACTGGGCAGTGGCCACCAGCGTGCCTGCGCCCATCTTGGTGGCGAGTTGAGCAAATACGGTGTTAGAGGACAATTCAAAAGCCCGCTTGACGCTGATGACACCATAGGAGTTAAAGCCAAAGTTGGTTACGTCCGCTCCGCCTATCTTCATAACGCCTGGAGCGTCATAGCGATCTTCCAAGGTAACATAGTCGCTGTACAATGCCCCGGTCAGGGTCACCATCTTAAAGGTTGAGCCAGGGGGATACAGACCAAGCGTGGCCCTATTAAATAGAGCACCTGCATCTTCTGCGGAACCTTCTGTGGAGCCTGCATCAGCCGCGCTTTCACCCTCCAGGAGGGCGTCAACGTCATTTGGGTCAAAACTGGGTGTTGAAGCGCAGGCAAGCAGTTTGCCCGTTTTAGCATCCAGGACTATCGCGCCGCCCCTAAAGCCAGCCAGCGCGCTTTGGGCGGCAGTCTGAATGCGTGTATCCAAGGTCAGTTTGACGTCATTGCCTGGGTTCTCAATACCCGCCAGAACGTTGATAGCCTCCACCCAGGATTGCAAGTTGGTCTCGCCGCGCAAGGCATCCTGCTCAGATGCCTCCACACCGCTGCTGCCGTAGCGTGGCGAGAGATAGCCAACAATGTGGGCTGCCATATCTCCCTGGGGATAGTTTCGAACATAGCTGCCGTCCTCCTGTTTTTGGCTTTGCGCCAGCACCACTCCATCTGCGCTCACAATCGCTCCGCGCTGAACGCGCAGCTCCTTGGCCAGTGTGTGGTTGTTGATGGGAAGCGCGCGAATCTCAGGAGCGCGCAGCAGCATTTGGTAGGATAAATTGCCAATAAGTAGTGCAAATAACAGGCAAAAGATGGTAACCAGGGCAACCAGGCGCTTCCCCAAGGCTACTCTACCCAACACCCCGTTATCAAGGGTCGCGGTGGCCTGTAATTCCTTTTCCAGGCCGGTACCGCTGTCTGAGATGCGCAGGAGCAGGCCAACAATCACAAAGGTGGCCAACAGCGATGAACCGCCCTGGCTGATAAACGGCAGCGTCACACCGGTCAGTGGTATCAACAACGTAGTGCCGCCAACAATGACAAAGGCTTGCAGTGAGATGGCCGCCGTTAGTCCGCAGGCGCTGAAAGCCTCCATGTCTGAGCGGGCGCGACTGGCGATAGTGAAACCGCGTACGGCAAAGAGCATAAACAGTAGCAATACGCCAACTGCCCCCAAAAGCCCCATTTCCTCAGCGATTGCCACAAAAATAAAGTCGCTTTCAACAATAGGAATGGAAGTGGGCATTCCTCGGCCGATACCCGTGCCTAAAAGGTCGCCATCAGCTAGGGAGAAGAGTGCCTGTACCAGCTGATGGGCATCACCTTGGGAGTAGGCAAAGGGATCCAGCCAGATACTAACCCGCGTATTAACGTGGGCAAACAAAAAGCTGGCGGCCACAGCTCCGGCTGCGGCCAGCAGCAGAGCCACCAGCACAAAACTGAGGCGGCCGGTGGCCACGTACAACATCACCACAAACAGGCCAAAAAACAACAGAGCGCTACCCAGATCGCTTTCAAAGGCCACAATCAATACTGAGACGCCCCACATGATAATCAACGGTGCCAGCGTTCGCAGGTCGGGGATATTTAGGCGGCCCAACCGTCGTCCTGATGCTGAAAGCATCTCGCGATTGTCGGCGAGGTAGCTGGCCAGAAACAACACTATCAGCAGCTTGGCGATCTCACCGGGTTGAAAGGAAAAGGACGCAAAAGTTAGCCAGAGGCGCGAGCCGTTACGCTCATCGCCAATGGCGGCCGGCAGCAGCAGGCAAATAAGGCCCAAAAGCAAAACGGTGTACTTAAAGTTGCCAAGTTTACGCACGGACTTTACCAGTGCCAAAACAAGCACCATTGCGGCTATGCTCACAAACAGCCATATCAGTTGCCGGCCCGCCAGGTTGGGGGCCAGTCGCATCACAAAGGCGATACCAATGCCACTAAGAACAAAGCAGATGGGCAGGATGGCTGGATCTGCGCCCGGCGCTAGCCTGCGAATAGCCAGATGCGAGGACAAAAAGGCTGCAAACAGACCAAGGGGCACTGCCAACGTCTGCACATTCAGGGGCTGGGCGTTGGTAATAAGTGCTAATACAAATAATAATATTATAACCGGAGAAGCTGCCAGCAGCAATAATAGTTCAAGGGTGCGGCGGCTCAATCCGCTTTGGCGGTTAGAACTTTTGCGGCCGGGAAGGAAATCGCGCGAGCCCAGGTCAACAGCAGGTTGGGCGGCTGGAGCCAGGGCAGACGACATGAAAAAGCTCATGACGCTGTTTCCGTAATGCCCTTTTGAGCGATCTGTTGCTTATACATCTCTATCAGGGAGGAGGCGGCGCTTAGTGAATCCACCTGGATGCCGTCCTGTAGGCGTTGGGCGGTGCTGGGTAGCAGGTCATAAGCCGCTACCTCAGTTTGATATTCCAGCCACTCAAGCCTGATGCCCGGCAGTATGTCGCCCGGTAGACCTCGGTAGACCGCCACCTTGCCTTCATTAGCGCGCACAAACGTGGAGTTTGACGCATACAACCAGATGCCGCCTACGGCCCCGGCAATCAGCAGTACTACCAGCAACGCAAAGGTCAACACTCCCAAATGAATACGCACCCCGCGACGCGTATCATGTTCACTGGCTGTGGCAGCACGGGTGCCTTTCGTACTTTTGTTTGAGCTCGCTTTTTGCCTGCTTGCGTTGGGTGTATACGCAGGTGCCGTCCACTCAGGCTCGCCGTTGTTTGCTGGGCCGGCCTGACTTTGCTGTTTGTTGGCTACCCTTCGTTTTTTTAGGAAACCTCGCTGGATGGCAGCTGGTGGTGCATCGTGTAGAAATACGCTTTTTGTGTTGTTTACGTCTATCACTATCACCGAGACATTGTCTCGGCCACCTGCCGCTAACGCGGCTTCTACCAGGGCGTCTGTCGCCTCCTGCGGCCCGTCGCATGCGCGCAATAGTCGTTCGATGTCGCTGTCTGAGACCATACCGTTCAAACCATCGGAGCAAAGCAACAGCCTGTCTCCCAGCGCCAGTTCTACCTCGTAAATGTCAGCCTCGGTTTTGGGATCAGATCCCAGGGCGCGGGTTATCTGGGCGCGCTTGGGATGAGTGGCAGCGTCCTGCTCAGAGATATGCCCGCCCGCCAGCAGCTCCCCTACATAGGAGTGATCACGCGTTAACTGTTGCAGGCGGCCGCCGCGCAGGAGATAGGCACGTGAATCACCCACCTGCGCTATCAGCAGTAGGTCGCCATCCAGGATAGCAGCGGTAAGCGTTGTGCCCATGTTGGGCTGTCCCCGACCACTGGCTGCGGCATCAATGATGGCCTGGTTAATCTTGGCCACCGTGTCAATCAGTGTCTGACTGTTATTGATGAGGGGCGCATACTCCACCAGCGTATTGATGGCGATCTCGCTGGCAACTTCGCCGGCTTCATGGCCGCCCATACCATCGGCCACAGCATAAAGCGGTGGCTGTGCCACCAGCGCGTCCTCATTGTGTGCGCGTGTATAGCCCACCTCCGTGCGGAAAGCAAACTCATTCTGTCGTGAACTCATCACCGTCCCACCCTGAGCGTCACGTCGCCAATGCTTACCAGGTCGCCGGCTTGCAGTTGTACGGGAGCAGTGATACGACCGCCGTCCACCAGGGTGCCGTTTGTCGAACCCAAATCTTCTACCATCAGTGCGTCGGCAAGCAGGGCAAAACGGGCATGACGGCCTGAAACATAGTCAGCGTTGATAACGATGTCGGCGCCAGGGGAGCGTCCCACCACAACCGGCCCGTTTACTGGCAGCTTGACACCGCGCAATCCCTTTGGCCCGTGTTCCACCGCGATGGTCCAGCGTTCCCCCTTGCGATTTTGTCCCTTTACCAAACCAATACCGGTACTCATCACCGCCGCCAGAAACAGAAACAGCAGCGCAACCAGTAGTATGCGGCCTATCAGCAGGGTGATATCAACCATGGTTAACTCTCAGGGCACGAGCTCTCGCAGCGCAAACCTCTGAAGCACGAGTTACCCCAGAACAAGTTTCTAAAGGGTGGGCTTCCTCAGCCCAAACCTCTCCGGGCGCGAACCGCTGCAAGGCTGCCGCACGATGACGGACACAGGACATGAGCTCACTCATTAAACTCAAGCTGGGTCACCCCTATCATCAGTTTGTCGCCGTCGCGCAGCAGAGCAGATTTTGTCAGACGGCCATTGAGCAGAAGGCCGTTTGTAGAGTCCAGATCGACAATTTTCCATCTCCCGGCCGCATCCTGCAAAAACTGGGCGTGGACGCGAGAGGCGTTGGCATCGGACAAAACGATGTCGTTGTTGGCTCCGCGCCCAATGGTCATCTGCTGCTGTGACAAAGCTACACGCCGTCGCTCAGAAGGTATAAATAAGGTGGCACTGCCCCGGCTTAGCTCAGAAGTGCCGGACGTATCCGCGCGATAGCTGGCATCTTCTGGCGCGCTATCCTGCATCTTTTTTGTAGCGGGAACGGCAGGCAGCGGGGGGGCTACCGTGGCCGGCAGCATAGGAAGCTCAGATCCAGGGTTTACATCCACAGAGATGTCCAGGCCGTCCCTGTCCGACGCGTCGCTATCTGCCAATTTGTTTAGTTTACGAGGTTGAGGCCGCGCGCTTGGGCTTTCAGCTTGAGGCTTCAGGCCATAATACTCCAGCTCCTCGTCACGCAATTTTAGGATTATTGGCGCGGCAACCACCTCGGCTATCACATCAAACTTGCCCTTCTTGAGCCCCTCGTCCGCAATGAAACGTACCAAGGGCCGACAATCAAATTCAAGGCCGGCCTCGGTGCCGCGTGCATAGAGGTAGTTTTCTACTTCAGTTGCCATTGTAGGATAAAAACCAAGCAATCGTTGGTCATCATGGGGATTCACCAGGACGTTGTAGAGTGTGGGCGCGTACTGCTTGCCTGAGCCCACGAGTTTTTCCCGCCGCATCTGCCTCTCAGCGCGTTTGGCAATTTGAGCTGGTTCGATGGGAGCGGCAAAGACCGTGCCGGCCGCTCCTTCCACGGCCCCTTCTAGTTTGTCTTCAAATTTGGAGAAGATGTTCATCTTCCAACCTCTTTCCTGGTGCCTTGTTGTTCTGGAAGGGGTTTGACCCCAACCGCGATCAACAGCAGGCAAATCGCCAGAGAGAGCGCCAGTTTGGCGACCACGGCGATTGTGTAGGCTGTCCAAGGCGCAAGCCCCGCCAAAAGCTCAGACCTCATCGAAGGTTCAGGCCCTATGAGAAGCGCAGATACGTCTGAGGGCGCAAGTCCTTCTAATAACGGCACCATCAGGCTTATGCTCGCTAGTAGCAGCACAGCCAAAAAACTGCCTATCGCATATTTTACACGGCTTTGGCTGGAAGTAAGCAGTGACAGTAACCAGGAGGCTGCCAGCCAGCCAGCCCCCATTATCCAAAAGGCGGGGGAAGTTATCAAGGTTGCCAGAGGTATCCAAAGCGCGTCTGAGGCAGGCATGTGCGCAAGACTCAGTGAACCGCCCAGAAATACAAAGCCATACTGGCTGCTAAATTGACCATAGCCAGCTAGCTGAGGCTGTCCACCAAGCGCCGTCCAGAAGCTCAAGGGCCCCTCAATGCTTAACAGGCTTATCAGACAGGCGAGTAAAAAGGCCAAGGCTGTAGTAGCCAAAGCCCGAAATCTGCCCTGGAAATAGCCAGCCAGTAACGGTAGCAGTACAGGCAGTTGTGCCAGACACAATAGTGGCGTAAGAAGCAAAACGCAGGAATCGGCCATCGAACGTCGCCCCGTGGTTAGCCACCAGGGGATAAAGGCAACCAGCACCAGGTTTCCCACCAACCAGTTACCTGTAAAGTAAAAGCCCAAGGCCAACAGGGCACCTGCCAGGGCAGTTCCGGCGCTAGGTAGGATAAAACCAAGCATGGCTGCAAGCAGGCTGCCAAGTAGAGAGATAGCCAGGGTTAACTCAGACTGCGCTAACACCGCCTGGCCGCTGTTGGTGGCGATGCTTGCGGCTAAAGAACCCAGAGGGCTGCCGATAAAGGGTACCGAGCTCAGTCCCAACCAGGCCATAGAGGCGCAGCCCAGGGCACAGAACGCGCGAGCGATGGCAGCCTGCACCCGTTTGCTGGCGCGCTGCCAGAGGGGCGTGCTGTTTTTAGGGGCAGCCTGTCGCCTGTCTTGGCCGGCGCGGTCGCGGCGATCCCTCGTGGATACCTCAACAGAGTTGGTGAGAGCCTGAGCGTCAAAGGCGGCATCACCAGCAGCGACGGCCAGAGTGTTTTGCTGGCTCCCCCGCTCATCGTTGGCAGCAGCATGTACTCCGTTGGCAACCAACTCATCGGTCGCTTTGGCGCCTTCTGGCTGGTTTGGAGGCGTTGTTGTGTCGCCCACCCATTTCTGAGCCAGAGACTTCAATCGCCTTCGTCCAACGCCCACCTTGCCCAAAAAGGGATGCAAGTTGGCCCAAAAGGCCACTACAGAACAAGGGCGGCCAGCCGGATCGGCACTGAGCGCTTCGATGAGGGTTGCGTCTATATCTGCTGACAGTTCTGGACGTAGAGCAGAGGGCAGCGCGACGGGCTCATGGATAATATGGGCCAGTGAAGCCTGTGGGCTCACAGCAAAGAAGGGATTTTCCCCTGTTAGCAACTGATAGCACAACGCCGCCAGCGCCCAGAGGTCGCTGCGCTCGTCTACTGTTTTTAGCTCTAGTTGCTCCGGTGGCATATAGCCGATGGTGCCTCCCAACACCTCGGCAAAGCCTGCGGCTCCCGCTAATTCCGCCAGCCCAAAATCACTCACCTTGATTTGGCCGGACTGGTCGATAAGGATATTCGCGGGCTTTATGTCCAGATGCAGCACCTGGTTTTCATGGGCATACTCCAGTGCCTGTACTACCCCATCCACAATTGCCGCAATTTCATCTTGACCCAGCAGTTCTGTGGCACCCGCCAACAGCTCAAACAGGCTGGGCCCTTCAATATTTTCCATGATGATCAGTGTTTCAGTGGCCGTACGGTGAACATCATAGACGGCGACGATGCGGGCATGAGAAAGCAGCGCCGCTGTGCGGGCCTCGGCAATGCCGGCAGAGTCGCCCAGTGCCTCAAAGGCTATGCGTTTGATGGCTACCCGCCTTTGCAGGCGCGTATCCCAAGCCACCTCCACGCTGCTAAATCCACCTCTGGCGCGTAGGAACAGGGGCTTGTAGCGGCCCAGAATCAGGTCGCTCGCGGCGCCGGCCTCTTCCTGGGTATCGCTATCCACTGGCACGCTTGCCATGCTGTTTCAGCTAATGCAGATCGGGGGGAAAGTTCTTGCTGTCCAAGATAGTGGTGCACTGGGGGCAGCGCAGTGCCGCTTTGGGAATTTCCTCGGCGCAGTAGTCGCACGTTTTGGTAGATTCTTCTGGCGCTGGCTTTTTACGTGAGAGCTTATTAATACCCTTTACCATGAAAAACACCACAATTGACACAACCAGAAAATTGATGATCGCAGAAATCAGGCTGCCGTATTTAATAACTGCGGCGTTGTCGCCAGAGCCAATGGTCAACCGCAGGCTGTCAAAATCTATGCCCAAGGTCAGGAGCGAAAGCAAAGGGGTGACCAAGTCGCCAACCACTGCGTTGATGATAGCGGTAAAGGCGGCACCCATGATAACCGCCACGGCCAAATCCATGACATTACCACGGTCAACAAATTCCTTGAACTCTTTATAGAGTTTTCTCATAGCGCTGATTTTAACAGTTCTTGCCTGCGCTTGAGTTCACAAGACCAAGAAGGGCTGACAGCGCAGGGGGAGGGAAGCGGGAAGGTGCCAGGATGGGGGAGGTTGACGAGCTGTCCGCCCAGAAGGATTGGTCGAAAAGGGGAGGGAGGAAAGCCGCGCCTAACGCGCACCGGCAAGTTAGAGATACGCCTATGGCTTTGCGACCAAGCCACGCCTAACGCGCAACCAGTAGGTTTAGAGGGAGCGCAGTAGAGCTATCACTTTACCCACGATGCGCACGTCACGCAGATAAATTGGTTCCATCGCCGAGTTTTCAGGTTGCAGGCGAATGCCGTCTTTTTCTCGATAAAACGTCTTGATTGTGGCGTCGTCACCAATCATCGCCACCACGTAATCGCCATTGTCGGCCGTGCTCTGTTCGCGCACCACCACGTAGTCGCCATCACGTATGCCCGCTTCGATCATCGAATCGCCGCGAATCGTCAGCATGAAAGAGCCACTGTCGCCAACAATTTTTTGCGGCAGGGCAAAACTGTCCTCAATGTTATCTAAGGCTAAGATGGGTTCACCGGCCGCCACCCGGCCCAAAAGGGGCACTATCACCACACTCCGGATAATATCCTGGGCAGTGGGAGCGTCTGGATCGTCTGGATAGATGATGCCGTCTCTGTCTCCCACCTCTGTTGCGTTCGCGTTGTTGGCACCATCGTTTACCAGATATGTTTCATCTGACCGGGCGGATGTACGTGAGGAACTTTCATCTGATCGGGCGGATGTACGTGAGCGACGCACCAACTTGTCTTTGTCCATCACTACAAGCGAGCGCGCAATGGTTGCCCGGCGTGTGATAAAGCCCTTCGCCTCCAGGCTGTTGAGATGGGCATGAACGGTCGATGAAGACTTAAGGCCAACTACTTTGCCTATCTCTCGTACGCTGGGCGGATAGCCATGAGTGCGCGAATAAGCGCGAATAAAGTCTAGCACCTGCTGTTGACGCTTAGACAGGTTACAATTTGTCATAAGGCGCTCTCCTTATCTAGCCGCCCGTGACAAGTTTGCGACGGGGCGGAACAGTCAAAAAGGCTGCCACTACGATAACACGTCACGTGCCCAAAATAAACATCTGTTCGTAAAAATCTCTGCTAAGATATCTCCATGCGTCATGGCGCAGGCGCGGTAGTGACGGCGCGCGCTCGGTTCTGCCGGGCATGGCCCTGCGCCGTAGCGCAAGCGGTCGCTGCACCTGCTCCCTACCTCCACCACCAGTAGGTCGAGGTGGAGGCGAGAGGCGTCGCTGCATCTATCCCCTACCCCTTGCCACCTGCTCACATTGTTACAGAAACGGATGTCAGACAGCCCAGATGCCCGCAAAACTCACATACTCGCTGGTTATGTTTTTGGCAGGCAGTTGTTATGGCATTGTGGTGCCGTTGGTTCGCGCGGCATACGGTGCTGGATTTAGTACCGTTGAGGTTATGGCCACTCAATATCTGCTTGCGGCCCTGCTGCTGAGCTCGATTGTCGCACTGTTCTCTCGCCGTCGTATCAAGCTCCTGGATGTTGTAAAGCTGCTGGGCGTGGGGGCCGTTGCCGCCGGCGTTAGCTTTAGTTATTTCCAGGCCCTGTCGCTGCTTCCCTCGGCCACAGCCCTGACCTTGCTCTTTCAGTTTGTGTGGATGGGAATGCTGGTGCAGGCCCTGCGCGAGCGCCATCTGCCGCGCCTTGGCGCTTTTGGAGCGATGCTGTTGGTAATGGTGGGCGCGCTTGGTGCCACCGGTGTAGTTGAGGAGGGTTTTAGCCCAGCAAGCCTGCCGCCTGCGGGATTGTTTTTTGGAATGCTATCGGCGCTGTTCTACACAGCCTTTTTAGTGCTCAGCAGTAAGGTCGCCACTACATTACCAGCCGTCAACCGTACGATGATCACCGCTGTTGGTAGCCTGTTGCTAACTTTTCTGCTTGATCCCGGCGCCTTGCTGGCAACCGGCCTTTCAGCTCAGTCGATGCTCGTATCCTCCCTTCCCTTGAGCCTGGCCCTGGGCCTGATTGGTATTTGTTTGCCGGTGTTTCTAATTGCCCTTAGCGCGCCTAAATTGCCCAGCGGCCTAACCACGGTCATGGCTTCCAGTGAACTGCCCAGCGGTGTCCTTTGTGCCGTCTTGTTTTGTGGTGATCCCCTGCCTCTCAGCGTTGGCATGGGAATAATCATTGTGATAGGCGGTATTGTGCTTTCAGAATGGGAAAGTTTGCGCGCGGCCGCCAGACAGTGATGCCCTTTCAGGGTTAATCCTGCTGCTCGCACGTGGTCTGATTGCCGCTTTCGGTCTCACTCTCATCAATAACCGCATACGGCACAAAGCGCTCGTACAGTTGCGGAGCAAGTAGCAGGTTAAGCTCGACGCCGTCAGGGCGGTAGGTGGTGCCAAGGACGGTGGTTTGTTGGTGCGCTACCTCCACCAAAGCGCCATGGGTAAAAGGTATCAAAACCGTGAGCAGCCTAAACTGAGCGCTGGCGACCTGCTCAATGCGTTCTAGCAGGGTCTTGGTTCCCAGGCCGGTTTGAGCAGAGACCAACACAGCTTGGGGATATCTTGTAGCCAACAGACATTGTTCTTGTGTGCTTATCAGGTCGGCCTTGTTAAACACCAGCAATTGGCTCACCGCCAATGCGCCAATTTGTTCCAGCACCTCGTTGACGGCCTGTATGTGTGCCTGATACTGCTCGGCTGAAACATCAACCACCTGTATAATAAGATCAGCATCGGCAATTTCCATCAGCGTGGATTTGAAGGATTCAACCAATGTGGTAGGCAATTTATGAATGAAGCCAACTGTATCGGTTAGCGTGGCCTGACGGCCTGTAGGCAAAGAGAGCCTGCGGGTTGTAGAATCCAAGGTAGCAAACAGCTTGTCATAGGCCAGAACGTTGGCGCCGGTTAGACGGTTGAGCAGGCTGGACTTGCCGGCGTTGGTGTAGCCGGCTAAGGCCACAGCAAATGCGTTGCTTTTTGATCGAGCCTTGCGCTGCGTATCGCGTTCCTGCTCTAACTTGGCCAGTTCGCGACGGAAGGTCTCGATGCGTTTGCGCACCAAGCGGCGATCCACTTCTAGCTGGCTTTCGCCCTCACCAAAGCGCGAACCCACGCCACCACCCATCCTTCCAGCGGCCAGATGCTCCCACATGCCGCGCAATCTTGGCAGCAGGTATTGGTTTTGCGCCAGGCGCACCTGCAGGCGGCCAGCGCGTGTCTGGGCATGCAGGGCAAAAATATCCAGGATAAGCGCCGTGCGATCCAAAATCTTGACGCCTTTAATCTCGTGCTCCAAATTAAACTGCTGACCGGGCGAAAGCTCGCTGTCAAACAACAGCACGTCTGCCGCATGAGCCCGCAGAGCAGCGACAATCTCAGCCACCTTGCCCTTACCAACCAGTGTGCGACCGTTGGGCTTGTCCAGCTTTTGGGTTATGCGGCCAACCACTTCTACACCAGCGCTGGCAGCCAGACTTTCCATCTCACTAAGCGACTCAGACAGCGGCCAACTTTCGTTGGGCAGCTGAATGCCCACAACCAGGGCGCGCTCAGGCTTCTGGGCGGTTTCATGCATTGTTTGTTTGGACATGGCGTGCCTTTCCTTAGCCGTGTGCAAAGCGGGCGAGAGATGATTATAGTGCGACCGCGCTATCTTTGCTCATGTATGGCGCTTGCGTGGTGCTTTCATCACTTCTTTCCGCACATAAACTTTTACCTTGTGCTACCATAAACCCACGTTTTAGGCATGAGCAAATAGGTGCAAGCACCACCACCGTGAGGGAAGGGAAAAACGAGCATGCAAAGTAGTCTTCAGGCACACACAAATCTCCGGGGGGGGGGGGTATTTATTTCCTAGCTCTCTAATCCCTTCTATAACCACTTCGCCCAAGCCCGCTTGCCAACAATCGTTGGAGGCGGCTTTTTTGTGTCCGCACACAAAGAAGGCTGTCGTCACAGGAGCGCCTTACCGTTGGGCCCCTCCCACAGGGAACCCCAGCTCAAACACTCTGCGCCCTCGTCGCCTCAGTAGTTCTACCTCTCCTACGTCTCACCAACGAGGCTCCTCGGTCTACGGAACTCACCGGACGTGCCCTGTACGAGGTGCTATACAAGACCCACCGCAAATATACAGGAAGACTGACACTAAAGGTTTTACCCTCGTAGAACTGATAGTTGTCATTGTTATCTTAGGCATACTGCTTGCTATAGCGATACCCGCGCTTACGGGTTACATTTCAAGGGCGCAGGATGAGCAGTACAAGATGAACGCCAGAGATGCCGTAGCAGCATATCGCTCAGTGTTGGATCAAGCATATTCAAGGGGTGAACTCACCTCGTCGCCCGCTCACCCCACCATATCCAACTACATCCAAAATGGCGAGCTACTCACTGGCCATAAGACCAAATGGTTCCCGGGGACCAGCATTTCAGCCTTCGCTACTGGCTACTGGCTCACCTATTTTCGCGATGCTGCCGTCCTGATGGGAAAGACTCCCCTGACGGCACTCACTGACCCTGGATTTTGGTACATCCACCTTGTCACCTCTGATACCCCTACCTCTACCGCACTTAACGCCGACGGATTTATCTACTGGATAGCTCCGGACGGTTACATTTCCGGCAAATCCTGCACTGTGGTGACCTACCGGATGCAACGGGTTGATGGGGCTGCCTCGTGGGACGACTTCATAGATACAATGATAGCTTCTGATCTCTACAGTGCTGACGCGGGCTATGAGGTATATCACTATGTGATTTGACAGCACTATGTCCCAAGGGTACACGTATTGGTCGACTATTTGCGCGGTTGCGAAGCGGCGAAATCCAGGCTTGTTTCTATCCTTCCTTTCAAAATTTCCGTTGTGACCCTGACAGAGATAGCACACTTGTATCTCTGTCATCTGCGCACCTGTTGCCACAACTGCTAAAATGGCCTAACGGACATCAATTATGACTCATACCAGCATCCGACAGATCAAGTTTTTGGATACCACGCTACGCGATGGTGAACAGTCGCCGGGCGCAGGTATGGACGTTACAGAAAAGCTGAGTATCGCTCGTGAGTTGCTCAGGCTCAGGGTTGATGTAATTGAGGCTGGCTTTCCAGCCTCCAGTCCGGGTGATTTTGACAGTGTGCGCCAGGTGGCTGCCCTGGTGGGCGACCAGGCTGTGGTCTGCGCTCTGGCCCGAGCTGTTGCCCGTGATATTGAGGCCGCGGCTGCCGCGTTGGAGGGGGCGGCGCGTGGACGTATTCATACTGGGTTGGGGCTCAGTTCTGTCCATCTGCTCTATAAACTACAAATGAGCCGTGAAGACGCGCTGGATAGCGCCGTACAAGCGGTGAAGTTGGCTCGTCATTACTGTGATGATGTGCAATTTTACGCTGAGGACGCCGGCCGTACCGAGCGCGCCTACCTGCAACAGGTGCTGGAGGCTGTTATTGCTTCTGGAGCAAGCACTATCAATGTGCCAGACACTACGGGTGCTCTGCTGCCTGATCAGTATGGTGAGTTAATCAGCTTCCTGCTTCACAACGTCAGAGGTATTGAGGGTGTGACCCTCTCGGCGCATTGTCACAATGACCTTGGCCTGGCTACGGCTGCCAGTCTGTCAGCCATTGCCGCTGGAGCCGGACAGGTGGAATGTACCGTCAACGGCATCGGTGAGCGAGCCGGCAACGCTGCGCTGGAAGAGATTGCGGTAGCGCTGGCGTTGCACGGATCCCATCTGGGTGCCTGCTGCGCTATTGAGCTTAGTGAACTGACACGTGCTTCGCGCCTGGTGGCCTCCATTACCGGCACCGCCGTTTCCGCCAACAAGGCGGTGGTTGGCGCCAATGCCTTTGCCCATTCCAGTGGTATCCATCAAGACGGTGTGCTCAAGCAGCGCTCGACGTATGAGATCATCGACCCTCAGAGTGTCGGCGCCAGTCAAAGCAGTCTGGTGCTGAGTGCTCGCAGTGGTCGTGCTGCCCTGCGCCATCGCCTGGAGCAGCTGGGCTATGTCCTGGATGACGGAGCTCTGGATCAACTCAACACGCGGTTTTTGCAGATTGCCGATAAGAAAAGTCTGGTCTATGATGAGGATCTGGAGGCTTTAATGGCCGAGTATGGCCGTGGCATCGAGTCTGTCTGGAGCCTGAAAATCCTGCAGGTGTCCTGCGGCTCACCGCTCATTGCCACTGCCACCGTAGTGCTCAACAACGCAGACGGTCGTGAATTCATCACTTGCGCGTCTGGTGCAGGGCCCATTGACGCTACTTTCAAGGCCATCAACACCCTTGTTTTTGCAAGCGACGATTCGCCGGAAAAGGATGGGCGCATACTGGCCACCACCTCGTCGTGCGCTGATGCCGCTTTAGAACCTGGCCGACCTTGTGGCCGACACTGCGACCTGCAACGTTTTGCGGTGCAAGCTATCACACGGGGCAGTGACGCTTTAGGCGAGGTATCGGTGCAGTTGGCAGACGCTCAGGGGCAGGTGTTCTCTGGTCGAGGCGCCGATGGTGATATTATTGTGTCATCGGCCAAGGCCTACCTGAACGCTTTGAATCGTCTGTTAAGAGCAGCGGCTGCCTGCGCGTAAATCTGTCCTGAGAATCAGAATGGAGCATGGAATTGTTGGTGAAGAACCGTAAGTGCCAGTTGATTATTGATAGCTGCTGTGACCTGCCCGCCGAGCTGGTTGACAGTTACAACGTTGAGTTGATTCGCTTTGTATACGTCATGAGTGATGGCGAGCATATTGATGATCTGGGAGCTACGCTTAGTCACCATGACTTTTATGACCTGATGCGCAAGGGCGAGCAACCCACTACCACCCAGGTGCCAGTGGCTGAAATCACCGCCTGTTTTGAGCGCGCCATCGCCCGTGGTGTTCCGGCTGTCTATCTGTGCTTTACGGCCGCGCTTTCTGGCTCCTATGACACGGCGGTCATGATTCGCGACACGATGATGTCAGAGCACCCAGACGCAGAATTATATGTAGTAGATAGCAAATTACCTTCCGCCGCTGAAGGGCTGTTGGTGATGGAGGCGGTGCGCCAGATGGATCGTGGGCTCAGTGCCAGGGAACTGGTAGCCTGGGCTAAAGAAGCGCGCTATTATGTAAACGGTTACTTCACTCTGCCCGATCTGGAATCGTTGCGCCGTGGTGGGCGCATTCCTGACATGGCCGCAGTGGCCGGTTCCAAGTTGGACATTAAACCTATCCTTAGCTTTGATTTGGAGGGCCGCTTGATCTTTCACAGTGTGGCCCGGGGTCGTAAAAAAGCCATCAGGCAGCTCTTGGACATCTACCGAGAGCGCCAAAAGGATAATGACCTGAACACCGTTTTGGTCTGTTCTGCAGATGCCGTCAAAGAACAGCAGGCCTTGGCCGAGCAGGTGCTTAAGGTCTCAGACGGCCAGATTATACTCTGGCAGACCCAGATTGGCACGGTGATAGGCTCTCACGTTGGGCCAGGGATGATAGCGATTGTGTTTTGGGGCCCGGATCGTCGTCGTCGCCTGTCCCTGACTGATCGCATTGCCAACCGTATTGCCGCTCAACGCACTGCCCGGCCAGCAGGCGGCGACACCCATTCTGTCTACGAAGGAGAGGGTAGCGATGCAGGAAAAACAGTTAGCACAGATTCTCCTGGCTCTACGGGAGCTGGACATCAGAACCGTGCGCCTGCGCACGCGCCTTGCCGAACTACCACAGAAGCGCAGCATCCTTGAGATTCGCAAAAAACTGACACAGGCCCAGGACAAAGATAGTAAAGTTCAGGCTTTAGCCGCTGAGTCTGACCGCAAGTTCCAGGCGTTGCAAGATGAGGCAACCCTCACGTCCAGCCAGATTCAGCAGGCCCAACAGGCATTGGCTTCCAGCTGCGACTACCGAGAGACCAGCGTGCTAAGTAAGGAACTGGAGGTGTTGGCCCGGCGGGCGGACACGCTTGATCAGGACAGTATCCAGCAGATGGAACAAAGGGATAAAATTGATGCGGTTGCGGCCCAGCTTGCGCGGGCCTCAGACCAACTGAAGGCTGAGGAAGAAGCGGTGACCGAAAGCTATCAGACAACCGGAGGCGCAATTCAGCAGGAGTTATCAGAGATAGCTCGTACGCGCGCCATCCTGCTTGGCTCACTGGACGCGCAGGTTCGGGAACGCTATGAGCGAGCCAGCGCAACTTTGGGTGGTTCTGGAGCGGCACGCCTGGAAAACAATCAGTGCAGCGGCTGCCATTTTATGTTAAGCGAAGGACAGATTGCCAATCTGCAGGCTGGGCCGCTGATAAGTGAATGTCCCAACTGCAGCCGGCTTTTAGTAGCGCGGACGCCCTAGATGTCTATGGCGGCAGCTGTTACGCAGCGGCGTACAACGGGAGTATGCTGGTAGCGACGTGCTTTGCCGCGATGGGCGAAGCTGATAGCGCAGGTATCGGGGGGACGCTGGCGGCGACATAACAGAATTAAGGATTTTTCATGATCTCTTCAGCCATACTTCATACTGACGGTGGTTCACGCGGCAATCCTGGTCCCAGCGGCATCGGTTTTGTCATTGAGGTGGACAGCGGCGCAAGCCTGGAGATTATCGCCGAGGGCGGTGCTCCCATAGGCATCGCCACCAATAATCAGGCGGAATACCAGGCGTTGATCTGGGGGCTCGAAAACGCCGCCGCCCTCAAAGTGCGCTCTTTAGATATTTACGCCGACAGCGAACTGATGATTCGGCAGCTCACCGGAGAATACCGTATCAAAAATCCCAGCCTTTCGCCGCTTTTTGCTCAGGTTCAGGCGTTACTGGCTGGCTTTGACAGCCACCGCCTGCGTCATGTGCAGCGCGCTGATAACGCTCCCGCCGATCTCCTAGTTAATCGAGCTTTGGATGCCAATGCCTTTGTTGGCCGCTACCTCGTTGATTTTTCTAAAACATCTGGCAATTTATCGCTGATGGACGCTGAAACCCCTGATGGTGGACAGGACGCTGAAACCCCTGCCGGCGAGTCCCTCCCCTTTTCCCCGGGCCTGTACACGTTAACAATTAAAGACCATTTTGACGCTGCCCACGCGTTGATAGGCTATCCGGGCGAATGTCGAAATCTGCACGGGCATACCTGGGACGTAGAGGTCAGTGTCAGTAGTCGCACGCTGGACACGGTGGGACTGGTATATGATTTCAAAGCGCTCAAAGATATTTTAGCGCGAGCCCTGGCCGATTTTGATCATCGCTACCTCAATGAGGTGCAGCCCTTTGACCGCATGAATTCCACGGCAGAAAATCTAGCGCGGGTGGTCTACCAGCGCATACAGGACGCGTTGCCAGCGGGCATTCAGATTGAGGAAGTGGTTGTGTGGGAATCACCCCAGGCCCGACTGGCGTATCGGGAGTCCTGATGCCAACAACCCAGAGCGCCAACAGCCCTGCTGCCGATTGCAACCCTATGTTTGGTGACGGCTCTGTCCCTGACGACAGCCCTGCTGCCGACCCTAACCCTACTGTTTTGCTGGGCGTTACCGGGTCTATTGCGACCTATAAAGCCTGCGAGTTGCTGCGCCTTTTGCAAAAGGCGGGGCTGCGCGTCAAGGTGGTAATGACCGAACACGCCCAGACTTTCGTTGGTGCCGCTACCTTCAAGGCCCTGAGCGGCGAGCCTGTTGCGGTCGCGCTCTTTGACGCTCCCGCAGCGCCCGTCCATCACATAGCTCTGGCTCAAGAAGCCGTAGCTTTTGTGATAGCTCCCTGTACCGCTAATGTATTAAATAAATTGGCCAATGGAGTCGCTGACGACCTCTTAACCAGCACCGCCTTGGCTTTTGCGGGGCCGATGATTGTTGCTCCGGCCATGAATCAGGATATGCTTACTCATCCGGCTACCCAACAAGCACTGGCCACGTTGAGGCGTCGGGGCGTTGAGCTGGTACGTCCTAGCAGTGGTTATCTGGCCTGTGGCAGCATCGGCCAGGGACGTCTGGCACAGCCGAAACAGATTTGCTCTGTCGTGTTGGAGCGGTTGCGGCATAGTCAGCAGCTGGCAGGAAAGCGAGTGCTGATAACGGCAGGGCCTACCCGCGAACCCATTGACCCGGTGCGCTTTATCTCATCGCCTTCCAGTGGAAAAACCGGCTTTGCCCTGGCTCACGCGGCTGTTCAACGCGGTGCTGAGGTTACCCTGATTTCTGGGCCGGTGACACTGGAGCTGCCAGTTGGGGTTCAGACAATCCAGGTGCAAACCGCCAACCAGATGTTTGAGGCGGCAACCGCGCACTTTGCTAACGCGGACATCGCGATCTTTTCTGCCGCTGTTGCTGATTTTGCTCCGCTTCATCCGGCTTTACAAAAGATAAAGAAAAACACTTGTGCCAGCGACCAGAACCCTTGCTTAGAGCTTGCGCCAGATGCAAAAAATCCCTCCCCCCGCCAACCGGGTTTAGAGAGTCTGAGCCTGGAAGATCGTCATCAAACAGGTCTGAGCCTGACCCTGGTACCAACCCCAGACATCCTGGCCAGTCTTGCGGCCCAAAAGACCCATCAGTTTGTGGTTGGTTTTGCTGCTGAAACCGAAGATGTTGTCGCCAACGCCCAGGTAAAATTGCGCGGCAAGGGTGCTGACCTGATAGTAGCCAATGACGTTTCAACGGCCAAGCTGGGCTTTGCCAGCGACCACAATAAGGTCTGGCTACTCAGCCCTCGTGGCGTTGATGAGAGCGCCATTGTTAGCAAAGAAGAACTGGCACAGATAATTCTGGACAAAATCAATGCTGAGATGTGCTAAACTGCGCCAGGAAACTTTTTTGCGCGCGTCGGTTTCACGTCGGTCGTGCCAGGCCTGTGCCTCCTGTTTGGGGCACGGTGGTGTCGTATCGTCATGGTTCGCGCAAGTCAGCTTCGCAAAGTGGGAGGTTCTCCCCACCTTAACGGCGCATAAACGGCTGTTGGGTTGCACAGATTAATAGGCCCGATGTTCTGTCGGGTTCCGGCACTGCATGTTTGTGCTGGTCAGTTGCGCCCACTGCCCTTGTGCTTTTGGGCGCTTTTTGTAGTGGTGCTTAAGCCGCAGATTGTCCTACGGCGTGAGAGCGACAGAGAGCCTGCTGCCGTGCGTATGCGGCAGTTTTGACCAGAGCGCACCTGCGCATCCTTTGATTTGGAGGTGGTAGCTATAGCTACAACTGAGCCACGGCTCAACAACGACATCAGAACCAGGGAGTGCCGCCTGATTGGTGCCGACGGCACACAGCTGGGTATTTTTGGAATCGGCGCCGCTAAGAACATCGCCGATGAACAGGGGCTGGATCTTGTAGAGATTGCCCCAGGGGCCGAGCCGCCGGTATGCAGGGTCATGGATTACAGCAAATACCGCTATGAGCAAACTCAAAAGGCTAAACTGGCTCGCAAAAAACAGGCTCGCGTTGAGGTCAAGGAAATGAAGTTTCGTCCCAAGATAGATGTTGGCGACTATGAAACCAAAAAGCGCCATATTCTGCGTTTTTTGCAGGGAGGCGCCAAGGTTAAGGTGACCATCATGTTTCGTGGTCGTGAGATGGCCCATCCTGATATTGGCTTGGACATCTTAAAGAGACTGGCTGACGACCTCAAGGAAGCGGCCAGTATTGAAAACCAGCCCAAGCTGGAAGGCCGCAATATGTTCATGTTAATTGCCCCTCTTAAAAAGCACGAAGAAAAGGGTGGCAGGCAAGACACATCAAACAGCGCCGCTGCTGCCTCAGGAGGCAGCCGGGCCTCCGCGAGCAGCGCCACCAGCGCTTCTGAGGGAACCGCTCCTGCTTCAGCAGACACTGCCGTTTCATTAAACGCGCAATCCTAACCAGCACGTGTGTGAAGGGAGGCAACAGATGCCTAAGATGAAAACTCATAGGGGGGCGGCCAAGCGTTTCAGGCTTACCGCAGGGGGCAAGATAATCAGGGCCAAGGCCTTTAAGAGCCATATCCTGGAAAAGAAATCTCCAAAACGTAAGCGCAATTATCGTCAGCCTGGTGAGATTGCCCAAGCTGACCGCAAAGTAGTGGCCCGTCTGCTTGGATTACGTTAGGTAAGCCATGTTGCCACTGCGCAGTAACAGGGCCCGCTGTGCCGGGCCATCAACCTATTCTAAACCGGAGAGGGAGTTGGTATAGATGCCTCGTGTCAAGAGAGCCGTTTCCGCAAAAAAGAAGCGCCGGGTAGTTTTAGCGCGCGCGAAGGGTTACTACGGCGCCAAGTCACGCTCGTATCGAGCCGCAAAAGAGCAGGTGCAGCACTCCCTGCAGTATGCCTATCGTGACCGCCGCACCAAAAAGCGTGTTATCCGCAGGCTTTGGATAGCGCGCATCAATGCCGCCGCGCGTATCAACGGCCTTAGTTATTCACTCTTCATGTACGGCCTAAAAAAAGCCGGTGTTCTTTTGGATCGCAAAGTTCTAGCAGATATGGCCATTAATGATGCCGCCTCTTTTGCTGCGTTGAGCGAACTGGCCAAAAAGTCCCTGGCCGCTTAAGAGCGCTTAGGGGCTTTGCCGGTTGCTCTGTTCCGCTTTACCCTCCGCTGACCTTACTGGTATTTTTGTCTGTGCTATCCCTGTGTTTGATATAATTGCGGGCAAATTTCCAGGCAATGAGCGCGTAGGCTGCCGCGACAACAAAGAAGATAAGTTCAAAGAGCTCAATTTCTACCCAGCCTTCTACCAGTAACAGGATGCTGCTGTTTGCTAAAGTGTGTAACAAAATAGCCAGCAGCAGGTACTGTGGTTTGCGTTGTCGCGCAGCGCAGAACACCACCACGCTTAAGGCGATATGCAGGATAATGGCACTGACGCGCTCAAAAAGCCCCAGGCTTAAAAGCAGGGGGCTCGCGTTGGCCAGCGTGGAAATCGCCTGTCTCAGGACTGATCCCTCCTCTGGCATACTGGCGATTAGTGAATCAAGGATCCCGGCATTGGCCGCGAGCGCAAGGATGATGTTGCTTACCATGCCAAGGGTCAGCGTTAGCACTACTTCCATGCCTCCGTGCCCCACACCGTACATCAGGGCATCGCCGACAGCCTTTTTCCTGCGCAGGAATACCTTGAAAGCCAAAAAGCGTCCCAGTTCTTCGATCACGCCCGCGCGCGTGGCTCCTATAATCACCAGTGCTACCTGGCTTCCGATGAAAAACGAGAACAGAGCCTGAGTTGCCACGGCAATAATGAAACAAACAAAGAATACAGCCATGCCAACAAACAGGCTAACAAACCTTGCTTTGGTGATTGTGCGCACCACCAGGCAGGCAATGGACGGCAGGGCTATCGAGGCCAGAGCAACAGCCGCCATAATTATTATGTTAGTAAAGGGAACCGCCACAAGACCTCATCCCTAGCTCTGTCGCGCAACATCTGAAACCTTGCACCTTTGTAGGTGATCCCAGGTTTCAGGTTGCAAAGACTTTTCCAACCTAATCAGGGTTATTAAACCGCCAGTATATCCCTTCTGTCTTCTGCGAGAAACGCAGCTAGAGCGGTAGGCACTGGCAGCTTTATTTGCGCCTCTGGCCGCATTGCCTGCCACTGTTGTGTTGTTACGATTTTTAAAACTGTGTTACTATCCCTGTTCTTGGGTCCTGTGGTTTGGGGCTGATAAAATTGTTAGAATTTTATTGCAAATTAGGAGAAACATATGCGTGAGAGACACAGAAAAGAGGGTTATCATCCAAGGACATTGGCTGTGGGGTGGCGACAGATAGCGGCGTGGTTGCTGGCAACAGTGCTGGTATTTTTGCTGGCTGGCTGCGATCAGAATCCAAACAGCACTACCCCAAACTCAAGGGTGAGTAACGGGGAACAAACTAAGAAAGAAACGATTTCAGTCTATGTAGGGGACGAGCCGGAGGCGGGTTTTGATCCCACGACTGGTTGGGGGATGTCTGGCTACATGCTTTTTCAAAGCGGCTTACTTAAATTTGACAAGCAGTTGCAGCTGGAAAATGACCTGGCTACCGCCTATCAGATAAGCGCAGACGGCCTAACCTACACTTTTACCGTTCGTGAGGATGCCAGGTTTTCAGATGGCAGCCCGCTTACCGCAGAGGATGTGGCCTTTACCTATGAAACTGCCAAAAACAGTGCTTCTGATCTGGATCTGACGATGCTTGAGGCGGCCCAGGCTAGCGATTCTCAGACCGTCGTCCTTACCCTAAATAAGCCCCTGTCCACGTTTTTAAGCACGGCAGCGCAGGTGGGCATCGTTCCCAAGGCCAGCTATGACCCCTTAACCTATCCAGAAAATCCCCTTGGCAGTGGGCCTTACCAACTGGTTCAGTGGGACAGAGGCCAACAGGCCATCATCAAACCCAATGAGCACTACTACGGCACGCCCTCCTTTTTTAAGCAGATAACACTGGTGTTTTTAGATGAGAAAACCGCCTTGGCAAACGCCCAATCCGGCGCGCTTGATGTGGTCATGGTTCAGCCAGAATACGCCAAAGAACCGGTTGCGAACATGCATCTTGAAACTTTTGACACGGTGGACAACCGTGGCTTTAGTCTGCCAGTTATTCCGCCGGATAGTAATGCTGCCACAGGGGCGCAGGTGGGAAACGCCCTGCTTTCTGATGTGGCGGTGCGCCAAGCGCTAAAAATCGGTATCAACCGCCAAACTATTATCGACAACGCCTTAAACGGTATCGGCACCCCAGCCTTTACCAGCGTGGATCAATTGGCCTGGTACAATCCGCAAACGGTCTATGCTGACGGACGCATAGACGAAGCCAGGCACCTGCTGGACGCTGCCGGCTGGTTGGAAGGCCCCGATGGTATTCGCGTCAAAGACGGTGTCAGTGCCCAAACCAATGTCTTTGCGCCAGCCAGCGACCTGCAGCGCTACAACATTGCCGTTGCCTTTGCGGCGGAGGCAAAAAATCTGGGGATTGACATCAAGGTTGAGGCAAAGTCCTGGGATGAGTGTTATGCTCAAGGCTATGCAACGCCTATACTCTGGGGTTTTGGTGATTACAACCCCATCAATCTGCGCTCTCTCTATTACACGGGCGCCACGTACAATTTTGCTAGTTATACTAATAAAATTGTTGACACTTACATCAACGCGGCGCTGCAGTCTGTCAGCCAGCAGGAGGCGCTGGAAAACTGGAAACGCGCGCAGTGGGACGGTACAACCGGTCCGGAAAGCGAAAAGGGCGACAGTCCTTTTATCTGGTTGGTGAATATCGATCACTGCTATCTTGTTGCTGACGGTCTCAATCTGGGCGAGCAACCTGTTCATCCCCACGGTCACGGTTGGCCTGTGCTCAATAATCTTAATGAGTGGGTCTGGGAGTGAACCCTTGTGCACGTGAGCAGATGGATCAGCAGTAGTATCTCGGCAGCCACCTACATCCTGGGCACCACTGCCCGCCTGCTTTCATTGCTTTTAGCTGTCAGCATTCTGTCATTTTGTCTGGTCAGTGCTGCTCCCTTTGATCCGGTTACGGCCTTTATTGGCCCTGAAGCCGTTATCAGTCCTGAACAGAAGGCCGCTATCGCCGCGCACTGGGGCCTGTATGACCCGCCCCCGCTCCGTTATGTGGCCTGGCTCAATAATGTGCTACACGGGGATATGGGCATCTCCCTTATATATCGCCAACCCGTTACCGAGATTTTGCTGGAACGCGCGCTGGCCTCTCTGGCCCTGATGGGTCTGGCTTGGGCGCTTTCTGGCATCCTGGGTTTTGTTATGGGTGTAGTCTGCGGTGTTTTCAAGGGCAGCGTCTTTGATAAAATCACCAAAACCTGTGCGCTCGCGCTTTCAGTTGCCCCAACTTTTTGGCTGGCCCTTCTGGCGCTGATGGTGTTTTCGGTGTTTTTGCAGTGGTTTCCGATGGGTATGGCAGTGCCTGCGGGCAAACTGGCGGGCGATGTCACGCTTGCAGACAGGCTGTGGCATCTGATCCTGCCGGCGCTGGTGCTCAGTGTGAGCGGTGTTGCCAATGTGACTTTGCATACTCGCGAGAAGATGGTGACGGCGCTCGCCAGCAACTATGCCAATTTTGCTCGCGCTCGCTCTGAGAGTCGCTGGCAGCTGGTTAGGCGTCATGGGCTGCGTAATGTGGCCTTGCCAGCATTGACGTTGCAGTTCGCCTCCTTTGCGGAGTTGTTTGGAGGCAGTGTGCTGGCTGAGCAGGTATTTTCATACCCGGGTCTGGGCAGCGCGGTAACGGCTGCAGGGTTGCGCGGCGATATACCGCTGCTGCTGGGAATAGCCCTTGTTTCAGCACTGTTTGTGTTTTCCGGCAATGTAATTGCCAATGTGCTCTATGGTTTGATCGATCCAAGAATTCGCGAATCTGCTAAACCATTTCGCCCCAAGCAAAAGAAGCTGCCAGATACTTCGAGTACATCCCCTCTTCCAAACACTCCGGACACGTCCTCTTCTCCCGTTTCGCTCCCCTCCCCACTGCCCCCTGTTATCGCGCTTAAGCCAACCGGCTATCACCGCAGGCCAGGCGGGTGTTCCCATGACTGAGCGCCCCAACAGTTTTGCCCTGGACAATCGCGCGGAGCTTCACGGCGCGGATACATACACCCGTGTCTTTGCTATAAATAAGCGTACCCGCACCCTTATCCTACTGGCATTTTTTTGCTTTCTGATCGCTGCCGTCATGATTGCTGGCTTTGTCATGGATCCCCAGGCATATGGCCCCAACTACGACCTGAAACGCCAGATGCCCTCGTTAAATCACCTGTTTGGCACTGATTATCTGGGCCGCGACATGCTGGCGCGCACAATCAAAGGGCTCTCATTAAGTATGACCATTGGGCTTGTCGCTTCCCTGGTGAGCGCTGGCATAGCGGTAGTTCTGGGCATTGCCTCGGCCACGCTGGGCGGGATAACAGACCGCTTTGTTAACTGGGCGGTGGATTTAGCGATGGGAATCCCACACCTGGTTTTGATGATACTGATTTCGTTTATGATGGGTCGCGGCCTTACCGGCGTTGTTGTTGCCGTGGCCATCACCCACTGGCCGTCATTGACACGTGTCATTCGCGCTGAGGTCTTACAACTGCGCGGTGAGCCTTACGTTAAAGTGGCGCAGGCGCTGGGTCACGGGTCATTGTGGATTGGTGCCAGACATATCCTGCCGCATGTTCTGCCGCAGTTTCTGGTGGGCCTTATCCTGCTTTTTCCCCACGCCATCCTGCACGAGGCCGCACTCACCTTCCTGGGCTTTGGCCTGCCCTTTGACCAGCCCGCCATTGGTTCGATACTGTCTGAGGCCATGAAGCATCTGTCAACAGGTATGTGGTGGCTGGCCTTTTTTCCGGGACTTTCACTCCTGATAGTGGTGCTTTTGTTTAAGGCTCTGGGCGAAAACCTGGCGCTTCTTACCAATCCCCACAGTTTTCATACATAGCAAACCAGAAAAAGGCAGGGCCCGCCATGACAACTCACACACATCCCCACACCCACCAGCATTATTTACATATTCATGAGCATGATCTCGCCTCAACGCACCACCATCCGGCCACCTATCCGCTCCTTAGCATCCGCGATCTTTCGGTGCGTTTTACTCAGTATGAGCGTGGCTTGCGCCAGATCACTCTGGAGACCGTTTCCAGCCTGAGTCTTTCTGTGGATGTGGGTGAAGTGCTGGCAGTGGTGGGAGCCAGCGGTTCAGGAAAAAGCCTGCTGGCCCAGGCCATCCTGGGAATCTTGCCCGCTAACGCGCGCATCAGTGGGAAGATGACCTTTCAAGGCCAGGAGCTAACTGCGCAGCGTCAGCAACAACTTCGTGGGCGCGAGATAGCCTTTGTGCCGCAGTCGGTTGATTACCTGGATCCATTAATGAAGGTCGGTCGTCAGGTTCAGGGGGTGCGCAACAGCAGGCAGCAGCAACAGGCGGTGTTTGAGCGTTACGGCCTTGCGCCTTTTGTCGCTCACCTCTACCCCTTTCAACTTTCCGGCGGCATGCTCAGGCGCGTACTCATTGCCTGTGCCGTCATTGAGGATGTCAGCCTGATTATCGCCGATGAGCCTACACCTGGCCTTTCTCATGCAGCGGCCTTGGAAGTAATGCGCCATTTTCGCGAATTGGCAGATGAAGGGCGCGCCGTACTGATTATCACCCATGACATCAATCTGGCTTTTGACGTAGCCGATAGCATAGCCGTGTTCTATGCTGGCACAATCTTTGAGCATGCCCCAATGGCCGATTTCATCGCTGGTCCTGACGCATTGCGCCACCCCTATACCAAGGCCCTGTATCGCGCCCTGCCCAAGCACGGTTTTAAGCCACACCCTGGTACTCAACCCTACGCCGGCGCTCTGCCCGCTGGCTGTCTCTATGCCAAACGGTGTGAATGGAGCACGCCGGAGTGTGAGCAGGGAACAATCGAGATGCGCGCGTTACGCGGGGGAATGGTCAGGTGCATCCATGCGCTTTAACGTACAGGCTGTCCCTGGGTGGCCATCCTGGAATTTGGCAAGGTGCATTCATGCGCTTTAACGTACAGGAAAACAGCGGGAAATCAGACGGTCTGTGTCCGGAGGAGTCAAGGCGCGCTGAGCCTTTTGAGCCGATGCGAACGCCGTCTCCTGTTGCTGCTACAAGCATCCTTAAACTGGTCAACATCCGGTTTTCCTATCGTGGTGGCGATCCAATTTTGCGTGATGTTACGTTAACCGTGACCTCCCAGGAGCGTGTGGGCATCATCGGCCCTTCCGGCTGCGGCAAATCAACCCTTGCAAAGGTCATCACCGGCTTTGAGATGCCGCAAGAGGGTCAGGTTCTGGTAGACGGCCAAGTTCTGCCGCGTCGCGGCTTTCGACCTGTGCAACTGATCTACCAGCACCCAGAACTGGCCGTGAACCCACACTGGCAGCTTGGCAAAACCCTGGCTGAGGCGGGAGACTTTCCTCAGAAAATGCTAAATAAAATGGGCATTGATCCGGCTTGGTTGTCACGCTGGCCCAATGAACTTTCCGGCGGCGAGTTGCAGCGGTTTTGTGTCGCGCGCGCTCTTGGAGCCCAAACCCGCTTTGTGGTTGCCGATGAGATTACAACCATGCTTGATGTAATCACCCAAGCCCAGCTGTGGGAATTTCTTCTCGATGTCTGCAACCGTCACAACAAAGGTCTTATCATCATTACACACGACCATAACCTGGCCCGCCGCATCTGCACCCGTATCAGCCATTTCGATGATTTGTCATCCGCAACAGACATAACAGGACGCAATGCTACCGCTCACACCCCGCTACATGAGCTGCGTGAGTAAGCTGCAAGGTCTAAGGGGATCGCCAAAACAGAGGTTGCTATACAGACCCTAGCCCAACACGCAAACAAAGTCACCAGGACAAAACCACCACAACAAAAGCCTTGCTCTTTTGTGGCAGGTAACCTATCATCGCCCGTACCAATCCTTGTGTCAGCACAAAGATAGGACGCATAGAGGATTCCTTTTGGTCTTATGCCTGTTTCTATCTTTTGTTAGCGCAGAGATAAGGCAGGAGGACTGATGTGGCGGCATGAGGACTTACCGGTAGCACCCAGGCTGCCACAACAGATACAGGTTGGCATATGGTAGCGCCCTTTTCAAGGGTTGACGCGAAAGGTTCAGACATGGAAAAAGCAACATTAAAGGTTAAAGGAATGGCCTGCGGTCATTGCGAGATTGCCGTTCAAGACGCAGTGCGCAGTTTATCAGGCATCAAAAAGGTCAAGGCCAACCAGCGCAAAGGTGAGGTGGTTGTCGCCTATGACCCGGCCATGGTAACAAAAGAGCATATCTCTCAGGCCATCAACGATACGGGCTATCAGGTAGTGTAGTTGAGCTGTTGTTGAGCATCCTCCACCGGGACAACGCTGTTTTCCCACATAGTAGATGCAGTGATAAACAGATAAAAGTGTTAACAAAAATAGATGGTGTGCGCATGAAACGTGCGCCTGCCAACCCAAACGCCGGCAAAACCTGGGTGCCTGAACACGTTATACATCATCCTGCTAAATATGAAGATGTGTGGGTGCCAGAAGTTGGACATTGGATTACCGTTTATTGTGGCGGCGGTCTTTTTGCCTTCGGTCATTTCTTGTCCCGCCTTCCCTTTTCATACCGGTAATTCCCTTGGCACCTTAACTGCTCATAATTAAATAGCTCATACATATAATGCTCAAGTTTGGGCGGTTGTTAAGGGTTATTTTTGGGATTGTACTAATGAATTACCTAAGGATATAATCAAACAAAAGCAGCAACCTGCGAAACTCGTATTCGAGAGTTCAGAAAGCTGGCCGGACCAACCCAAGAAAAACTAAGCAGACAAGTCGGTATACCGCAGGGATGGGCTTGGCTGTAATTTGACACTTTGGCCTTGCCTGTGTAGACTAATTTAGTCTTCATTCTCATCACAGACTATATGATTAAAAGGAGAGAGAATCATAGGTCGGTAGAGAATTTTATTGGTGCGTCATATTGGCAAAGGAGAAAACAATGCTCAAACCCATTTCCCAAGAATCCTCAGCTCATCGGTTTCACGTTTTGGCGGTTATCCTCAGTTTACTACTGGTTCTGTCGGTACCCACATTTCTGGTTGCTTGCGGCAGCCAACCGACGACCCCAACACCCCAAACACCGTCAGCCGTGGCTGTAGAGCTACAAATCTTTGCCGCCAACTCGCTGGAAAAGGCACTGCCTGAAGTGCAGGCTATCTATACTCAGCAAAATTCCAATGTTACTTTCGCTGACACCCAGTTCAAGGGTTCCGGCGACCTTGTCTCTCAGCTACAAGGCGGTGCCAGCGCTGACATCCTGATTACTGCCTCGGCCTCAACGATGGACAATGCTGATAGCAACGGTTCGATTGACGCTTCCACACGCGTAAACATGTTCAATAATGACCTAATCATTGTGAAACCCAAGGGCTCAAGCACCAAGATTGACTCTCTGGCCGCAGTTAACGCTCCAGAGTTTTCGCGTGTAGCCATTGGTGACCCTGACGCTGTGCCAGCGGGAAGCTACGCCAATCAGTCGTTGAGCACCGTTGGTTTGTATTCTGATTCCTCAGGCAAGGGCGGTGAGTATCTGGAGGGCTTTGGCGATAAGGTCGTGGTTCAATCCAGCGTTGGCAACGTAGCCAAAACTGTGTCCACCGGCGATTGCCAGCTCGGTTTTGTCTATACCAGCGATCTCTATCGCTACGATGGCATCGAGTCTGCGTTCACGGTACCAGCTGATACCCATAAAGCCATCGTCTACCCCGGCGCCGTTGTCAAAACGTCCAAGCAGGCCACCGAAGCCGCTAAGTTCCTGGACTTTTGCCTGAACGATCCCGAAGCCCTGAAGGTTTGGTCAGAATATGGCTTTGAGGTAGCAAAATAGGCCGTCGCCATTGAAGGGGCATCCATTTCTTCAGGAGAAGTTGTGCTTCAGTCATATTGGGCTGTGTGATTCCCTTCTGCCCGCGCGACACATGACTGACCAGGCACCAGTAGCCAGCCGTAAGGTTATTCCCTCTCGTGTGTGACACGTGAATTATATCGGGGCTGGGTGGCGCAAGGGGCGAAAACGCAAATGACCCTTTGCGCCAACGGCCCCTTCTGTCCACGCATTACTGAAATCTATGAGCTTGCAGGTAGCGATGACGCACTCAGCTGTATATCGGATAGTGAACGCGCTGCTGTTTGTTTTGTTGTTGGGCTCCGTGCCAGCGCTGCCGCAAGCGGCGCTGGCCGTTGAACAAACCCAGCAGGAAGGCGCAGAACAGCAGGCCGCCGATGAGGCCGTCAGCGTGTCTCAGAATAACGATGCAGCCAAAATGGCTGGGTTTGACAGCGCTCTATCTGCCTTTGCGCGCTATAATTCCGGCACGGGTCGCAGCGTTGGTGGTGTGGACTACGGCTATCGCTATCCGCTAGCGGGGGCTGATGCTTTGGCCGTGCTGGCTGTAGAGGGTCTTACCTATGTGTACGTGCCGGATCACATCGCGGCCCAGTTTCATCTGGATATCCGTGATAGTCAGGTTCAGGCCCACGTAGCCCAACTGCTAGAAGCCCTGGACGTTGCGGTATCTAACGGCGGCACTACTCTGCTGCAGCTGGCCCAGCCCTATGCGTTTACCAGTGAGTCCCGCCTAAACCATGACGGTTTTGCCATCGAGTTTGGCGTTGAGGTTGAACCAGGTTATTTTTATACGCTGATCTCATCCTCGGATTCCTCTGATCCCTCCCATGTGGCCTATTTTGCCGAGACCGCCCTGTTGGTGCCTGCCGATAGCTTTACGATTGATGCTGCTCCGGAGGGCCTGGAAGCGTTTTGGAATTTTCTTGGCGGCATCGACTACCGGCCGTTTTGGGTGTCTTTGCGCACCTCGGCGGTGGCTCTGATCTTTGTGTTTATTCTGGGCCTGGGCGCCGCCCGCCTGTCCTTGCGTATGAACAACCGCGTCAAGGACGTTCTGGATTCTGTCTTTACCATCCCGATGGTCTTACCCCCTACGGTCTGCGGCTTTTTACTGTTGGTGGCTTTTGGCAATTCCACGGCGTTTGGGCGCTGGCTCATCGACCACGGCATTGAATTGGTGTTTACTTGGCCGGCAGCGGTTATTGCTGCTATCGTTGTGGCCTTTCCGCTGATGTATCGAACCACCAGGGGGGCCTTTGAAGCCCAGGATTCCGATATGCTTGATGCCGCTCGCACCTTGGGTTGGAGCGAGGGTCGCATCTTCTTCAGGCTGATGCTGCCGCTGGCCTGGCCCTCCATTGCCGCAGGCACCGTACTGGCCTTTGCCCGCGCTATGGGCGAATTTGGTGCCACGCTGTTTGTGGCCGGCAACTACGCCGGTGTGACCCAGACCATGCCTATCGCCATCTATTTTCAGTGGATGGGCGGCCGCACCGACATCGCCACATTTTGGGTTTTTGTCGTCGTCGTGATTTCGTTTATTGTTATTTTATTTATCAATCTTTATGCTAGCCATACCCAGCGCTTTCGCAAGGGTTCCGGTTCTGGTGCCGCAACCGATGCGCCAAGCGATCCAAGTGCCAACCAGGCAACGAACGCTGTATCGAACGGGTCAAGCGCTAGCCAGACGATGCCTGTTGCGCCTGTACCCACTCAAACGGACACGCTATGAGTATCTTTGTTGACATCAGTAAACACTACGAAAGTTTCAACCTTGACGTTAAGCTGGAGGCTGGTAATGAAACGCTGGGATTTTTAGGCGCTTCAGGCTGCGGAAAAAGCCTGAGTCTGCGCTGTATCGCCGGACTGGTAACTCCCAACAACGGCCGCATTGTGGTTAATGATCAGTGCTTCTTTGACTCCAAACGCCGCGTGAATCTCAAGCCGCAAAAGCGCAAGACGGCCCTGCTGTTTCAGGACTACAAGTTGTTTCCCAACCTCAGCGTGGCCACCAACATAGCCGCCGGTATTGATGCCCAGCTCTCCAAGACAGAGGTTCACCGGCGTGTTTCGGCGCAATTAGAGCGTTTTGGCCTGAAGGGTTTTGGCTCTCGTTATCCCGCGCGGCTTTCCGGCGGTCAACAGCAACGGGTGGCACTAGCCAGGATGCTGGCGGCTGAGCCCCAGATACTGATGCTGGACGAGCCGTTTTCAGCCTTGGATTCACATCTTAAGGCAGAATTGGAAGAAAACCTGATGGGGCTGTTTGAGGATTTTACCGGTACGGTTCTTTATGTGTCCCACGACATTGACGAGGCGTTCCGTTTCTGTGACCGCATCGCGATCATTGACGACGGGCATATTGTCGAGGTTGCCTCAGCCCAACAGATTGTTTCTCATCCGCAGGCGCTGGCCACTATCAAGGTTTCCGGTGTCAAAAATATCAGCCGCGCCCAAAGGGTAGGCGACTTTCAGGTTCGGGCTCTTGACTGGGGCATTACGTTAGGCACTAACCAATTGGTTACCCACAACGTTCGCTATTTGGGCATCCGTGCTACCTATCTGCGTCTCGCCGGCATTGAAACCCAGAACGTTTTTGAGTTTTTGGTGCGGCGCGTGTCCGATTCTCGTTTTGTGCGCCACGTCATGTTAGATCCCGGCTCCATAAGCTGGCAGGCTGATAAACTGCTAGTACCTGCGCAAGAATTGCCGCAAAAAGGCCAACTCCTGCGCCTGCACTTTCCGCCCGATAAAATCTATATCGTCAATCACTAAATACACGGTCAGTCTCCCTTGTATCGGCCTCAGGGGGCTTAGGATAGGGGCAAAGCGTGCCGCATGAACCCGGGTCTGGCTGTCTTGGGGTGTGCCTCTTTTTGAGGCGGCGAGTTGGGTCAAACTGCGTACATGAGGGGGTGTAGCCATAAAAAAGGGGCCTGCGGCGGGCTTGTGGCGTTAATTCTTACCTAAATCGCAGGAAAATCGGGTGTATCCCTTGACCATTCGGCCATTTGCGCTACTATTTATCCTCGGTGCTATTGTAAGCAAAATGCCCACAAAACAGGAAACGCGCCAAAATAAAACGGAGCAATAAAACGGAGGACACATGATGTCGGATTTCAGTGGCACGGATCGCCTTGTTGTTATCAAGGTCGTCGGCGTCGGTGGCGGCGGGACTAACGCGGTCAATAGAATGATTGAGGCTGGCATCAAGGGGGTTGAATTTGTAGCCATCAACACAGACAGACAGGCGTTGTTGATGTCGGATGCCGACCAGACCGTGCATATCGGCGAGAGCCTAACCCGGGGTTTGGGCGCCGGTGGCAACCCAGAGGTTGGGGCTCAGGCCGCTGAGGAGTCCCGCAAGGAAGTAGCCGAGGCGCTGGCTGGCGCGGATATGGTGTTTGTCACGGCGGGGGAGGGTGGTGGCACCGGTACCGGTGCCGCGCCGATTGTGGCTGAGATTGCCCGCGATGAGATTGGTGCCTTAACCGTGGGCGTGGTCACCAAACCCTTTGGATTTGAGGGGCGTAAGCGTCTCAGCCAGGCTGAAGACGGCATTATGTTGCTGTCCCAGAACGTAGATACGCTTATTGTCATTCCCAATGACCGCCTGCTTCAGATTGTCGAAAAAAAGACCTCAATGCTTGATGCCTTCCGCATTGCTGATGACATCCTGCGCCAGGGCACCCAGGGGATAACTGACCTTATCACCATCCCCGGTATCATCAACCTGGACTTTGCCGACGTACGCACCGTCATGAAAGAGGCTGGCACGGCCATGATGGGTATTGGTATCGCTTCTGGCGATAATCGTGCTGTGGAGGCCGCTGTCCAGGCTATCTCCAGCAAACTGCTAGAAGCCTCAATTACCGGTGCCAACCGTATCCTGGTATCGGTGGCCGGCGCGTCAGACATGGGCCTTATCGAGGTTTCTGAAGCGGCGGACACCGTTACCGAGGCCGCCGATGCCGATGCCACCATCATCTTTGGGTCGGTTATCGACGACACCCTGGTTGACCAGGTGCGTGTTACGGTTATTGCTACTGGATTTGACGATAGAAACAAGCAGTCTGTTCTTGATTTTGAGGAATCTGCCCTGGGCCGTTCTGTTGCGGAGCCAACCTATGCGGCCTCCTCACGCAGCCGCACTGCCAACAGTTTTGATGACGACTATATTCCAGATTTTCTGAAGCGAGGATTCTGATACCCGCTGACATTGAACAGAACTATCACAGCATCCAGCAGGCAATTAGCGCCGCCGCCGCTCGCTCTGGTCGGCGCGCTGCGGACGTTTTGTTGGTTGCCGTAAGTAAAACGGTCAACGCAAGACAGGTTGCGCAGGCCGCCAGCGCCGGCATCCGTGATTTTGGCGAGAATCGCTCCGGAACACTGCATGAGAAACAGGCCCTGTTTCCGGAGTATCGCTGGCACTTCATCGGCCGTATCCAGACCAACAAACTCAAGGACTATGTGGGCAAGGTTGCGTTGATTCATTCAGTGGCCAGTTATCGTGCTCTGGAGGCAATAGACAGGCGCGCGCACAGCATTGGCTGCGTACAGGAATTGCTTATTGAAGTAAATGTTTTGGCGGAGGCCAGTAAAGACGGCGTGGCGCCAGAACAGCTGGCAGACCTGCTCAGCGCCGCTCGCGCCCTGAAAAGCGTGTGCGTACGAGGCCTGATGACGATGGCTCCGTTGGGCTCTCCGGCTGCGGCACGGCACAGCTTTGCCGGGCTAAGGCGACTGCGCGATGATCTGGCCGCCGATTTTGCAGATGCGAACAATGTCCGCTTAACGGAGTTATCCATGGGTATGTCTGATGATATGGAAATAGCTGTAGAAGAAGGTGCGACCATCGTGCGCGTTGGCCGTAGATTGTGGACATAATATGGGGATACTGGATAGCATCAAAGGTATCATGAATACAAACACCAATCGCTCCGATGGCGCTGCTCGGCGCTTTGCAGGGCACAGAGATGACGCGGCTTTGGACGTGGATAGCCTTGATTACGCGGATACAGACGAGGCCGGCTATGAATACTATGAAGATACTGACTCCGTTTCTGAGGGTAACTGGTCTTCTGATGCCGACGATCCAGGCGCTGCTTCTGGCGCTGATATCTTGGGCGCTTCCAGCCCACGTAGTTTGGGCGCCGTGCGTTCTGACTACGCGCTTGGCGGCCACCTGCCGCTGATTTCCCAATCCGACGTTCGCTCCCAGGAACTACCGCCACTGATGGAGAGACGCGCCAGCAGGGGCGCTCGACCTGGCTCTTTGGATGGTCAAGACGTGCGCAAGAGCGCCCTAACACAGGGCTTGGCGAACAGTGGTGGCGTGGATGCCTCGTCCTATGCAAGAACCTATTTGCGGTACAACGTGGCGGAACCTTGTCAACAGGAACAGACACAACGCGCATTCAGGGATTCATTGCCCTTTACAACTCTGGAACCTGCTGACTATCATGCGACCTCTCCGCGCATCCCGGCGTTTTCCGGTTCATCGGCTGCCACTTCTGAGCGTCCTGCCAAAAACGGTTTGGGCAGCGCTGGGTATTCTGTTCTTAATGAAACAACGGATCCGTTGCTGCGCCGTCATTCTCTCAACAACACGGGGGATCTGGGCCGTACATCCCCTGCCTACTACGCCAGCCGCTCCGGGGTTGGACATCTGCGAGCTCCTGATGAGCCGCGAAGGACACAGCGTCTGCGTGAAGTTGTGGTGGCGCGCCCGGAACGTTTTGAGGAAGTCGAACAGGTCGCTCAAGCCCTTAGGGCCGGCAATGTGGTTTGTCTGGTGCTGAGATCAACCCGGCCAGAATTAGCCCGACGTATCCTTGATTTTGCTTTTGGCGCGGCGGCAGCCCTGGGGGGACAGGTAGCCAGTCCGCAGAACAAAATCTACCTTATTACCTGTGAATATCCCCTGACACCCAATGAGTTTGAACTACTGCAAGCCAGGGGGGTGCTGTAGTGGCGCGCCTGCTTCTTGTTGCGCCCAAAATCAAAGGTATTCAAGAATAAGGAAATATTATGACCAATCAAGATGACATTTTTTCCCAATTGGGAACCATAGCCCTGATCGGTGGCGGCAGAATGGGTGAAGCAATAGTTGCCGGATTGGTACAGGGAGCCCTGCTGAGCCCTGAGGCTATCATCGTGGCCGAGCCCAGCAGTGAGCGCCGCCACTTCCTTACGCAGAACTTTGGGGTGCGCTCGGTGGAAAACGGCGCACAGATTTCTCATCCCCAAACCTGCATCCTGGCCGTCAAACCCCAGGTAGTGCGCACAGTCGCCCATAGCCTTGCGCAGGAGGCGCGCTTCAGGCCAGAGCGTGTTATCTCTATCGCCGCCGGCATCCACACCAGCGTGTTAACAGATATTTTTCCGCAGGCGCAGGTGGTGAGGGTGATGCCCAACGCGCCTTTACTGGTGGGTGCTGGCATGAGCGCTGTGGCGATGGGTGAAAATACCAGCGTCACCGAGGGGCGGTTGGTGCAAGCCCTGTTTTCCCTCTTGGGCGAGGCAGTTTTGCTGGATGAGTCACTCATTGATGCTGCCACCGCTCTGTCCGGTTCAGGGCCGGCCTACTTTGCATTTTTTGTGGAACAGCTCATAAGCTCTGGACAAAGCCTAGGGTTACCTGCGGCGGTTGCAGAGCAGCTGGCCTTGCAAACCTTCATGGGCACGGCCCGTCAGTTACAGCTCAGTTCTGTAACGCCGGCTGAGTTGCGTGACGCGGTTACGAGTCCCGGTGGTACCACGCAGGCCGCCCTGGAATCACTGGAGGCCGATGATTTGGCAGCCATAGTGCGCAGAGCTGTGACCGCAGCCTGGCGCCGCGCAGTCGAGATGGCCTGAGGTGTCAGGAGCCCCTATCGATACAGACGGTTAGATGCCGGGCACCACACGGTCGAGATGGCCTGAGGCCACTGTCTTACAGCCGCAATGCCAAAGGAGGCAGGCAGATGTTTTTTTCACTACCTTCACTTATCAGTTCAGCCGTTAATCTCTACTGCCTGATAATTGTTGTCTGGGCAATTTTGTCCTGGTTTAACACCTCCAAAAAGGGGATTGTGCGTGATGTCTACCAGGTCTTGGACACCATAGTATCACCCTATGTCAATCTGTTTAGGCGCTTCATCCCACCAATGGGCGGTTTGGATCTGTCGGCCCTTGTTGCCCTGCTTGTTTTGCAGTTAGTGGCAAGAGCGCTGTTTTTCCTGATACGTTAGCTAGGTGGGGCTTTCCTTATGCTAAGATGGGGATGCTCATACAGATTGTATATTGCTTTAGCGCGAGTTTCATTGTTTTGGGCGCGTGTTTGATCCGTTAGGAAGAAAGGTACGGCTATGGCACTGACCGCTTTGGATATTCAGAACCAGAGTTTTGGCACCTCGCGACATGGTTATGACCCCCAGGAAGTTGACGTATTTCTGGAACGCGTGGCCACTGAGATTGAGAACTTCAACCAGGCTTTGGCAGAGGCCAAGTCGCGCATTGAGGCTGCCGATGATCGGGTGTTGACTGCTGAGCAACAAACGGCGCAAGCAATCGCGGCAGCGCAGGCCGCACAAGCCGCGCAGGCAGCGCAAAGCGCCAAGGGCTCTGCTCAGGTTGCGGCTACTGAACAGCAGATCGCCAAAGCGTTCATAGCTGCTCAAAAAAGTGCTGATGAACTGCGTGAACAGGCTCGCGCTGAGTCAGAGAAAGCCTACAGAGAAGCGGAGACGCGAGCCCGCGATATTGTGCGTGACGCTTTGGCAGAAAAACAGCGGATACTGGATGAGATAGAGCGATTACGCGCTTCCACCGAGAAGTTTCGCAGTGAATATCTGTCCTTGCTCAACCATTATTCAGCCGACGCCAAAAAGTCCATGCCCACCCTGGACACTATGGCTCCTGACATCAGTTTGGCCAAGAAATCCACCCAAGATGCCGCCGAACGCTTCCAGGCCAATGATGCCAGCGTGGCAAAAGTGGAGCAAGCGGCACCAAAACCATCACCTCGACAGACCGGCCCTGACAAGAATGCAGGGGTGGGCGGTTTGGGTACAGCGCCTGCGCGCGCAGCGGTCACCACAGGCACCACGTCCTTTTCCAGCGCAGACGATCTGGATGATGAACTGGATATTGAAGAAATCGACTAGGTTTTTAGCGCGCGAACTGATCCCTACAGCGTATCTCCAGCGTGTGAACCGATCTTGTGCAGCTGTGGGCGTACTGACAGCGCCTGGCCTGCGGGTCTTTTCCACCAGGGCGCAGACCTTTTTCTCCAAAACTGCTTCCGGCTGGCTTTAGCATGATCACCCTTGCCGTTAAGGTGATACCAAAGAGTGCTCACAACGCCATTGTGGGTTGGAGCGATATCGATAGCGCCACGCGCAAAGAACTGATAATCCGGCTTACCGCGCCCCCCACAGACGGCCAGGCCAATGGTCAACTGGTGACCTTTCTGGCCAAGTGTTTGAATATACCCAAGACCTCTATCCATATCATCAGCGGCCAGGGTTCCCGACACAAAAGACTGCGCCTGGACATCGACACCGCCCAACTTGACCTTCTTGTGCAGGACTGTTGGTAAGGCCTATCCTGTCTCTAACCATTGCGTGGGTTTCTGATCACGACAGCCCCTGTTTGCGCGGCAATCACTTTACTCGCCATTACTCAGGCAGACACCGGCATAGTTTGTTATCATGGTTACGTGGTTCGTTGTTTGACGCAACCATCTGGCAAGGCCCGCCTTCAGCTAAGGAGTACCCATGAGTTTTTCCATCCTTACCGATTCTTCCTGCAACCTCCCTGAATCACTCATTGATGAGCATCATCTTGGCGTGGCGCCCCTGGAATTTAGCGTTGAGGGGAAGATATACTACAGTTACCTAAAGGGCAGCATCACCAACCTCAAACAGTTTTATGACATGATGCGCTCCGGTAAGGTCATCACCACCTCGCTGGCCTCGCTCAAAGAGGTGGATGCCCTAAGTCGTGAGCGGTTTACGGCCGGACAAGACATTCTGTACCTGGGCTTTGACTCAGCGCTAAGTGGCACCTATGAAAATACGACCGTCTACCTCAACAAGGTTCGAGACGAGGATTTTCCCCAGCGTCAGCTGCGGTGTGTGGATACTCTGGCAGCGGCCCTGGGAGAGGGACTGTTTGTTTTGGAAGCGGTAAAACAGCGTGATGCCGGAAAATCGTTGGATGAAGTGGCAGATTGGGCGCTGGCGCAACGCCTCAACTTCGCTCATTGGTTCACTGTTGACGATCTGCATTATCTGCAGCGGGGCGGCCGACTGTCCAAAGGGGCGGCACTTGCTGGCTCCGTCCTCAACATAAAACCGGTTTTGCATGTGGACGACGAGGGTTATCTGGTGCCTGTTGAAAAGGTGCGCGGGCGCAAAAAATCACTCCTTGCCCTGGCAGACAAGTTTGTCACCACAGCTCGGGATCCCAAAGATAACCAGCTGGTCTGCATCTCTCATGCCGATTGTCTGGACGATGCGCACTTTATCCGTGATCAGATATCTGAACGTTGTGGTGTGAGCGACTTTCTCATCAACTACCTGGATCCGGTGATTGGAGCCCACGCAGGACCTGGCACAGTAGCCCTGTTCTTCATCACCAACCAGCAACGCTAAGGTTCAGCGGACAAACGTCCACCCAAACGCTCCTTGCCCTAACAAAAAACCACAGAACTCCTTCCTGGACAGCCGGTGTCTGCTGCCTGTGCCCTATGCCCACGCCACCGCCTGGCGTTGTGGGCGAAATTTGCACTTGTTAAGCGTAATCGTTTTGGGTTAACATTAGCGGCTGTCGTTTTTATTGTCTGGTAATGGAGTATTTTGACTAAAGAGGACGCAATCGAAATCGAGGGCATTGTTGTTGAGCCCTTACCCAACGCGATGTTTCGGGTCGAGCTGGAAAACGGACACATTGTGCTTGCGCACGTCTCTGGTAAGATGCGTATGCATTATATCCGTATTCTTCCCGGTGATAAGGTAACTGTAGAACTTTCGCCCTATGATTTAAGCCGTGGGCGCATTACCTACAGATACAAGTAGCCCAACAATCTAAGGATAGGCGCGTCTTGCGCGCCCGCACAGCCCAGGGCCGCTCTGGCGTGCTCGCGGATGTAACTGTCGCCTTCGCCACTGCTGTGATAACGGGAGTGTTGTGCGCGTCACAGCTTTGTGGTTCCTGGCCCTTTCGCGTTTGGGCATGAGGATACATTGTTGGAGGATCGGGTGTACCGAGCACCTGCTTATCTGACCAACGCAACTGACGTAAAAGATAACGCCTGCGGCTGCGGCGTGCATATAAAAACCAGCAAAAGGTTAGGAACAGTCATGAAAGTACGTCCGTCTGTAAAGAAGATATGTGATAAGTGTAAGATTATCCGACGCCACGGCAAGGTACTGGTGATTTGCCAGAATCCGCGCCACAAGCAGCGTCAGGGCTAGGAAGGGAGTTACGGTATGGCCCGTATTGCCGGTGTTGACCTTCCTCGCGATAAGCGCGTGGAAATTGGGTTGACCTATATCTACGGCATTGGACTGACCATCGCACAGCAGATTTTGGCGGCTACCGGCGTTAACCCAAACACCCGGGTCAAAAATCTGTCTGAAGAAGAAACAGTTAAACTTCGTGAATATATCGACAAGAACCTGACGGTTGAGGGCGATTTGCGGCGTGAGGTGTCCACAAACGTCAAGCGTCTGATGGAAATTGGCAGCTACCGGGGCCTGCGTCATCGCCGAGGACTGCCGGTGCATGGACAAAGAACGCACACAAACGCTCGCACGCGTAAAGGCCCAAGGAAGCAGATCGGAGGCAAGAAGAAATAATGGCCGCAAAAAAGCAGGTTCGCACCCGCATCAAGCGCTCCGACCGTAAGAACATTGCCGTTGGGCAGGCGCATATTAAATCCACCTTCAACAACACCATCATCACAATCACAGATACCAAAGGTAACACCATCGCCTGGCGAAGCGCCGGTACGGTGGGCTTTAAGGGTTCGCGTAAGTCTACCCCCTTTGCCGCTCAACTGGCAGCAGAAGCCTGCGCCAAGATAGCTACAGAACATGGCGTACGCAAGGTTTCTGTTTTTGTTAAGGGACCAGGTCCAGGACGAGAAACCGCTATCCGCACCCTGCAGCAAAACGGTCTGGAAATCGCCAGCATTCAGGATCGTACGCCTATTCCCCATAACGGCGTGCGCCAGCGTAAGCGGCGCCGAGTCTAGAAGCGCGTCCTAAGGGCGAAGCGATAATCTCCAGGCCGCAAGCGCGTGGGTCGCGACAAAGATGCCTGGCACAAGATGCGGCTAAAGCGACAAACCAGGAACGCGCAATGGTGAGGCTGGAAGAAAGCGGAGATTGACACAGGACAGCCGGGGCTTGTTCACTCACGGTCAGTGCCTGGACACAAAGACTCGCTCGTGTGTGCTTAAGACAGACGACCGCGCAAAGCGTATAGGCCGCTACGCGAACCGGCGCGCGATACCGCAAGCCCGTCGCCCTGGCCAAACGCATCAGGCCCAAGGTCAGTGTGCCGGCTTGACGGTGCCGGCTTGACCGCCCGTATCATAGGTGTCGCGTTGGCCCTGGCTATAGCGGTCAGCCGCACCAGCTAAACAACCTGCGGTCGGCATTGCGCCGGCCATACCAAGAGTCCTTACGAAAGGAAAGTTCATGGCAAGATATACAGGAGCAGATTGCAGGCTCTGCCGTCGTGAGGGAGCCAAGCTGTTTTTGAAGGGTGATCGCTGCTACACCAATAAATGTGCTATAGAGCGTCGCGATTACCCGCCTGGAGACGCTGGCAAGAAGCGTCTGAAGGAGTCCGAATATCGCAACCAATTGCGCGAAAAGCAAAAAACCAAGCGTATCTACGGCCTACTGGAAAAACAGTTTCGCGGCTACTATGAGCTGGCTAACCAGCAAAGTGGCGTTACCGGTGAAAACCTGTTGCGCATCTTAGAATCACGCCTGGATAACGTGGTCTATCGTCTGGGCTTTGCCAAGTCCCGTGATGAAGCGCGTCAGCAGGTGCGCCACGGTCATATCTCTGTTAACGGCCGGCGTGTGGACATCCCGTCTTATCGTGTCAAGTCCGGCGACCTGGTGGCAGTTTTGCCTAAAGCGCGGGAAATGTTGGTTATCAAGTCCTCTCTGATTTCCAGTGAACGTACCGAAGTACCGCAGTGGCTAGAAGTTGATATTGAAAAACTGCAGGGCTCGGTGTTAGACCTTCCCACTCGCGACCAGATTGATCTGGACATTCGCGAGCAACTGATTGTCGAGTTGTACTCCAAGTAGGCTTGACGTAGGCGTGATCGCAACAAAGGAGAAATTTCGATGACAGAGTTTATGAGACCACAGGTTACCGTAGAAGTGGCTAACGACTCACTTGCGCGTTTTATTGCCGAACCCTTAGAGCGTGGTTATGGTCAGACCCTGGGCAACAGTCTGCGCCGGGTGTTGTTGTCCTCGCTGGATGGCGTTGCGGTAACGGCTATCAAGATTGAGGGCGTACAGCATGAGTTCTCGGTGGCTGAAGGCGTTATTGAGGACGTAACAGACATCGTTTTGAATGTTAAGGGCCTGGTGTTTAGCACGATGGACGACAACGCCCGGGAGGCCATCGCCCGTATCCATGTTGAGGGCACGACGGCTGAAACCGTGGTAACCGGTGCCGATATTGAGGTGCCGGCAGAATTTAGGCTGGTCAACCTCGACCATGTAGTGGCTACCTTGGCCCAGGGCGGCAAGCTGGAAATGACCCTACGCATCGGTGTGGGCCGTGGCTATATCTCGGCTGAGCGCAACAAACAGATTGCCGACCCTATCGGATACATCCACGTTGACTCGCTCTTTTCGCCCGTGCGCCGTTGCACCATGAGCGTAACCGACACGCGTGTTGGCCAGCGCACCGATTACGATAGGCTCATCCTGGAAGTGGAAACAAACGGTTCAATTACGCCCACCGAGGCAGTGGTACAGGCCGCCAACATCCTCATGCAGCATACTGATGCCTTCATGGCACTGGGTGAGGTGGAAACGGTGTTGGATGCTGCGTCCATTTTTGCCCATGAGGACACCAGTTCTAACGTGGAATTGGATCGTCAGGTGGAAGAACTGGATCTCAGCGTGCGTTCTTATAACTGCCTAAAGCGTGCTGGCATCCACAGTGTGCGTCAACTGGTCGATTTTTCAGAAAACGACCTGTTGAATATCCGCAATTTTGGCGCCAAGTCTATTGAAGAAGTCAAAGACAAACTACAAACCATGGGATTGGGCCTAAAGCCCTAGCCGTCTGAGCCCTGTCCTTACCAAAGCTCGGCTTAGGATTTAAGCTAGCAGGTGGTTTTAGGCAAGTTGGTGGAGGCAGGATCGGTTTCAACGGTGATGGTTTGAGTTACCATGGCACGTACCGTAAACGCGTCTGACTGATGGTAGCAAGATCAAGGTGTGGTGCTCTCTGGGCTGCGCCGTAGATGTGGGAGAAACAAATGAGACATTACAAAAAGGGTCGCAAGTTGGGCACTGACGCCAGCCATGGCGCGGCAATCAAACGCAATCTTTGCGTTAACCTGCTGGCTAACGACCGTATCAAAACCACACTGGAGCGCGCCAAGGAGATCCGCAGCGACGTTGACCGCCTGATCACCTGGGCCAAACGCGGGGATATCCATTCCCGCCGCCTGGCGATAGCCAAATTGGGCGATAAAGCGCTGGTGGGCGAGTTGTTTGCCAAGGTTGAGCAAGGTCTGTTTAAGGATCGCCCTGGCGGTTACAGCCGCATCTATAAGGTGGGCAAGCGCCGTGGCGATGATGCCGTGATTGTTATCATGGAATTGGTGCAGGAGCCAGTAAGTCGCAAATCCAAGACCGACGATGCGGCACCACCTGCCAAATCGACTTCGTCCCGGCGCAAAGCAGCTACAAAGGCAAAGACAACAAAAGCGGATACGGCAGATAAGCACACCGCGCCTACAGCCTCAGATGCGGATGCGCGCGAGGGAGAGAAAGCCGGGAAAGCTGCTGCTGACAGCGCGCTTGAAGGTGCAGCCGCCGATGCGCGCGAGGGAGAAAAAGCCGCTGGGGTCGCAGATACGGAAGGTGCGGATTCTCCTGGGAACGATCAAGGCAGTCAGGCCGCCCAAGACCGTGAAAGCAACAAATCTGTCAAATCAAATGAAACAATTCAAGCCGCTGAATCTCCATCGGACATTGCGCCTTCGCAAGCTGATGAGGATCGTGCGGGCGACGTCGTCGCCAGCCAGGATGCAAGCTCCTGAGCATCTCCAGCGGCAGGTGACCTGAGCGGTGGGCAAAGGTAGATGGGCACAATCAACCATACAGGCCATGGTGAATGTCGGGACTTTTTGCTGGCGCACCACATACCGTCCCGACTCAACCGGCGCGACGCCAGCTTATTTGCGACGTGCGCCCAGCCTGTAAGCCAGGTTGCGGATTTTCTAGGCTGGACAAACCTCAGCAGCAAGCCACCGTTGAGCGTGGCCGAGATTACGGCTATCGCAACCGACATTCGTCGTGAAGGTCTGGAGGCAGTGGTGCTCATTGGCCAGGGCGGTTCTTCACAGGCTTCTATGACTATCACAAAACTGTACGAGGTGCGCGAAGGCGGCAGTGTGGCTTTTCGCACGATGGATTCTCTCTCTCCGGTTTTTGTCAACCATATCCTTGGTTCTTCAGATCCAGCACGCACCCTCTATATTGTTTCCAGTAAATCCGGTTGTACCATTGAGCCGCTGGTGTTGGAGCGTGTGGCTTGGCATTATGTGACTGGCCATCTGGGTAGCCCTGGCACCGCCCGACGCTTTGTGGCAATCACTGATCGCCTGGATAGCCGGCTTGGGCAATTGGCCACGGCCAAGAACTATCGGTATGTATTGCAGGCGCCGGGCGATGTTGGCGGGCGCTTTTCAGCCCTGTCCGTTTTTGGCCTGTTTCCCGTGGCGAGTATTGGTATTGATATTGCGCAGGCGGTCAACCACGCCGCCGCGATAGAAGATCGTTGCGGCCAGGATCAAAGCGATAATCCGGCCCTGGATCTGGCCTGCTTCATCTACAGCAACTATTGCGCTGGTCGCGACAAAATCTCTTTGGTAATGCCGCCTTCCGGCCAGGTTTTTGGCCTGTGGCTTGAGCAATTGATTGCGGAGTCATTGGGTAAGCAGGAACGCGGCATTCTGCCCAATGTAGAGGTGGATGCTTCTATTCTTAGTGTGCCGCGCGCTGACCGGTGCATTATCAGTTACGAGGTGGGTGAGCCGGAGGGCTTTGCCGAGTCGCTCCAGAACTTTGATCCCTCAATCCCAGCTCGTCACTACTCACTCAACTCTGTGCCGGAGTTGTTTGGTCGTTTTGTGATCTGGGAATACGCCGTGGCCATGCTGGGCCTGCTGATGGGTGTCAACCCTTTCGATCAGCCCGACGTTGAGGATACAAAGAAGAGGGTAAATCTACTCCTTGGCCAACTGTCGGGCGCCGGCGGGGTCACGCACCGCTCCATAGCACCTTCAGATGCTACGGTTGGTGACGATTATCTTCGAGTGAAACCTGTCGCCACAGAGAAGTCAGAGTATGTACAGACCCTGCAAATTAGCAGGGCTCTGCTGGCGGTCTCGGATTTATCCCAGGACCAGGTCAGTATTGACCGCGCGCTTCGTGCCCTGTTTAAGTCGCTCAGGCCCGGCGATTACTTTTCGCTCAACGCCTTTGTGCCCTTTCGAGGTTACGGTCGACGCGAAGCCCTGGAACGCATGCGCAACCGCATTGCCAGCCGCCTGGGCGTGGCGTCCTGTCTGGAGATTGGTTCTCGCTATTTACACTCCACCGGCCAGTTGCACAAGGGTGGACCCAATACAGGGGTATTTTTATTTATTTCAGCCGATGAGGACAACGATATTATAATACCCGACAAACACTATTCGCTGGGAGAACTGGCCGTTATCCAGGCTCAGGGAGACTTTGCTGCCTTGGCCGCCCGAGGTCGCCGGGCCGTTTTGCTGCACCTTTCCGGCAATGGTTCTGAAACACTCTCCCACCTGGCTGACCGCTTTTGTCTGGCTGTGTCAGCGGTGCGCGCTCCCTGACCTCATGCGCGGCTACCTCAAACCGCCCCCTTGGTTTGGGGCAATTTGTTAAACTGGTGCCCTGCTTGCCGTCCGCGCCAAAGGACGCAGGCACCGTGATGCCAGCTTCTTCGGTGATGATGCCATCGTCCTCAACACGTCCGCACCAAAGGACGCAGGCACCGTGATGCCAGAGCTGGGAGATACCAGCGAGGTACGTGTCGGGAGAAAATAGATATGTATTTAAGCGAAAATGAAGTTCGTGACATTGCCACCTACACGCGCATCAGGCTCAACAAAGATGCTGTGCGGGAAATGACCGTTTATCTCAATGAAGTGCTTGACGGTCTCAAGCCGATTACCCAGTATCAATTGGAAGGCGTAGAACCGACCTTTCATCCCATTGCCGGTTTGGTCAATGTGATGCGTGACGATGTCATACACCCTGGCTTCAGTCAGGCTGAGGCATTGGCTAACGCGCCGGATGAACAGGAAGGCCAGTTTCGTATTACGCCTATCCTTGGTGGTGAAGGCGTGTGAACTTCACAGAATATGCGGCGCTGCGCGTTGCCGATATAAGGGCTGGGCTGCTGAAGGGAGATTTTACCGCTCATGAGTTAGCCCAAGCTGCTGGCGACGCTTACCAGGTGATGGACGGCCCGCTCCATGCTTTTTTACAGCCGACCCCTGGCCTAGCGCAAGCGCGCGCAGAGGCGCTGGATCAACGGATAGCGGGACAAAGCTGCGATGCTGCCAACCGCAGGCAGAAGGGATCAGGCACTCTGGCGCCAACGGGCCAGGCCCGCTTTACCGATACGGTTTCTACCGGCAACGCTTTTGGGGCTCACACAAACCATTCCCTGTTGCCCAACAATGCAGACCTGCGGCTGGCTGGTGTGCCTATTGCCTTTAAGGACAATATGAATCAGCTGGGCACTCGCACTACCTGTGCTTCCCGGATGCTGGAAAATTACGAGTCGACATATACGGCCACGTGTGTGGATCGGGCGCTGGCAGCTGGCGCTCTGCCGCTGGGAAAATTGAATATGGATGAGTTTGCCTTTGGCTCATCAACCGAAAGTTCGGCCTTTGGTACTACGCAAAATCCTTGGGATCTGAGTCGTGTGCCCGGTGGTTCCAGCGGCGGCAGTGCGGCGGCGGTGGCAAGCGGTATCACAACGGTGGCGCTGGGCTCTGATACCGGCGGATCAATTCGTCAACCAGCGGCTTTTTGTGGGGTTGTGGGCTTTAAACCAACCTACGGCGTTGTTTCGCGCTATGGAGTGGTGGCTTTTGGCTCGTCCCTGGATCAGGTGGGAGCCTTTGGGCGTTCAGTAGGCTGCGTAGCGGCCGCGACAGATGCCATCTGTGGGCGCGATGTTCGAGACTGCACATCGCAGGACAGCGCGGCCAACTTTGAGGCGGCGGCGCTTGCTGGGGTTGAGCAGGGCATCAAAGGCATGAAGATTGGTGTGGTGCGCGAATATCTGAGCCTCTCTGGCCTTGAGGCAGAGGTCATCAGAGCACTGGAAGACGCTATCGGGCACTTGGAGTGTCTGGGTGCGCATATCCAGGAAGTGGAACTACCCAACGCGCGGGCCGCCCTCAGCGCTTATTACGTCATAGGCCCCTGCGAAGCTTTTTCCAATTTATCGCGTTTTGATTCTGTACGCTATGGCTACCGCCAGTGTGGTGCTAACAATCTTAATGAGCAGTGCGAACGCAGCCGCGCCGCCGGTTTTGGCCCGGAAACCATTCGCCGGGTCATGTTGGGCAGCTACCTGCTTTCAAGTGGTGTTTACCATACCTATTATTATCCAGCCCAGCAGGTGCGAACCTTGATAACCCAGGATTACCAGCGCGCTTTTGCCAGCGTAGACGCACTCCTGACCCCTGTTAGCCCCCGTACCGCCTTTTCCTTTGGTGAGATTACCGACCCTACCCAGATGTACCTTTCTGACGTTTTTACCATTCCCATTAACATCGCCGGCAATGGCGGCTTGAGCCTGCCGGTTGGCCTGGGTTCTGACAGTGGATTGCCTGTGGCCGTTCAGCTGATTGGTCCGCAATTTCAAGATGAAAACATCCTGCGCGTGGCGGCGGCATTGGAAGCGCGCTATGACATTGAGCGTCTGGCACCGCTGTACCAGCGCCTGCTTGAAGCGAAAGGCGAGGACGCGTATAGGGTTGTAAACAAGCGGCAGAACGCAAACGAGCGTCAACGCGTTGATGAAAAAGGCATGCAAAGTAACAATAATGAGCGCTGCTGTCCCGCCGGGCAACAGCACCTTGCAGCGAATAATCCAGATCCAGAAAATGAGCGGGGAAGGGCCAAGGATTCATGAAGGAGCTCAAAGCGGTCTTAGCAAACTGGGAAGCCGTTATTGGCCTGGAAGTACATACTGAACTAACCACCCTGCAAACCAAGATGTTCTGTTCTTGCAAAATTGAGTACGGTGCCGCTCCCAACACACATGTGTGTCCGGTGTGTCTGGGCATGCCTGGCGCCCTGCCCCAGCCCAATAAGGCGGCTATCCAAAGCATAGTGCTGGCGGGTCTGGCCACAAACTGCCAAATCCAGCGCCGCTCAATGTTTTACCGCAAAAACTACTTTTACCCCGACATGTCCAAAAACTTCCAAACCACACAGGGGCCGGTGGCCTTTTGTATGTATGGCGGCATTGATCTGGAGGTTACCGGCGCGGCGGCCTGTGAACGTGACCAGCGACAAGGCACGCGTCCTCTGGCTTCTGGCGACGGATATGTAACCCCTATTGGCATCCAGCGTATTCATATGGAAGAAGATGCCGGCAAGATGGTACACGTGGGTGGTGAAAGCGGGCGCATCACCGGTGCCGACTATTCACTGCTTGACTATAACCGTTGCGGCACGCCGTTGATAGAGCTGGTTACCAAGCCAGATTTGCGCACGCCGGAAGAAGCCCGCCTGTTTTTGCAGGAACTGCGGCAGATATTTCTAGCACTGCGTATCTCGGACTGTTCGATGGAGCAGGGTTCACTGCGTTGTGACGGCAACATCTCGTTGCGGCGCCGTGGCAGTGAACAGCTGGGCGCAAAAACCGAGCTCAAGAACATGAATTCCTTTAAGAACCTGCATGACGGCCTGGCCTATGAGATCTGTCGTCAAGCGAAAGTTCTGGAGTCTGGTGAGCGCGTGTTGCAGGAAACACGACACTGGGAACCCTCGGCCAGGCGCACCGTAAGCATGCGCATCAAAGAAACGGCTGATGACTACCGGCTGTTTCCTGAGCCGGATTTAGCGCCTTATGATTTAAGCGATGAATTTGTTGCCAGCGTACGCGCGATGTTGCCTGAGTTGCCCGCCGCCCGCCGCACACGCTATCTGAGTGATTATGAGTTGCCGGCAGCTGATGCTCGGTTGCTTGCTGCTGATAATGACCTGGCAGCATTCTTTGACTCCGCGCTTCTGGCGGCAAGCGCGAACACGGATGGGGATCTTTCTGCCTCAGGCTTAGGTGGAGGGAAAGGCGGCCAGGCAAAGAGCGTGCGGCTGGTAACCCTGGCAAAGCAACTAGCCAATCTGCTTTTGAACGACACCCAGGCCTACCTAAACGTTCACAATTTTAAGCTGGTTGACACCTCCCTGACCCCAGAGCATCTTGTGCAGCTGGCCGCGTTAGTGGCTGATGGTGAGTTGTCCTCCAAACAGGGCAAGGAGGTCTTTGCTCAGACGATCAAAGAGGGAACTTCGCCGCGAGACACCGTCAATCATCTGGGCATTAAACAGCTTTCTGATACTGATGCGCTCCAAGCTGTCGTGAACGATGTGCTGGCCAGGTTCCCCGATAAGGTGCAGCAATACCGGGCGGGCAAAACAGGGCTTCTGGGCTTTTTTGTGGGACAGGCTATGCAGGCGACCACTGGGCAGGCTAATCCCCAACTCTTAAACGAGATGTTTATGCAAACGCTGGCTGAGTGAGCTATGATGAGCCGCATGTGCACAAAGAATGCTCTCTGTCACACGAGCGTTCAGGCTGCGCTTTGTATGACAGCCTGTTCTACGGACAACGCAGGCTGTTGCTGGCGACAGTTATCGACGAGCAAACCTGTGGCAGCCTGTTCTACGGACAACGCAGGCTGTTACTGGCCTGGTATGCGCCGGCCTGGGCAACCGAGCGCTAAAATACTTATATAATATAGCAATTTTAGTGAGAGGAGCATCATGGCTAAATCAAAATTCAACTATTTTGATGCCTTTGAGCGCCTGGCCGAGTATGCTTGCAAAGAGGCCGAGTTACTGCATCAAATCTACCGTGACTTTTCCCCTGAAACCGTGGCAGAGAGCCTACAGCGAATGCATGAGCTTGAAAACAAGGCTGATGATGATAACCACGAAATTTATAAACATCTGGCCAATGAGTTTGTCACACCGATAGAACGCGAAGACATCATCACCCTGGCCCATCATCTGGATAACATTGTCGATTTCATTGAAGATGTCGTACAGCGACTGTATATGTTTAACGTCACCTATATCCCGCGCGCTGCCATTGAAATGGTTGTTCTCATTGAGAAATCCACCATGGCGCTGTTTGCCGCCTTAAAAGACTTTCGTAACTTCAAAAAATCCAAGACCCTGGAGCAGTTGCTTATCAGCGTCAACGATTATGAGGAGGAAGCGGATAAAACCTATCTGGAGGCCATCCGTGATCTGTACGTCAATCACACCAATGACCCTGTCTATATACTGGCTTGGAACAATCTCTACGCCCGCATGGAAAAATGCGTCGATGCCTGTGAAAATACCGCGACCATCATGAGTACAATCATCATGAAAAACAACTGAGTTTCGCATATCTGTCCCAATCCCATTGAGCAGGTACACGTTATGTGCACATCATCTGAAAGCCTTGGAGCACTTCCAGGCGCCACCACCCAACTGTTTGGTGCAATAAGGCTAGCCAGCACAATGAGGCCGACCGGCACCGCCCAACTGTCCGGCGCGGCGCGACCGACCAGCGCCAGGGGGTTGCCAGGCACGATGCGGCTGACCGTCTCGGCGAGGCTGTCATGAGCATTATTTTGATGTGTGTGGTGGCCTTTGCCATCATCTTTGAGTTCATCAACGGTTTTCATGATACCGCTAATGCCATAGCCACCACAGTCTACACCAGGGCGCTCAGCGTGGGTAAGGCCATTTTGCTAGCGGCGTTAATGAATTTTGTCGGTGCCCTGATTTCTGAGAATGTGGCCAAAACTATCACTGACGGTCTGGTTTCAGTCACGCTGGAAGAATACGTTGTGCTGGCGGCATTGTGCGGCGCTATCATCTGGAATCTGTTTACCTGGATGCGCTCCATCCCTTCCTCTTCCTCTCATGCCCTGATTGGCTCTTTGATTGGCGCAACAATCGTATACAACCTGGGCATCCAGGGGGTCAAATGGGACGGTATTGTGTTTAAGGTTCTGATTCCGTTAGTAACCTCGCCGCTCCTGGGCTTTCTTGTCAGCTTTTTGCTTATGCGCATGATATATAAAGCCTTTGCTCGCGTCCAGCGTAGTCATGTTAATCGCGGCTTCAGAAGGATGCAGATACTGTCAGCGGCTCTGGTAGCATTTTCGCACGGTACAAACGATGCTCAAAAAACCATGGGGATCATCACGCTGGCCCTTATCACGGGCGGTATCCTGCCCATTGGCGCCGACGTACCCGTTTGGGTCAAGCTGCTGTGCGCCGCTACCATCGCTATGGGCACCACGATGGGAGGCTGGAAAATCATGAAAACCATGGGCGGTGGCGTAACAAAACTTGAGCCAGCGGGCGGTTTTGTCGCTCAGACTTCCTCCGCCCTGGTTATTGAGGGCATGTCGTTACTGGGTGCGCCTATCTCAACCACTCAGGTTATTACCTCTGCGGTCATGGGCGTGGGTTCTGCCCGCCGCTTGAAATCCGTAAAGTGGCATATCGCCGGCGACATCGCCATTACCTGGCTTGTAACCTTGCCTATATCGGCGATCCTGGGCGGTGCCAGTGTCTATCTAATCCAGCTTTTCATATGAGGGTGTACACTGGCGCCGCCCAGGGACAAGAACGCATTGTGTCGTAAGGTGAGGATGCGCCGTCCTTGCCACGGGTATCGCCACCCTGTTGCCGTTGTCTCTACAGCAATGACGGAGCGACCTGCCGCCTTTTGTCCTTGCGCTGTGGCGCACATTCTTGTCTCTGTGGACACGATAAGACGCGCGCGCAGGAACCTGAGACAGCCTTACCCGTTTGCCGTTACTTCAGGCGGGAGATTTCGCCTCCATCTCCTTTTGCCTGGCTTCCTTAAAAGCCTCGCGGCTTTGCTTCAGCGCTTGAGCCAGGCTAACCGGATCCTCGATAAAAAACTCTCTGCGGCTTTCTTTGCGTGCGCTTGATCCACGAGGCAGCGTCTCGTCCTCTTTCCAGATGAGTATGCTCAGCTCACTCCTGTCCTTGTGAGTTCCGGCCCTTACGAAGGGCGTGACAAGGTGTCCGTTCAATTTTTGTTCAAGGTTTCGCTCGCTGACAAAGGTGTCAAGTTTATACCCTGAGATGTCAATTCCGTTTAGTTTTGTTCCTTCCGGAATAACACAGATAGCCTTGTTCCATACAGTACCATTTTTGTCGAGCATCGAATAAGGATGCACATACACAGCGGGAAATCCGGGATTGGCGCTCTTGGGCTCAACGGTTTTAGGAACATCCGGCGCTGTTGGGACGGTTGCTTCTACGGTCATTTCTGTGGCTCCTCTCTTGTGTGTTTTTGTGCGCCTGCCAGGCGCTGCACACGTTACGTCAGTCATCTCTGCTGCTCCTTTCATGTTTAACGCCTACGGTATTTACGGTTTTTTGTCTTCCAGGCACTATCCCTTCCATGGATCCATTGCAGGTTTTCAATGCCTTACTACGGTGCAGTGTAGACTTCAAAGCTCAACCAGACCTTACCCAAACCTTACGCACTTTCAAACAACGCCTACTCCCTCTCAACCTCACATAACGCCTGTTCTCAACCTTCCAGGGAAAACGCCACGGTCAGCAGTGAAGGCACCTTCTGAGTTTTGCCGCCGACCTGCTGCTGGGAAAACGCCACGGTTAGCGGTGAAAGCGCTCTCTTCAGAGCTTTGTATCTGCCACGAAAGTTTTCTCCGGTGCGATTGAGCCTGTTTTTGATAAAAGTTACCATTTCTCAATCCCCGGAGTATGGTGCAGCCTGTACAATGGTCAACCACAGAAGCGTTGCCGCAAATGAGTAACGGGCAAGCCTCATGCAGAAGCATTGGCCAGAAGGAGCATTGGCCAGAGTCACAGCCCTGGCTCGTCGCCTTAAACCGGTGCGTGCCTGAACTTTATCTGCAGATGGCTTTTTGGGTGACCATTTCAGGGAAAGGAGCGCCCCATGACCAAAGAACTGGATGTACTAATTCACGAGGCCGATGAGAAGAAGGCCCAACTTACTGCAAAACCTCCGCTCGCTCCTGACGTTGAAGATGCCCAACAGGAGCGTTTTTTGTTTGCTGATATTTATAATTCGCTGGCCATTGAGGGCAATGCGTTAAGCGAGGAGGAGATCAAGCGCGTTTTGACTCAGGATGAGGTGGTACCCGGCAAGCCGTTGAGCGACCACCTCGGTGTTGTGGGTTATCGCGACGCCATCATTGAAACCCGCGAGTACGTCAGTCGCGACACGCGCATCACTGAACATGAGATTCGTAAACTGCACTTCAAACTGCTGATCGCCCACCAGCAGGCCAGTGGCCAGTATCGCAATTACAACCTGATGATCCGCGGCCACCGTCCCACCTCGTATGAGAAAATACCCTATAAAATGGTGCAATTAGTAGACGGTGCCGGCAATCCGGAGGATGAACACCCCCTTAAATCCATCGCCTTCTTTCACCTACGGCTGGAAAAGATACATCCTTTTGGCGACGGCAACGGTCGCGTTGGCCGCTTGGTGGTCAACACCATGCTGGCTCAGGCTGGCTACCCCCCAATCATCTTCGAATTGGAACAAAAACAACACTATTACCAAGCATTGGAAGCCTACGACGGTTTGAATGGTAATCCTCGGGTTGAACCAATGCAGCTCTTCCTCACTACATTGGTAATCAAACAGTTAGATACTTTATTGGAGCTGACGTGACACCTATACAAACAACAGCCAGATGCGTTTGCGCATCTGTGGTGATGGCATCTGATAGGTGAGTGCCATGAAGATTATCGTAGCCCCCCATCCGGTGCTACGTCAGAAGTGTCAACCAATTGAACCTGCGGAACTCCCCAAACTGGCCAAGACCGCTCATCAAATGGCCCGCCTGATGTATAAAAGCGCGGGTTGCGGGCTGGCGGCGCCCCAGATTGGTATCAACAAACGGCTGGTGGTAGTTGACACTACCGTTCCTGAGGAGGACAAGGAATTTGTGCCCGATCCCTTATTTTTGGTCAACCCGGTTATTACGTTTCAGTCTGATACAACCGAGAGCAGTGACGAGGGCTGTTTGTCTATCCCCGGCATCACGGTTGAGATAGAGCGGCCGGTGAGCATTGTGCTGGAGGCCTGGGATCTGGAGGGCAACACCATCGAGGTCAAAGCTGAGGGCTTTACGGCCCGGGCGCTGCAACATGAATTGGATCATCTGGATGGCATTACGATGTTTGAACACCTGGACTCCATTGCGCGCATTGAGAAGCTGCAAGAGTTTGAGCAGGCCAAGGCCAGTGGTGCCCGTCCCGGCGACACCAGCATTGCTGATGTGGGGACTGGCGGACAGGCTCAGTCCCAGAAGTAATCATCCTATCCAGGCGATACGCGTGTTCAGGAACCAGGCGATAAATATATATAAAATTAAGCATAATTGCCCCATCCGGACGATACGCGTGTTCATATGCGTGTTAGGGGGTAGTCGGTGAACAGCGTCTTTTTTGGTACGTCGTCGTTTGCGTTGCCAACCCTGGAAATACTGGCACAGCGTTTTGGCTTGCGCGCGGTTTTTACACGGCCAGATGCCATCGCTCGACGTGGCCAAACGCCTGATGCTTCGCCTGTTAAGACACGAGCCCATAGCCTTGGTATCCCGGTATATACGCCGCATTCTCTTTGTACCCGCTCCCAAGAAAACGCCAAGCCACTAAACGACACCTTGGGCCAGCGGATACCTGACGCTCACGTTGTCGCACACATTCAACAATACAAACCGGATGTGATAGTGGTGGCATCCTATGGTCTGATCCTGCCGCCAGCTCTCTTGGGCCTGGCACAGGCCGGCTGCGTAAATGTTCACGCCTCACTGTTGCCGCGCTGGCGTGGGGCCGCCCCTATCCAACGAGCCATTTTGGCGGGTGACAGAGAAGTTGGCGTGAGCATCATGCGCGTGGAAGCTGGATTGGACAGTGGCCCTTACTGTGGCCAGGCTGCGGTTGCGGCTCAGGATAAAACCTATGAGCAGCTGGTTGACGCGCTGGGAAAGCTGGGCGCGCGTTTGCTCAGCAAAACACTGCCGGCGATTGTGGAAGGCAGTATTGCCTGGACAGCCCAGGACACCAATCTAGCTACCTATGCCCATAAGTTGAGAAAAGGCAGTATCGATTTGGATGACAGCCTGACCCAGATAGAAAATATCAACCGGGTGCGCGCCTCCTCAACGCATATTCGCTGCCGCGCGGTGCTCTTTGGTCAGCCGGTGGTGATACTGGCCGCTCGTTTGGCCCAACCAACAGAAAGCCGGCAGCTACTTTGGCAATGTGCCGATGGCCCTATCGCTATCCTTGAGCTCAAACCAGATGGAAGGCAGGCCATGAGCGGTCAGGCCTTCCTGGCTGGCTATGGCAACCGAGAACACAGGTAACTTGCTCCTGACAGGAAACTGCCTTCCAGTCCGTCAGGTGTTTCTACCTCTCAGTTTGTCAGGTGTGTTTTGTTCCTGTGTTGGCATTCGGCACCTGAAGCAAAGTAGGCTAGAATATAAATCAAAATTGCCGCAGCCGCCGCTGGCGAGCCCTGCGGCCGTAAGAAGTGGCAGGAGGACATCATCATGCAAACCAGCTTAATCATGCAAATTCTGGAGGTGGCTGAGGTAGCGGCCATCGCGGCCGCCGAGCTTAATGGGCGTGGAGATAAGGTGGCCGCCGATGCTGCTGCCACCGAGGCCATGCGTACGGCGCTCAATACCATTAATTTTTCTGGGCGCATTGTTATTGGGGAGGGCGAGCGCGACCAGGCGCCGATGCTGTTTATTGGTGAGGAAGTGGGGAGGGGAGGGGAAACAATCGACATTGCCGTAGACCCCTTAGAAGGGACAAACCTCTGTGCCGCCAATCGCCCCAATGCTCTAACCACTATCGCCATTGCTCCGCGCGGTGCCCTGTTATTTGCGCCGGACACCTATATGTGGAAAATTGCCGCTGGCTCCAGCAGTCAAGGTCGCATTCATATCGATGCTCCGCCAGCCCAAAATGTGGCTGCCGTGGCTGAAACTCTGGGCAAACCAGCTAGTGAGGTCAACGTCTGCATCTTGCTGAGGGAGCGGCACCAGGCGTTGATTGAGGCGGTACGCGCCACGGGTGCCCGCGTGCGCCTCATTGATGATGGCGATGTCTTTGGCGCTATTGCCACTGCGGTGCCCGGCACCGGCATTGACCTCTATCTGGGCAGCGGCGGCGCTCCAGAGGGGGTTTTAGCAGCGGCAGGGCTTAAGGCTATCGGCGGTGCCTTTATGGGCCGTCTGGCCTTTGAGTTGGATCCTGACGGTGAGACCAAACGCCGACGTGCCGAGGAGACCGCCGGTATTGACCTGAACGCTCCGCTTACGATGGACGATCTGGTGCGCAGCGCCGACACCGCTTTCATTGCCTGTGGCGTGACCGATGGCGAGATGCTGGCGGGCGTCAGCAAACAAGGCGGCTCTGTTACCACCAGTTCGATTATCATGGATTCTGGTGAAAAGACGGTGCGTTTCATCCGCACTATACGTCGTGGCAGCGCCGGCAGCATCCATTTTTAGCGGGCGGCCGTATTCGCCTCCCCACAACATGAACAAGAAAGGCAGACGATGGCCCTGGAGTATCTGCGCAAGAATGATCCCACAATCGCCAAGCTGGTTCACGGCGAGTTAGAGCGACAACGCAACTGTATTGAACTGATCGCTTCTGAAAACTTCATTTCTTTACCGGTAATGGAGGCGATGGGTTCAGTGTTGTCCAATAAGTACGCTGAGGGACTGCCTGGCGCTCGTTACTACGGCGGCTGCCATGTGGTGGACGATGTGGAAACCGTGGCGATTAACCGAGCCTGCGAACTGTTTGGCTGCAAATTTGCCAATGTGCAGGCACATAGCGGCGTCAGCGCCAATATTGCCGCCTACCTGGCCACCGTTCAGCCCGGCGATACGGTACTGGGTATGTCACTGGCCCATGGTGGACATCTGAGCCACGGCGCAGGAGTCAACTTTTCAGGGATGCTTTATAACGTGGTTCATTATGGCGTTAGCCGTGAGACTGAGACCATCGACATGAACACGGTCGAGCAACTGGCCAAAAAGTTTCGCCCTAAGATGATCATCGTTGGCGCTTCGTCGTATCCGCGTACCCTTGATTTTGCCGCCTTTGGTCGTATTGCTCAGGAAGTGGGCGCCTATCTGCTGGCTGACATCGCCCATATCGCCGGCCTGATTGCCGGCGGCGCACACCCCAGCCCCCTCCCTTTTGCCGACATCTGCACCTCAACCACTCACAAGACACTGCGTGGACCGCGCGGTGGCTTTTTGCTTTCTAACGATGAGGAGCTGGCTCGGCGTATCGATAAAGCAATTTTTCCCGGTTCACAAGGCGGTCCGCTGATGCACGTTATCGCTGCCAAGGCCGTGTCCTTTGCCGAGGCGCTCCGTCCTGAATTTGCGCGCTATTGCGAGCAGATTCTCAAAAATACCCAGGCCATTGGCCGCGGTATGACAGATGGCGGCCTTAGACTGGTGTCCGGTGGCAGTGACAATCACCTCTGCCTGGTAGATTTGACGCCAGCAAGCATCACCGGCCAGGAGGCTGAGCGTCTTTTAGAGGGCATGGGCATCACCGCCAACAAAAATGCTATACCATTTGATACTTTATCCCCCAATGTCGCCAGCGGTCTGCGCGTAGGTACGGCCGCTATGACCACCCGCGGCTTTACTGAAGACGAATCCGAACAGGTTGGTAAGCTGATAGCCCAAGCTATCTTTAACCGCAGCGACGTTGTGGTCGCCCAAAAGGTCAGGAACGCTGTAATGGATTTGCTGGCAGCTCACCCACTCTACCCTGAGTTATAGAATAAATGTTCTGCCTTATGAGCGGTCTGTGAGTGTCTGAAATGCGCGGGCCGCTCAGGCTCAAAAGATGCGTATCCTACCGCCTGATTGCGAGGCGGGGCGAGCAGGGGAGTCTGACAAGGTGAGCGCCAAGAGCGTGCTTGGCCCGATGGGGCTGCATTACGCCACAGCATATAACAGGGCATCTGCTGCAATCGGGAGCTGTGATCGCAGGCTTGTGGAAGCGGAGTTAGCACGGCGTGACCCCGAATGGGTGCGAAGTGGGACGGTACCGAAAGTAACCTACGCAGATGAGAAGTTGGAGGTGTTCGTCACAAAGAAGTACCCGCATCAGGCCAGGACAGCAAATCGTCTATCTAAGCAGGGCTACCATTTTCATACCATTGACGATACAGAACTTTATACGATTCCGGGTACAAAACAGCAACAGCGCGTCGGTCTTGTTGATGGCATGGTTGCTGGTCAGGGGTGGGAACTGAAGACCTTGCTCAGTGGAGAGGGGGTTACATCTATCAATACTGCCCTGCACATCAGCGCGAAAAAGAAGGGACTTGATGTTATTGTGATAGATAATGTGGAATCCAAGCTAACCGATGATGAAGCAAGAAGATACATCAAGAGCAGAATGGGTGCCAGAAGAATCAAGGAAGTTGTGCTCTTGAGAAAAGATGGAATCGATATTATAAAAAAGTAAGGAGCGCCCAGTTGATCCAAGATGGTTCAGCGGGACGCTCGAAGCACAGTATACCATACACTGTACTCACGGCAAGGCATACATCGCCCCCGCCCTGTGCGTTAGGCAGAGAGGCAGCCACCCTGTACCATATCTTTCCGGAAGGCGAACCAAAGCGAACAGCCCTTTCGCGTTCACTTCCCCTGTGCTGGGCCCTTCCCCAGAGCTGCAGGGGTGAGGCGAGCCAAAGTTTCCCCAAAGTAAGCCAAAGAGCGCCCAAAAAGCGCCAAGTGGTATAAAATCAGCAAACCCACCGTCTCACCACTGTCTCACCACAAGGGTTGGATAGACCAGGCGATGATATGAATTGTGGCTGCCGATGGCCGGGTGTTGGCTGCATCACAACAAGGGTTGGATAGACCAAACATGGATATGGCATTAGCGATAATCACGGGGTTTGTGGGTGGCGTCATCGGCGTGACCCCGTTTTGGTTTGCGTATCGGGTGATGCGGGATCAAATGGGCACCGGTGGCCTGCCTGGCATTGGCCTAGGCGTGATGGCGATGGTGACCTCCTTTATCCTGATGGCTATCGAGATTGTCATCTGCCGCCTACTGGCAGCAACTTACCTCTTGCCTTTTTCAATAAGCGCCATAGGCTTTTTCATTGTTGCGATGCTGGTCTATACTGCTACACTCATGCGGAGATAAGCCGGTTGAGCAAACAGCGCGCCGGTTTTTTTCAGGCTCAGTGATTGTGTTGTACAGGCTGTGGTATGGGAATCTTGACATCTTGCTGTTGTGCGGAGCGTCTGCGCCAGAGCACTTGCACCTGTTGGCTCCCGATGCCTGCCGATGGGGTGGTGTGCGGACGAGGCCCTAAACCGTCTTGCGAACCGATGCACAGACCGGTTTCCCGCGATTTTGCTGAATCCTTAATCAATCAGCCCCAACTCCAACTTTCGTAAAGGAGGATGCCAGACATGAACCCGTTTGCCGACCTGTCCAAGGAGGTCAATCACCTGTTGACTACCTTGGCTGGGCAAGAAGTCTGGGGTCCCATCACTACCTACACGCCTTTCATTATCTTAATTTTGCTTTTAGTTTTAGCACTGGTTTTTGCGGCTAAGCGCCAGCTCAGTCTGGTACCTAAAAACCGTTTTGTAGGCGCCGTTGAGCTTTTTGTAGATTTTACACGCACTGATGTGGGCTACGGTGTTTTAGGCCCTTCGGCTAAAAAGCACATGCCCTTTCTCCTTACCCTTTTTACCTTTATCCTGCTGTCGAACCTGGTGGGCATCATCCCCGGTTCCAAGGCCGCCACGGGTACTATGGGCGTTACGGTAGCCCTGGCCCTTATCTCGTTTGTATACTTTACGTATTGCGGCATCAAACATCATGGTTTGGGGCATTATCTGCTTTCATTAACTCCCAGCGGCCTGAAGCCCTTTCCTCTTGCCGCCTTTATTTGGCTTCTTGAATTTGTCTCAATGATGCTCAGGCTGCTTACGTTATCGGTACGGTTGTTTGCAAACATGTTTGCCGGCCACATTCTGCTTGGTGCTTTAGCAATTCTTGCCACCTTGTTTATCACGCCGCTGTTTGCCAGCTTTTCACCTGAGGCCCTGGGTCTTGCCGGTGGGGGCGTAATGTGGGTGGTGCTTTTGACCCTGCTGTATTCTGTTGAATTACTGGTTGCCTGCATCCAGGCTTTTGTGTTTACGCTGCTCTCCAGCGTCTACATCATGCTGGCCACCAGCGAACATTAAGGCTGGGCAGGCCCACGCTCGCCTTGTTCATGTAGGTATCAACCCGGCATCGTGCCGGTTTAATACATAGTTAGTAGTCAAGGAACCGTTCCTTGGCCAGATGTTAGGAGGAATTGTGGAAGCGCTTACGTTTGGCGGTATCGGCCTTGGAGCCATCGGCTTTGGCCTGGCGGCCATCGGCGGCGGCATTGGCGTTGGTTTAACCGGTTTTGGCGCCACACAGGCCGTTGCTCGTCAGCCAGAGATGGCTGGCCGTATCAACACATTGTTTTTTGTGGCTGCGGCGATGGCCGAGGCCCTGGGCCTTTTGGGCTTTGTGCTGGCAATCCTGTCCATGCAATCCTAAGTACACATGCGGCTTTTGCCGGAGGTAATGCAATGAAAGCAAGACTCATGCGGATAACAGTTGCGTTTTCGCTGCTGCTGGTTCTGTTGCTCGCCCTGCCCACCTTGGCCTTTGCTTCGGAAGAAACCGAAGGCACGGGTATTGGCATTGAGCTGTTCATCCCCAAGCCGGGGGAGTTTTTTCCCATGCTGGTGGGTTTTGTTGTCCTTTGGGCTATTCTGGCCAAGTTTGGCTGGCCGGCCCTTACCGGTATGATTGACAAACGCACCCAGAGCATCAAGGAATCGCTGGAGCAGGCTGAAAACGCCAAAATTCAAGGCCAGCAGCTCTTAGACGAGCAAAAAGCTGAACTGGCCGAAGCCAAAAAGCAGGCTGCGGAGATAATCGCTCAGTCCAAGCAGACGGCTGAAGCTGTCAAGGCCGAGATTACCGCTCAGGCCCAACATGAGGCTGAGGCCATCACTAGCCGGGCTCGTCAGGCAATAGATGTTGAGAAACAGGCCGCAATTGCTGAGCTACAGGGCTTTGTGGCTGATTTTTCAGTTGCCGTTGCGCAAAAGGTTATCGGCTCTGACCTCAGCGACACTGAACATCGCCGGATAATCGAACGCTATGTTTCTGAGGCGGGAGACTTTGGTGACAACTAAGCCAATCCTGGCCAAGGCTAAGGCCGCCGTTTACGCTGAAGTGTTATTAAAAACGGCACCTGATCCCAACAGCATCTTTGAGCTGGCCAGTCAGTTTGATCAGCTCCTTAAAACCGTGCGTGGTTCTGCCGAACTGGCCCTGACGCTTGCCAACCAGCATCTGGCAGCACGGGAGCGCAGGGCGATTGCCCATGAGGTTTTTATCCATCTGCGCCCGGAGCTCCTGGCGGTGTTTGAAGTGATGGTTGAGCGCGGAGACCTGGATGTGCTGGCCAGGGCACACGCGCAATTTGAGCGTCGGGCTGAGCAGGCCCTGGGGGTGGTGATCATAGATGTTACCACCGTAGTGCCCCTGGATGAACGCCTGCGCTCCCTGATTATTAAGAAGTACGCAAGTCAGTTGGGCAGCGGTGTGCGTCTGCGCGAACACGTTGACCCTGGCCTGGCAGGTGGCATCATCTTGTCCCTGCACGGCAGGCGCATTGATGCCAGCGTGGTTTCGCAATTACAAAGCGCGCGGAGTGTACTTATCAGGCCGTAGGGGTAACACGGGCTCATCGAATATAGGCAACAAGCGGAGGTGAACAATGGCGGAGATAACCGCTAGTAGTATCGAATCGGTGCTGCGCAGGCAGCTGGACGCCATCATGACCAGTGTCGAGTCGCGCGAAGTTGGCACTGTCATTCAGGTTGGCGACGGTATCGCCCGTGTTGACGGTCTGAAAGACGCGATGTCCGGCGAGTTGCTGGAATTTGTTGGCGCTGGCTCACAAGTCGTCTTTGGCCTGGCCCAGAATCTGGAAGAGGACGAGGTTGGCGCGGTGCTGCTGGGTGATGTAACCGTCATCAGGGAAAATGACCAGGTGCGCACAACCGGCCGTATCGTCGAGGTTCCTTCAGGCGTTAATTTCCTGGGCCGCGTTGTTGACCCGTTGGGCGAGCCGCTGGATGGTAAGGGGCCCATCGTGGCCGACGGCTACCGTCCCGTGGAGTTTCGAGCGCCGGGTGTCATTGAGCGTCAGGGTGTTAATGAACCGGTGCAGACCGGCATCCTGGCCGTTGATTCTATGATCCCCATCGGCCGCGGACAGCGTGAGCTGATCATCGGCGACCGTCAAACCGGAAAAACTGCTATTGCTGTTGACACAATCATCAACTCCAAAGGCAAGGATCTTATCTGCATCTATGTCGCTATTGGCCAGAAGGCTTCTACGGTAGCATCGGTGGTTGAAACGCTCCATCGTTTTGATGCTTTGGACTACACAATTGTGGTAAGCGCTACGGCGGCCGACCCGGCACCGCTGCAGTATATCGCGCCGATGGCCGGCGCGGCGATGGGCGAGTATTTTATGTACAACGGTGTTGACGGCCAACCAGCCTCAGCAACCAATCCCGGCCGCCATGTGCTCTGCATCTACGATGATCTGTCCAAACAGGCCGTGGCCTATCGTCAGATGTCTCTGACCCTGCGCCGTCCTCCCGGACGCGAGGCCTATCCGGGGGATGTTTTTTATCTGCACAGTCGCTTGTTGGAGCGCGCGGTTAAACTCTCAGATGAAAACGGTGCCGGTTCGCTCACGGCTCTGCCGGTTATTGAGACCCAGGCCGGTGATGTCTCCGCCTACATTCCCACCAACGTCATCTCTATTACCGATGGCCAGATATTTCTTCAGTCAGACCTATTTTTTCAGGGCCAGCGCCCAGCCATTAACGTGGGTATTTCTGTTTCACGGGTTGGCTCCTCAGCTCAGATAAAGGCTATGAAACAGGTTGCCGGTTCTCTGCGTCTGGATCTGGCCGCCTATCGAGAGCTCCAGGCTTTTGCCCAGTTTGGCTCGGATTTGGACAAGGCTACCTTAGATCAGTTGGCCAGGGGGGCTCGTATGACCGAGCTGCTCAAGCAGGGACGCTACGTGCCAATGGCCGTTGAAGATCAGGTTGTCAGCATTTTTGCCGGCAACGAAGGATTTCTGGACGGTATTCCGGTGGAGGCGGTACTGCGTTTTCGCGCGGAACTCCTTCAGTATCTGCGCGCCGCCCATCCCCAGATTGGCGAGATAATCAGGAATGAAAAGCAGTTATCTGAGCAAACCTCAGAGCTCCTGCGCAACGCCATAGCTGAGTTTTTGGAACAGTTTGCAACGCAGTTGTAGAAACACGGAGCGCAACCGGGGATACGGGCGCAATCCCATGGCCGGAACATCACCGGAGCGCAACCCGCGACTGGCAATCACCGGAGCGCAACTCGTAGCCGGTGGCCGCGCTTGAAGATGGGTTCCGCGCGTCTCACGGGTTTTGTGGGCCGCTCCCCCGTGCCGGAGACAGGCGCTTTGACCGGTAAGAAAGTAGGTAAGGAAAGCACACATTTATGGCTAACCTGAGAGACATAAAAAAACGCATCACCTCAGTGGACAGTATCAAGCAGATTACGCGTACGATGGAGATGGTTGCCACGGCCAAAATTCGCCGCGCCACTGACCGTATCGTCGCTGCCACTCCCTATGCCCTTGCGATGATCGAGGTGCTGGAAGCGGTAGCGCAACGCGCCAATGCCTTGGATTCGCCCCTGCTGCACACCCATGCCCATTTTAAGCGGGCGGTAGTGATAGTGGTGGTTTCGGATCGCGGCCTGGCCGGCGGCTTTAACGCCAACGTGTTGCGTGTGGCCGACCGCTTCATATCCAGCCTAAAGAGCAGAGACATTGCTGCTGATGTCATTGTTTGTGGCAAAAAAGGTCTGGCCTACTTCAACTATCGCAAGATTCCGGTGGCGATGAGCTTTAAGGATCAAAGCGCTGATCCCCAGATTGCTCAGGCCCGCAAGATTGCCAGCTATATCATTGGTGCCTACACTGATGGTTCTGTTGATCAGGTGGTGATTTTTTATAATCACGCCAAAAATGTGGCCGATCAGGTTGTTACAACTGAGCAGATTTTGCCCGTGGACAGCTACGCCTTCAAGGAATTTGGCGAAGAAGAAGCTGAGGCCATTCATAGTGATGAGAGCGCCAAGACGGCCGCCGCCAGCTATCAAGCATTGACTGAGGCCCGCGCCAGCGCAACAGGCATTGTTTCTGCCGGTCGCGTTGGTGGCGACTTTGATTATGAACCCTCGGCTTCAGCCGTTCTTGAAGCCCTCATACCCTCCTATGTCGAAACGCGCATCTACCACGCCCTGCTTGATTCAGCTGCGGGCGAGCAAGGGGCGCGACGCAAGGCCATGAAGGCGGCAACTGATAACGCTGTTGAGATGGTCACCACCTTAACAAGGGTCTACAACCGTGTCCGACAAGGCGCCATTACCACCGAAATAACTGAAATTGTTGGCGGCGCGGCGGCTTTGGAAGAGGAGTAAGTAATGACAGCAGAAAAAAACACCGCAGCAGCTGGAAGTAACGGCGCGGGGGAAGCACAAAAAAGCCAGGCGGGCACCGGTAAAAATAACCCCATCCCCGCAAAAAGCACCGGCCAGGTTGTTCGTATTGTTGGTCCTGTTGTGGATGTGGAGTTTCCGGGGGATGCCATGCCCGCCATCTACAACGCGCTGACAATTTCAACCGATACACCCATAGGACACCTGGATATTGTTTTAGAGGTTGAGAGCCATCTGCCGGGAGACCAGGTACGTGCGGTGGCGATGTCCTCTACCGATGGCCTGCAGCGGGGTATTGAGGTTACCGATACCGGCGGCCCCATCATGATGCCGGTGGGCGAAAACACCCTGGGCCGTATATGGAACGTCACCGGTGAGCTTATCGACGGCGGCCCGATGCCTGAGATAGATGAGTATTATCCCATCCATCACCTACCACCAGCATTTGATGAGTTAACCACGACAACCGAGGTCTTTGAGACGGGCATCAAGGTTGTGGATTTGTTGGAACCCTACATCAAGGGAGGCAAAACCGGACTGTTTGGCGGCGCTGGCGTTGGCAAAACCGTTATTATCCAGGAACTTATCAACAACCTGGCTCAGGAACACAGCGGCACATCGGTGTTTACGGGCGTGGGTGAGCGCACCCGCGAGGGTACTGACCTGTATAACGAGATGAGCGAGTCCGGCGTCATCAAAAAGACCTGTCTGGTATACGGACAGATGAACGAACCTCCTGGAGCGCGCCTGCGTGTTGGTCTGTCCGGCCTTACAGTGGCTGAGTATTTTCGTGACCAGGGCCAGGACGTGCTGCTATTCATCGACAACATCTTTCGTTTTACCCAGGCTGGCTCTGAGGTTTCAGCGCTGCTGGGGCGGATGCCTTCGGCTGTTGGCTATCAGCCTACACTTGCTACTGAAATGGGCGATTTACAGGAACGTATCACGTCCACCAAGGCCGGTTCCATTACCTCGGTGCAGGCCATCTATGTTCCAGCTGACGATAACACTGACCCAGCGCCAGCTACCGCCTTCATTCATCTGGACGCTACCACCGTGCTTTCCCGCTCCATCTCTGAATTGGGCATCTATCCGGCAGTGGATCCCCTGGCTTCCACATCTCGCGCCTTGTCAGCGGAGATCCTGGGCGAAGAACACTATCGAGTAGCCGTAACAGTGCAGGAAATCCTTCAGACCTACTCTGACCTGCAGGATATTATTGCTATTTTGGGTATGGATGAACTCTCTGAGGAACAGCGATTGACGGTAAGCCGAGCCCGCAAGATACAGCAGTTTTTGGGGCAGCCCTTCCATGTGGCCGAGGTCTTTACCGGCACACCGGGCCGTTACGTTAAATTGGAGGACACCGTGCGCTCCTTTGCTGCCATTATTGACGGCAAGTGTGACGACATTCCTGAGCAGGCTTTTCGTTATAAAGGCTCCATTGATGAAGTATATGAGGCCGCTGCGGCGCTTGAGGGTTGATCGATGGCCAATCTGTTGAAATGCGACATTGTCGCGCCGGACAAGATGCTGTTTAGGGGCGAAGGGGTGCTTATCTCAGCCCCAGCAGCCGAAGGAGACGTTGGTTTTATGCACCAGTGCGCGCCGTTGATGAGTATCCTCAGGCGCGGCAGCGTGCGCATTAAATCTGACAACGACGAAATGCGGGTCTTTGCGGTGGATGGCGGCTACATCGAAGCCGATGGCTCCAAGGTAGTGGTGTTAGCCAGCCGGGCCATAGACGTTGCTGATATTGACCCCGCCATTTCCCAACAACGCATCGCTGACAACCAACAACACATCGCCCAGTTGCCTGATGGTGATCCCGCCCTGGCGTTTGCCCAATCTGAGATTGCCTGGCAACAACACCTGCTTCAGTTAAAGACCGGCTGAAGAGGGACGCAAACAACTAACCTAAAGATCGGCTGAAGGAGAGCTTGCGCGCGGGCGGCAACCGGCGGCGCTACGAGAGCAGGCGCTCAACAGAAAGACTGGCTAAACGGGGGCGCAAAGGGTCAACGTAAACACTGGCCAAATGAGGACGTAAACGGCCAAAATAATACCATCATCTTAGGGCGTAACACGTTTGGTTCCATCTACCTAATCCCCAAACCGCTTGCCGAAGCAGCCCCTCAAGCTGCCGCGTTATCCCGCTGTAAACAGGGATTATGGTGCGAACGATTGTAAGCAAAGTGATTGTTAAAGCGCTTGCGTGTTGTGCACGTGCCGCCTTGCTTTCCTGCTATCTTTCGTTTGTTATTGTCTACCTGTTAACGGTACATAAGGAGGTGTGGATATGGCAGCAAAACCGAGCCGTTTCAGCGGCTTTAGGTTGGCGCCATCGGGCCTGAAGCGACCTACAGCCGGGCTTTGTGTCAGTTCAGCCCCAGGCTCAGCCCCATCTACAGAAAATTTTGACCAGATTTTGGAGCAGCGCGGCGTAAACCGCCGTGATTTCTTAAAACTATGTGCGGGAATTGCCGCAACGCTGGGTCTTTCCCAGGCGATGGTTCCCCAGATAGCAGAGGCTTTGGAAGAGAGTGTCATAGGCGCTACGCAAGGTAAGCTCGTTCCAGCGATATGGCTAGAACTGGCCTCCTGTACCGGCTGCACAGAATCTTTGGCCCAGGCGGAGACACCCGACATTGCCACCATTGTGCTGGATATGATTTCTCTCACCTATGCTGAGACCCTCAGCGCGGGTGCTGGTTTTTCATTGGAAGAGGCTAAGGAGCAAACCATTGAGGCCGGCGACTACCTTCTGTTTATCGAAGGGGCTCTGATGGAGGGCTGGGACGGCAACGCGCTACGCATCGCCGATGAAAAGGGCACTGAGATAGTGGAACATGCTGCCTCGCGCGCCCTGGCGATTATCTGCGTGGGCAGTTGCGCGGTGGATGGTGGCTGGCAGGCTGCCTATCCCAATCCCGGTGGGGCTATTGGCATTGCCCCCTATCTGGAAAAAGCCAAGGCCGCTGGCCGTATTGAGACGATACCACCGATTATTAATGTGCCAACTTGTCCATCAAATCCTGAGCATCTGATAGCCGTACTGGTTGATGTACTGCTGCTAAGCAGGCTGCCAGAATTAAACAGTCTTTCAGAACCAGCCCTGATATTTGGGCAGACTATTCATGACAACTGCCCACGCCGTGGCCACTTTGAAAATGGTGAATTTGTCTACAAGTTTGGTTCCAAGGAAGAGGCACAGAGCTACTGTCTGTACGCGATGGGCTGCAAGGGCCCGCAGACCAAGGCAAACTGCCCGATAGTGCGCTGGAACCGACGGAGTGGTTGGTGCGTGGAATCCGGCGCCCCCTGCGCTGGTTGCGCCAGCGCTGATCCCACCAAACAGGGTTTTAATTGGGTTGATTTGAATGCACCGTTCCTGGGTCGCTTTAAGAATGTGGGCCTGGGCGGGCTGTCCATAGACCCCACCTTTATCGCCTACGGCGTTGCGGGAGTGGTAGCTGTAGCGCTGGTCATTCACGGTTTTGGCATGAAAGCCACCGGTCGCACGAAGGGTGGCGCGCCCTTTGAACTGGAACGCGCCTGGGACAAAAAGCATCCCGACGAGGCCGTCGGCGCGGCTGCGGCCGCCAAGGAGGCTGCCCGTGTCGAAGGAAGAGAATGGCCGTCTGGCAAGACAGAGCAGGCTCAAGGAACAGACGCGTCAGACGATGCTACCGCCTCAAAGGGGGCGGGGGCCAACAGTTCAGCCAAGGCCGATGCTGCGGGCAAAGACGCCATGTCCGCCAGCGCAACGGCCGCTCAGGTTGGCGCTGTTGAGCAGGAGGGCTTTGCCGTTGTAGAAGAGGAAGGTGAGCCGGAAATTCTGGAAACCCTTACCACTCCCACCGGCACCGTTATCTATGAAGAACCTATTGAGTCTGAGGAAGGAGGCGACCGTTAATGGCAGTTGAAGCAATCGACACCGAGGCAACCGACGCGGCCGGTTCTGACACAAGCAATACAGAAACGTCTGGTGTTGAAACCACGGCCGCTGAAATAACTGGTGGAGCCACTACGGCATCCCCCGGCGCTGTCCGGACCTCAACCGGCAGCACAATCAGTGGCCAGTCGGTGATTGATCCGGTTAATCGTATTGAAGGTCACCTGCGTATTGACATGCAGGTTGAAAACGGCGTTGTGGCTGATGCCTGGGTTTCTGGCGGGTTATTTAGAGGCATGGAACTGGTTTTGCAGGGTCGCGAGCCGGCTGATGCCGCCTATATCTCTCAGCGCATCTGTGGTGTTTGCCCTGTTTCTCACGCTCATGCCGCCTGCTTTGCCGGCGAAAAAAGCTACGGTATTGAGATTCCCAACGCTGCGCGCATCATCCGCAATATTGGAGAAGGGGCGCAGTTCCTGCATTCGCACATTCTCTGGTTTTATAATCTGGCGGCCCTGGACTATGTTAACCCGCTTAACGCGCTTAAGGCCGATCCTGCCGATGCCACCGATCTTGCCATGAGCGTGGGCACCTCAACGGCTGACTTCTTTGCGCTGAAAGAACGGCTGGCCGGCTTTGCGGACAACGGCCAACTCTCCATCTTTAGTGGCAATTGGTTTGATACTGCTGATAACGCCTATGCGCTGCCGCCAGAATTGGATCTGATCGCCACGGCGCACTATCTGGAAGCGCTGGAAATGCAGGCGACGGCCTCAGAGATCTGTGGAATCGTTGGTGGCAAGATGCCCCACATCATGAGTTCGCTCCCCGGTGGCACCACCTGGGTTCCAACTGAAGAAAAACTTGACGACATCTTATTTAGAGCTCAGAGGATCAAAGAGTGGGTAGCCAAGACTATGCTTCCCGATACGCTGGCCATCGCTCCGTTTTATCTGGATGTGGCCGCCTATGGCAAAGGCGTAGGGCGCTACATTGCCTGGGGGGTGTTTGACCGTGCAAGTCGCGACCCGCTGGATCGTTATCTGCCGGCTGGTGTCTGGAGCTTTGGCGACGGAGCTGTGCAGCCCCCAGAGGAGGCCTTGATAACCGAGGAGACACCGCGCTCGTTTTATAAGGATTCTGGGCTGCCGGTTAATCCGCGCCAGGGCATTACAGAGCCTCAATATCCCAAAGAAGGTGCCAGCCGCGAGGGCCGCTACACGTGGGATAAGGCGGCGCGTTATGGCGGCCTGCCCTACGAGGCAGGCGGACTTTCCCGCCTGTTGGTGGCCTATAACAATAACAACAGCTTTGTTAAAGAAAATCTGGACTCGCTGCTTAGTTATCTCTCAGAAAAGGCTGGCAGCACTCTGGGTGTTGAGGCGCTGGCTTCTACCTTGGGCCGTACTGCCGCCCGTAACATCGAAACCTACTACATAGCCACCCTCATGGTTGAATGGATACAGGAACTGATCGAGGCGTTGCGTTCTGGCGATAGTTCTACTTTTACTGAGCCGCTTTCCCACGACGGCGAGGGCGCGGGCATGTGGGAGGCCCCCCGTGGCGCCCTGTATCATTATGCTAAAGTACGTGGCAATAAAATCGAAAAATATCAGATTATTATCCCTTCAACCTGGAACATCTCGCCTCGGGATGCCCAAGGAGTGCGCGGCCCGATGGAAGAGGCGCTTATCGGTGTGCCGGTGCATGACCTAAAAAAACCAATCCACGCTCTGCGTACCGTGCACAGCTTTGATCCCTGTGTGGCCTGTGCGGTGCATATCTCAGAACCTGCAACTGGCAAGACCTTTTCTACGGTCACAAGCCCCTGGGGGGTGAAGTAAATGGCACATCTGGCACATTATCGCGAGGCACATCCGCTGCCCTTTGTACTAACGCACTGGATTAATGTGATAGCGATGGTTATCCTGATTCTAACAGGCTTCTATATCCATTACCCGCCGTTTGAAGGGTTCATGGGCGTGGCGCGCGGCGCACACATTCTGTTTGGCGCCGTGCTGGTTCTTAATATGCTCACGCGTGTGGTGCTGGCCTTTTTCATTAAGTCAGCTCCTACTGGCGGCACCCGTGAAACCGCGCCGGACTACAAGGTGTTTTTGCCTCAGGCAGACAACCGTCACCAGTTTGGCGCCTGGATAAAATACTACCTGTTTTTGAAAAAGGATCACCCGTTGGGCGCTAAATATGGTGTCCCGCAAAAGCTCGCCTATCTGGCTTTGCCCTTTCTTATCCTAATCATGGCTTTTACCGGCCTGTGCCTCTGGGGGCCAACCATGAACTTTGGCCCGTTTTATGGCTTTACAGAACTGGTAGGTGGCCTGATGGTGATTCGCATCATCCACTACTATCTGATGTGGGTATTTATCCTTTTCATGTTTGTGCATGTCTACCTGGCCAATATTGAGGGCCTGTCCCCCACCAAGCTGATGTTTTTGCGTAAGGAGCATGGCGGTTTAGTGTATGACCCCAAGGTTCATAACATCGTAGGGGAGGACGACCTGGAACAGCACGGACATCACTGAGTTTGTGGCTTGCGACAAAAGCCTCTGCTGTCATGAATCCAACTGCAAAATGCGCTGGCATTGCCCAGCGCATTTTGGTTTTATGCGTTGGCAATATCTTGATGCTGGACGATGGTTTGGGCCCGCGCCTGGCGCAGGAACTCCGGCGAAACTATGAGTTTGATGCCAATACCTGCGTCTTGGATCGTGCTACGATGGGCATGGCCCTACTAAGTGACCTTAAGGCGTTTGATGTTGTCTTGCTTGTGGACGCAGTGGACAACACCGGCCTCGAGCCGGGCACGGTGGTTAGTTTTTCGCCTGCGGAGGTGGCCCCCTATGCAGCCTTTCATGGTGCCCATGACACCCGCTTTGCCGATGTGTTGGCGGCGGCGCAGCTTCTTGGTTACCCAATAGATGGCCACTGCCTGGGCGTTCAGATAGCCAATGGTCACCCTGAACAATGCGCCATTGGCCTAACGCCCGCTGTTGAAGCTGCCTTGCCGGCTCTTCAGCAGGCTGTCCTGAGCTTTCTAATCGCGCGTGGGGCTGTGGTTGCCAGGCGTGGGGATTAAATAACGGTACAGGGTAGGGAACAAAAGAGATGGTTCATCTATCTGGCTACCCGGCAGGTGAACCGATCCCCTTTTATCCTCTTTAAATTACCTACCACAACAAGCTCCAGCACAAAAATAAGCGCGAGAATCCTGCCGATAAGAAGCTGTGAGGCGGAATGCGCAATATAGCCAAGGCACAACGCTTCTTAGCCAAGGCAGCCGGATCCGCAGGCTTGAACCTTGATAGCGCCCATGCTATCATATCTTCATGGACATCGACTGCCTGAATAATCCGAGCAACGTGCGTTTTGAGAAGCTCGTGGCCATCTGCTCTCACTACTTTGGCGAGCCGAGGGTAAGGGGTAACCACTACATCTTTAAGATGCCGTGGGCGGGTGACCCAAGGATCAATTTACAGAAAGACGATAGTTAAGGCCAAGCCATATCAGGTACGTGATGTGAGAAAGGCATTGAACAGATTAGGTGAAAGAGATGAGTGATTCTATCATGTCGGTGGACAAGTACACCTATCGTGTTGAGTGGTCAGCCGAGGATCAAGTTCACGTCGCCCGTTGCCTGGAATTTCCATCACTGGGTGCACACGGCAAAAGTGCCATCGTAGCGCTCAAAGAGATCGAACGGGTAGTAACGGCATCCATCAAGTGGATGGCCGAGAATGGCGAGGCTATTCCTGAGCCCTTTGGCATGAAAGCCTATAAGGGCAATTTGACCCTGCGCATACCAGCAGAATTACACCGGAGCATCGCCGTCGCTTCGGCCGAGCAAGGCGTGTCCATCAACCAATATATTCTGGCCAAAATCGCTCGATAAAATGCCCCCCATGATACAACGCCACTCTCAATCCTGTCTTTAGCCTCCACCCATATGCAGGCGTGACTTGTTTATTGATTCTGCCAGATGACTAGGCCCTTTGACCTCCACCCGTACACGTGACACACCCCACCTGTGTTACACTATGCACTGTCAGGACAAGCAGGTAAGCAACGCACCACGAAGACAGGCACCAGAACAAGCAGGCAATCTGAAAGGAGTAAAACATGTCACAAATTTCGCCGGGGGGGGGGGCTCATAGCTTAGCTCTTCTCCCATCCACCAACACCTATGAGGGCGCAAGTGTGCGCGCCAAAGATGCCGCCCAGGCTTATGCGCCAGGCGGTTTTTTATACCCTGATTCATCTTTTGGGAAGAAAAACGGTGCTAGGACTGTCGCCGCGTGGGCCCCTCGCACAGGGAGTGCCGGCTCAAACACTCTGCGACCTCGTCGCCTCGACAGCATTGGTAGTGCAAGCTCCCTTGCGGCCCCTCAACCTGGCTCCTCGGCCTGCGGAACTCTCCGGATGCCCCCTGTGCGAGGTGCTACACAAGGCCCATCACACCTGACGGGCACTCAAGGCTTTACCTTAGTAGAACTCATTGTGGTGATAGTTATTTTGGGAATCCTTCTTGCCGTTGCGGTTCCGGCACTTACCGGCTATATCGCTAAAGCTCAGGACAAGCAATACATCATGGATGCCAAAGACACCGTGCAGGCAGTTCGCGCTGTGCTGGATGAGGCGTATGCAGCAGATGAACTTACCTCAAATCCCCTTGTATCTAACTACATTCAAAATGGGCAGACAAGCTCGATAACCAAATTATTTAATACGGCGTTTATCTCACGCGAAGCTACCGGCAACATCTGGGGCTATTATTGTCGTGCATTCGACCTCATGGGAAAGACCTTTCCGGCGGTGGCAGCTGACCCTGGGTTTTGGTCACTTCTACTTGTTGGTTCCGCAGACGCAACCGCTCTGGATGCCGATGGATTTATCTATGAGATGTATCCGGAGGGATCCGTTTCCGGCAGGCCCTGTGTTATTGTGACCTATCGGATGACACGTGCTGGTCAGCCCACTACTTACACTAACTTTTATGGCGTGGTGCAAACTGTCGACATCTACAACGCTGACGCGGGTTATGAAATATATTATCTTGTGAAGTGATACGCCACTCGACCTGACAGCACACCACCCACGAGTGAAGGTTGTCAGGGGATGGTGAACCGTGACAATTCCATGCGGATTTTCAGCAGCTTGTCACGGTGCACGTCCCCCTGACGCTACTCCTGACAACCCGTAACAAGCGCTGTTTTACGCACAAACTTTCACCTTGTGCTATCATGAATCCTTGTTTTAGGCATTAGCAAACAGCTTTAATGGGCACCACTGTGAGGGAAGGGAAAAAACGAGCATGCAAAGTAATCTCCAGCTACACACAAATCTCCGGGGGGGGGGGGTATTTATCTCCTAGCCCACTGATCCCTTCGATAACCACCCCGCCCAAGCCCGCTTGCCAACAGTCGTTGGAGGCGGCTTTTTTGTGTTCGCGCGCAAAGATGGTGGGGGAAGCCCCTGTGCCAGGCGGTTTTTTGTACTCTGATATAGCACAAATGCGCACACAGAGAGCACCGGCTGCGTGGGCCCCTCGCACAGGGGACGCTGCCCCTGGTAACGGTTTAAGCTGCACGTGGGCCCCTCGCACAGGGGACACCGGATCAAACACTCTGTGCCCTCGTCGCCTCAGTAGTGCAAGCTCCCCTGCGGCCTACCACCAAGGCTCCTCGGTCTGCGGAACTCACCGGGCATGTCCTCAGCAAGGTGCTACCCAAAGACGTGCCGGCTCAGTTTCTGCCCGCTCCTTATGTTCCCCTGCAAAAAAACGCGCTGGCTTCACTCTTGTAGAACTCATCGTAGTAATAGTTATCTT
>JAITRZ010000032.1 GCA_031288185.1 Coriobacteriales bacterium
ATCTTTGCCTTGATGTCAGTGAGGTTGTCATAGCTGTAGGTATAGGCGTTGTTGTTTAAGGCTGTGCGCAGCTGGCTGCCATCCCAGCGGATGTTGATGTCCCAGTTGGTGTAGGTTACGCTGATTCGTTTGGTATCAATGATGTGTTCTGCGATGACGAGCGCATCAGTGTTACTTGCCTTATAGAGGATACGCCAGTCAAAGCCTGAAGCATAGAAGGTATCACCACGCTTAAGGGTTGGAGAGGGTGCACGGTTAGCTTGAACACTAAAGGTTATGGTGTAGGCATCTGAGGTAAGGGTGGCGGTTCCCGTAGCACCTACAGGAATAGATACAGCGCGGGTGGCACCGGTACCTGAGAGCGTAGCGCCCGTAGTGCCTGCATCAAGGCTCCAGGTTACAGAGGCATCACTGGTGCTAAAGTAGCGTACCGTGGGCCATCCTATCGGACTGGTAAGGTTAATGGTGTAGCTGGTAGAAGCTAGGCCAGTGAAGCCTCCTGAGCCCGTGGCAGAACCGAGCATGACGGCACCTTCACTGTAGGAAAGGGTATAGGGTACAGGGGGTTGCCCATAGTCTGCAAAGTCATGTGTGTCTTTTGTGTTTATGATGCGCAGGCTCAAGAGCTTGTTGGTGGTATCAAAGGTAACATTCACAAGCCGCCAGTCAGTAGTACGCAGGTCAAGTTTTGATAAGGTGGCAACGATGCCCTCCCAGGTGGCTTCATCTGAGGTACCACCGTAGGAGGTGGGGTCAATAGGGTCAGAGGCGTTTTTAAGGAGGCTAGCGGCATCAGGAATAACTAAGGCAGAGTGTCCTATGAGGTTTTGTGCCAGTCTCTCTACTGCCCAGGTTTGGATGGCTTTAACAGAAGTATTAAGGTCTGCTTCTTTTTTTACGCTTCCTGCTTTTCCTATGTATCCGGTAAGGGCAGGCACTGCTATAGCAAGCAGGATACCTAAGATAACTATTACTACGATGAGTTCTACGAGGGTGAAGCCAGCGCGTTCTTTTGCAGAGGAACATAAGGAGCGGAAAGAAACTGAGCCGGCACGTCTTTGTGTAGCCCCGCGTACAGGGCATGCCCGGTGAGTTTTGCAGACCGAGGAGCCAGGTTGAGGGGTCGCAGGAGAGGTAGAACTACTGAGGCGACGAGGTCGCAGAGTGTTTGAGCTGGTGTTCTCTGTGCGAGGGGCCCACGTGCGGCCTAAACCGGCACCAAGGGCAGCGCCCCCTGTGCGAGGGGCTTCTGTGGGAGGGATCCACGCTAAGACAGCCTTCTTTGTGTGCGGGCACAAAAAAGCCGCCTCCAACGGTTGTTGGCAAGCGGACTTGGGCGGAGTGGTTATAGAAGGGATTAGAGAGCTAGGAAATAAATACCCCCCCCACCCGGAGATTTGTGTGTAGCTGGAGATTACTTTGCATGCTCGTTTTTTCCCTTCCCTCACGTTGGTGGTGCTTGCACCTATTTGCTCATGCCTAAAACGTGGGTACATGGTAGCACAAGTGAGAATCTGTATGCGAAACAGCGCTTTCCACAGCACAAAGGGCGGTTCTTGTGCTCTTTCGCCACCCTGATGCCGCCCTCTTCCCCCTTCCCTCATTTCACTTCTGTAATCTTGCGGTTGAAAACGGAGGCGATGTTTTAACGTATAATGCCTACTAACTATAATGGTTATTTGAGGGTGAGGTCATTTCATGCGTATTCCTTCCCAGACCTTTGGACAGTTAACCCTGTCGCGATGCACGCGCCGGACACGGCCTAAACAAGGGTCATTTTCATCCGCAACCCCGTTGCGACACACACGCTGGACACAACCCCTGGCAATGGGAGCTTTGATGGCGTTACTGATTGGCGCGAGCTTGGTTATGGTGGGTTGTGGCCAGGTGCAACAGGACGGCGGCAATCAGGCGCAACAGCCCAACACAAGCACAGCCGCCCCCTCTCAACAAGCAGCGGAGGTTTCACGTGAAGCCGCAACCCCTGAAGGGCAAAACGTTGTTATCGCTACAGCCGATATTACCGGCCAGGCACGCTTTTATCCTACAACCGCAGCTGGTACCTCGTTAGAAATTCTGGCGATTCGCGCCGCTGACGGCAGCATACGCACCGCCTTTAACACCTGTCAGATCTGCTTTGATTCTGGGCGCGGTTATTATGTTCAGGAAGGCAACGTACTCGTCTGCCAAAATTGCGGCAATCGTTTTAGCGCCGAGCGCGTGGAGGTTGAGAGCGGCGGCTGCAACCCGGTACCGATTTTTGCTGACGACAAGATTGTTGGCACGAACGAAATTGTCATTCCCGCTGCCTCTATTGCCCAGGCCCAGCAGATATTTGCCCATTGGAAACGTTGATGCTCCGTAGCATTGATGCCGGCGCGCTGCGCTCACTGTTGATATCGACAGTGTTTTTAGCATTATCGCCTCGTAACGCTCATGCCGGTGTGGCATGGTCGCCGTTTGTTAGGTGATGTTGCTGTCTAACAACAAGAACACTTCGCCGGGCATAAAAACCGTCAGCCAAAGCCGTCTGTCGCGCAATGCGCGCGCGTCTGGCCTTTTGGTTATCATACTTGCCCTGTTTTTGCTGGTTGAGCAGTTTGGACTGCTAAATTTGTTGGCGCCGGGACAGTTGGCAACGGCTTCTATGAGCTACGGGGCGATTTTTGTTGTTGGACTGATGACTTCTGTGCACTGTCTGGCGATGTGCGGCGGCATTAACCTGTCACAAAGTTTAGGCCGGCCATCAAAACCAGACAGCAGCTCAGAGGCGAGCGGTACCTCCAAACTAGAAAGCGATTTAGACACAGGCAGCGCCTCCAAACTAAAAAGCAGCTCAGGCACAAGCAGCGCCTCCAACCCGGACATGGTGCGCCCCATCAGCCCACACCACACCAACGGCAGGCGCTTTGATCCCCGTATCCTTGTTGCCCCAGCGCTCTATAATTTGGGAAGGGTAGCGTCCTATACGCTGGTTGGCGCGGTGGTTGGCGGCCTGGGCTCGCTCCTCACTTTAACGCCGGTCATGCAGGGGGTACTGAAGCTGACGGCAGGTGTCCTGATGGTGGTGATGGGGCTCAACCTGATGGGAGCCTTTCCGGCGCTCCGGCGCTTTACTCCCCAACCGCCCCGCTTCCTAGCCCGTCTGCTGGCTCAAGGCCAGGATAACAGTGGAAGCTCGCTGGTGGTGGGGCTCCTTAATGGATTGATGCCCTGCGGCCCACTGCAGGCTATGCAGCTGTATGCCCTGGCTACTGGCAGCGTGGCGGCCGGCGCCCTGTCAATGCTGGTGTTTGGATTGGGTACAACGCCTCTGATATTTGGGTTAGGTGCCTTGTCTACCCTCCTAAGCAGGCGCTTCAAGCGTGTAGCGCTCACGGCGGGCGCGGTCTGTGTTGTGGTATTGGGCATGGCGCTGTTTGTTCAAGGTGCTAGTTTAAGTGGCGTTTTTTTGCCTGACTGGCTTGCCGCAGGGTCGCAAAAAACAGCTGCGGTGGACGCGCAAGCCAATCAGACGGGCAGCGTCGTTATCCTTGCGGATGGCGTGCAGCAGGTGACGTCAACGTTGGAGCCGGGGCGCTATCCGCAGATAACCGTACAGGCAGGTATGCCGGTACGCTGGAATATTGTTGCTGAACCTAACACTATAAATGGCTGCAACAACCGCTTTGTGGTTCCCGGCCTCAACATTGAGCACAGTTTTGCGGCAGGTGATAACATTATTGAGTTTACCGCCAACACCGCCGGCGACTATCAGTACCGTTGTTGGATGGGTATGATACGCAGCAAGATAACCGTGGTAGAGGCAGGCGACACTTGAGACATCCGCACAACATAAACACAGGGCCGGCTAAGGCGACCTCGCCAACAACACTACGGCGGCGCTTGGGGCATCCACACAACATAAACAGGCGCAGGATGCCATGCAAACCCATATAGTCAACATTGGCGGCATGACGTGTGCCGCCTGTTCAGCCCGTATTGAGCGGATCGTTGCGCGCATGGATGGTGTGGAGCGGGCTGCGGTTAACCTGGCCAGTGAAAAAGGCACGTTCAGTTTTGATGAAACTCGCACCTCGGCCCATCAGATTGACGCGGCAATTGCCCACGCTGGCTATGAAGTCCTGGAGCCGGAACCAACCCTGAGCGCTGCGGACACTCAACAACAACGAAAGCGCCGTGAGATCCGCGTCCTGTGGATAAAGTTCGCGGTCTCGACTTTGTTCTCACTGCCTCTACTGTACCTCGCTATGGCACCAATGCTCAGCGGCCTGAGCCTGCCGATGCCCTTGGGGCTTGATCCCATGCACCAGCCCCTGACCTATGCGCTCATTGAACTAGCACTGGTGGCAGTGCCGGTAGCGGTGGGCTATCGCTTCTACACCGTAGGATTTAAGGCATTGGCTCAGCGCAGCCCAAACATGGACTCGCTAATTGCTCTGGGCACCAGCGCCGCCCTCCTCTACAGTCTCTACAACACCTGGCGCATCTATGAGGGTGATCACGGGGCTGTGGACTCCCTGTATTTCGAGAGCGCCGCAGTAATTCTCACGTTAATTTTGCTGGGTAAGTCCTTGGAGGCGCTTTCCAAGGGACGCACCGGTGAAGCCGTTAAAAAACTGATGGGGCTCGCGCCTAAAACCGCCATCGTGCTGCGTGACGGCAATGAGGTTAAAACGCCGGTGGAGCAGTTGGTTGTTGGCGATGTTGTGCTAGTGCGGCCGGGAGAAAGGATACCGGCAGATGGAAGAGTGCTTGAAGGCCATTCGGCCGTAAACGAGTCCATGTTAACGGGCGAAAGTATGCCCGTCATGAAAAGCGCGGGCGCTGAGGTCTATGGCGCTACCCTCAACACCACCGGTTCGCTCCGTTTTGAGGCGCAGCGCATCGGCAGCGACACCGCCCTGGCCCAGATCATCCGCCTGGTTGAGGAAGCGCAGGGATCCAAGGCGCCTATCGCCCAACTTGCCGATGTAGTGGCTGGTTACTTTGTGCCGGTAGTTTGCGCCATTGCGCTGGCGGCTAGTTTGGCTTGGTATTTTGGCAGTGGCGGCGATGTGAGCTTTGCTGTCACGATCCTCATTTCTGTGCTGGTTATTGCCTGTCCCTGCGCCCTGGGCCTGGCGACACCCACTGCCATCATGGTAGCCACCGGCAAGGGTGCGCGCTACGGCATCCTTATCAAAAGCGGCGAGGCCCTGGAAACAGCCCATAAAATCGACGTTGTTATTTTGGATAAGACCGGTACCATCACGGCTGGTACGCCAACGGTAACAGATATTCTGCCCCTTGCCACTCTGCAGGCTCTGCCAAAAACCGCGATGGCGAAAACGCGGACGGTGTCAAATGAAAACGCGAAGGCTGTAGGGGCCGATGGGATGGAAGCGTCAGATGGAAGTGCGCAGGCTGTGGCGGCAGCTGCATTGACCAACGTACCAACGGTGTCCGCAGAAGCGCGTGGAACCGTTATTTTATTAGATAAAGAAGCAGAAATAGCTACTCCCGCCGCCCGCGAATTGTTGCAGCTGGCGGCCGCAGCAGAACAAGATTCAGAGCATCCACTTGGACAGGCCCTGGTAGCCAGCGCCCAGGCTGCCAACCTAAAGCCGCTGACACCCAGCTGCTTTACCTCCCATACCGGCCAGGGCGTTGAGGCAGTGGTGGCAGGGCATCAGGTACTGGTTGGCAACCAGGTGTTGATGGAGGAAAACGGCATTGAGCTGGGCTTTGCCCTGTCTCAGCGCGACACGTTGGCACAGGCAGGCAAAACCGCGATGCTGGTAGCGATAGACGGCAGGTTTGCTGGCATACTGGCGGTAGCGGACAGATTTAAGCCAACCAGCGGTGAGGCCGTCGCGCGTCTGCACAATCTGGGAATTGCCGTGGTCATGATTACTGGCGATAACGCCCGCACTGCCCAGGCAATAGCCGCGCAGGTTGGTATCGACCGCGTTTTGGCCGATGTACTGCCTCAGGACAAATCTCAGGAGGTCGCCCAGTTGCAGAAGGAGGGCCTGGTTATCGCGATGGTTGGCGATGGTATCAACGACGCTCCGGCTCTGGCCCAGGCTGACGTTGGCATGGCCATTGGTTCTGGCGCCGATGTCGCCCTGGAAAGTGCCAACATTGTGTTGATGCGCTCTGATCTGTTGGACGTGCCCCGCGCTATCGAGTTGAGTCGACGCGCCATGCGCAATATCAAGCAAAATCTGTTCTGGGCCTTTGGCTACAACGTTGTTGGCATTCCCCTTGCCGCCGGAGTACTGCACCTGTTTGGCGGCCCGCTGTTGAGCCCGATGTTTGCCGCCGCCGCCATGAGCCTTAGTTCAGTTTCAGTGCTGACAAATGCCCTGCGCTTAAAGCGCGTCAGGTTGTAGCATAAAATGTGTAGCACAAATCGTGTCAGCGCAGGGTCGGTGGATGCTTCTGTGGGCGCGTAAGCCGGACTGAGCCATCTCCCGCTGCTCTCGCCACTGGGCTAGGGTCTTGCGAACGCGTGAGCCGGATTCCCAGGCAGAACCCCGCAGGGCAGGGTCGGCGGGTGCATGTTGAGAGCAGAGCGCGTCGCCTCAGACAGGGCAGAGTCTGCGGACGCGTAAGCCGGGCAGGTATCAGGCCATCAGGGATGTGTCTTTAGTTGGATCTTACGGGCGTGCACTGGCCAGGCACTGTTCTATCAGATTGGCCAGTGTCGAGGTAGAAGCCGCCGAGATAGTAATAATGTCATTAGCGTTAAGGGCCTCTGAGGTGATGCCGGCGGCCATGTTGCTTAACAGAGACAAGCCCAGAACCTGCATACCCAGGCGTGCGGCCACAAGCACCTCGTGTACGGTGGACATGCCCACAGCATCAGCACCCCACAACCGGAAGGCACGGATTTCTGAAGGGGTCTCAAAGCTGGCGCCGCGCACGCCAAGGTAAACGCCTTCCTGTAACGTAACACCAAGCTCACTGGCCGCCTGATGGGCGCGTTGTCTAAGAGCTGGGGTGTAGGCAAAGGTCATATCCAGACCGGCGCCTTCATTGGGGAAAGCGGCCGTAGACGCACCAGGTTCGCTCTTTGCGCGCGTGTTACCCCCTTCCCAATCATCTGCCAAGCCACCGGACCTGGTGCCATAGCGCGCCACAACCTCGGCCAGGTTCTCGGCGTTATTAAAACTGATAGGATTTTGCCCGGTAAAGTTGATGTGATCCTTGATAAGCATTATCTGCCCAACACTGAAGTCGCGATTGATGGCCCCAGCGGCATTCGTGACCACTAAGACACGCGCGCCCAGCCCGTAGGCCAACAGCACCGGAAAAGCCGTTTGCAGCGCCGTGTGTCCTTCATAGGTGTGCAGACGTCCCACCAGGCCCAGCACCGGCTGGCCGGCCCAGTGTCCAAACAGCAGGTGTCCGGGGTGTCCGCGCATTCCGGTGGCGGGCAGGTAGGGAATATCCCGGTAGTCAAGACTAAAATCTGTCTGGATGCGCTCAGACAACCGGCTGAGTCCTGAGCCGGTAAGTATCGCTACTTTAGGATGAAACAGCCGGGCCTCTCCGGCCGGCGAAAGGGGTTGGGATGGCGATTCTGGAGATGGCTGCGCAGGCGAACCTAGAGACCGCTGCGCGTCGTTCGCAGCCGCGCGCGCATGAGAAGTACCTTGCCGAGGCAAGCGATAACCAACAGGCTGCGCGTCGTTCGCAGCCGCGCGCGCATGAGATACCTGTGCAGGCCGGCCAGACAATGATGCCAGGGAAGCACCTTCCATCTGCTGACGAATAAAGGCCAGCGCAGCGCCCAGTTGCTCAAGAAGCGTAGGTTGAGCTTGATGGTGCCTGCTATTCACACCGTCTGCCCCAACCGTATCCACAGAACCCGCACCAACGCCTGGCTCACACCCAGGATTGATCCCTGCCTGCTCATTCATTTCCTGCAACTCCTTTACCAGATTCATCTTTCTCAAGCATCCTGAGATAGTCATTGATAAGCCAGCGCTCAAAGGTTTCCTGTAGTTGTTCACGTGAAGGTGCCTTGGGTTTACCATCCGCCCTGGCGCAGCCTGCCTTCATATCTAACAACTCTGTGGAATCCTCAAAGGCTGAGGTGTCAAAACGGCCGCTTTGCAGCCGGGCCCAGACCGCCTGAATCAACAGGCGCAGCTGTTTGGATTCTGTAGGTTCCAGATGGGTATAGGCCACCGGCGCTATCTGCCAATCATTATCGCGACTTGGCTCTACAAACAGGTCGGCTCCTGCGGCCACACGATAGCCGTCATACTGGGGCAGGCTCTCAATCATCAGCTTATAAAACTCCAACTGGCGCCGGTATCCGGGGCTTTGCCTACCGGGCTTACCGGTTTTGAAGTCATAGATGGTGATGAGCCGGTTATCTTGGTCAAGCAGCAGGAGGTCACTCTTGCCCGTTAATGGCACGCCATCCAAATCGACCTTAAGCCAGCGCTCAGTCATTAATTTAATGTTCTTTTTAGCACTTTTACTATCGCGTCCACGGCCCTGTTCGTCGCGCGCCAGCAATGCTTCTAGCCAGGGCAAAAACGCAGTGGCGAGAGCATCAAGCCGCTGTTCTAGGTGGGTGATGTCCTCTGCGCTAAAATCCAGATACCGCAGCCGGTCCTTTGCGCGATCCAGCAGGGTTGCAAGAACCTGACTTTTGGCATCGTTACCAGGGGTCTTATAAACCAGATTGATATAGTCCTGCAAAAACTCATGCGCCAGATTGCCAAAATCAAGGGCCAGTGATGGAGGGCCGGGCAGCCGCAACACCTTGGACAGGATAAAGTTGTGGTGATCGTGATCGTCTTTGTCGTAGGTCACAAAGCTGTTTAGTAACGTTGGCGAGACGCGCATCCGGCTAAGTGTTGGCCAAAACAAGCGCATCAGATCAGGCTGGGCAGGATAGTATCGGTGCAGCCATTCCACCTTGGCCTGAATGGCTGCGTCCACCACCCCCGGCTTAACGGGCGTTACCTGAAAGCGATCCAGCAATTCACCAACCAACTCGCCGCCACCGCAGCTAACGCGCAACTGGTTGCGCGCGCGAGTGAGCGCCACGTACAGCAGGCGACGACTATCGTCAACGTCCTTAGCGGCGGCAAACAGCAAATTAGGGGGAAGGAGCGCGCTGGTTGATTCCTTGCTGTGCCAGGTACCCTGGCTGGCATCAAGCAGGTAGACCAGATCAAACTCCAGGCCCTTGGCACTGTGGGCCGTGATAAGGGTAATGGCATTGCTTTGTACCAACGGCAGAGTGATTTCCAGTTTGACGCCGTAAAGCGCGGCCTGATCGAGAAGCTCCACCAACTGGGTTAGACGCGGCGACCTGTCTGCGGTGGTTTGGGCACCATCATCAGATTGTGATGGTTCAGCAGGCCGGAGCGTACCTGATGGTTCCAAGTCATCAGATGGTTCAGCGGGCCGGAGCGTACCTGACGGTTCCAATTCATCAACCGCCACCTCTAAGAGGGCATTAAGACAATAGTTAAATTCCATGGCAGAATAGGGGTCGCTTTGTGCACGCTCGTTATAATAGGACAAAAGCGGAGCAGCCAACTCCATCAAAGCGCCGCGCAGGGTCATGGACTGCGCCTTGGTCACCGCCGTACAGAGGTGAGAGAACAGCGCACGCAGTTTTGTATCAGCAGCGCACAGCAACTCCTGCTCGCTGGCATCGGCACTGACACTCTCAAGCGCGTTTTCATTCGCTCGTACACAAAATAACAGTGCTTCCAGCCAGCTTTTCTGCGACTGCCGCACTGCCAGAGCAAAGCGCAGGTAACGGACAGGCTCTATGCCAAACTCTGGCGCAACCAGTATTTGTGGCAGATACTGCTCAGCATACGCGGTCTGATTTCTTACCAGGGCGGACACGCAACGCAGGCAGGCCAGGAGTGTCTGCGCGGGTTCCAGCTCCTGAATATTAGACTTACGTGCATAATCAAACGGCACCCCAAAATAGTTAAGATAACTGATCATTCCTTCCAGGCTGGCGTGCGTGGCGGCAATCACGGCAATGGCTGTGTTTGGGTCAGGAGCCTGGGCAAGAAAGCCTTCATCAATACGCCGCGCAATATCCTTGGCCACCTCGTAGTATTGCAACTCGTGGTTAGGATAGTTTTGTGCCACCAAGTGCAGCGGTTGGCTGCCCTGAGCCGCAACCAGCCGCTTTTCAGCATCACTGGCCGATGCGCGATTACTGATCTGGTTGGCCACATGGCTTGCCAGTTCAACCAATTCTGGGCTAGAACGATAGTTGACCCTAAGAACAACACGTTTAACCGCACCAGGCACATAGTGCTCTTCAAATTGACGCATATACTCCACGCTGGCACCCTGAAAACGCATGATCGCCTGGTCGTCGTCGCCAACCACCATGATATTGGGCAAGGGTTGAGCAGAATCCGCCCCTGGCTCAAGGCCACTCACCAAATCCAAAAGCTGCATCTGTACCCCGTTGGTGTCCTGAAACTCGTCCACCAGGATGTAGCGGTAGATGGTCTTGAGCTCATGGCGCAGCTCGGAGTGTTGGCAGATGGCCTGGGTGGCATCCAGGATCATGTCGTCAAAATCGTGCTGATGGCGCTGGGCTAAGGTCAGCTGATACCGCTCATAGATGCTCAGGAGTGACAGAGCCTGGGTGGACTCTCCCTGCGCCTTGAGCAGGAGACGGCCACGGGCATCCGGCTTGAAAAAACGCTTTTTAAGCTCGTTGAGGCGAGCAACACTCCCCTGCGGCGTTGAGTCGTCAAAAAGCGGCTGACTTAAAAATTCACGACAGAAAAGCTCCAGAAATGGCAGATAGATACCGGGGGTCGCAACGGCCGGTTCCAACAAATCGAGATCAGCGTTTCGCCAGGCCTGAGCAACCACCCCTTCAAGTTGCGCGACCACAGCCTGCTTGTTGGCCTTACCCAGGCTCATCTTAGTGTTGATCAATGTCAAAAACTCAGACTGGTTGCACAGGTAGGCACAGGCGCGAAGGTTCTGGTTTAGGATGCGGCGCAAATCATCTGGCGCGGTGCCGGAACGCTTGAAGGTAGTGATAAAACTGAGCGTAGGCTTCAAATTGCGACTCGCTCCCCCAAAGGGAGCCTGGTAGAGCGGGTCAAAAATAGGTAATTGTTTTAACAATTGAGCGGCCAGGGTGTAGGATTGCAGGGCGGTTATCGCGTTATCCTGAACGCTGCGCTCAAAATACTGGGGGTAGTCATTGTAGAGCGACTCGGCAAAACTGTGAAAGGTCGCCACCCTAACAGCGTAGGCGCTACGACCAATAAACCCAACCAGACGCTGTATCAATGCCTCTACGCCAGCATTTGTGTAGGTAAGGCAGAGGATGTTTTCAGGGTTAACATCGCGGTTGCGAAGAATATTCACAACCCGCAGGCTGAGTAATTGAGTCTTGCCGGTGCCTGGGCCGGCCACCACGAGCACCGGACCGTCCAGCGTCTCGACCGCCAGACGCTGCTCAGCGTTGAGCTGATGTAAGGCCGCGTCAGTGCCCGTTGTGCTGTTGTGGGGCATCCCCAACTCCAATGCTCTCACGGTTTGCGTGTGGACTGTTGCCCTTTCAATGATAGCGTATAGAGTGAAGGTATTCGCACCGGGCTCACGCGTTGGCGAGGCCATGCCGCCGCGAGCAAGCCCGATGCCAATCTACTGGTATTCGCACCGGGCTCACGCGTTGGTTAGGCGTGGGCATTGGCTGCCCTTGGCTTGAGGCCCGCGTGTTAGGGCTCGCTCACTGGCCAGAGCCAGGGCTTGATCTATAACGTTTTGCCAACAAGCTAACCAACTACAAGAGGGCAGCGGTAGCATTATTCCTGATTACTCGGCGCACTACCGGGTGCATGTTAGGTATACATCCGGGTTTGGGGAAAGGCTTGCCATGCACCCGTTTTTCCCACGTCCCTGAGGCGGTATGAGCCAGAAACAATGAGCAGAAAGTATCTTCATAAAAGCAGCGATTGCCTGATAGCGGGGGTCTGCGGAGGTGTCGCTGAGTATTTTGGCGCGGATCCTACCCTGGTACGTATCCTGGCTATTGTATTGTTTGCTTTGGGGGGTGGCCTTCCGGCTCTTGTCTACATCGTTGCTGCCGTGCTGCTGCCGCCTGATCCCGCGCTTGCCCAGGGATATGTTGATGCCAAGGCTGAACAAACCCGCACTCCCCACACGCCGGGTAGCTGTTGCGGCGGAGAGAAAACCGGCGCGTATCAGGCATCGGGCGTACCCACAACCAAAATCCCAGACACCACGACGGACACCAGGAACCCGCGCGCAGACCGTTACGCTCACGACACCACGCTTGTGCGTCATTGGCCAAGCGTCTGTGTTTTGGCTGCCCTTCTGATTTCTGTGGGTGTGTTGGTTTTGCTCATCAAACTGGTTAATCCCACCTTCTGGCGATTTTGGCCGCTGATAGGGGTGGTGACGGGCCTGGTTTTACTCTTTACGCCTAACGGGAAGGGCTGGTCACTGGAGCGCGCCGGAAGGGCCATTGCCCTCATTACCAGCGGATTAGTCGTACTGGCCTGGATGCTCAATCTGCTTAGTTCTCTGGGCTTTGTTAACACCTTTTCGCACCTTTGGCCTGTTTTATTAATTGTTATTGGATTAAATATTATTGGGTCGGCCCTGAGAAGTAGCGCCCTGAGACTGTTGAGCTCATTATTGTTTTCAGCTTCCCTCCTAAGCGGTCTATGGCTGTATGGCGGTATTGTTGAGCAGGCCACCGTCAGCATTCCCGATGGACGCAACCTGGCCATTGCCGTGCCCAGAGGTCCAACCCTACCTGCCTATCCTGATGAACTACCTACGCTGGCCGCACTGGAAATGGCCCACTGTAAGGCTGGCAGCTTTGCGCTCACCGGCGGCGGCGCTTCTATCACCGTGTTGGCCACACACACAAGCGCCATTGAGCTTTCTGGATATACTGCGGCCGAAGAAACGGCACAACTCTATTTTATGGATGCGTCCAACACGGCCGCTCGCCTGGATCTACCAAGCCTTGAGGCGCATCTGCCCACCGTGGTATCTTTGCCTGCGTCCGTACAGTGGCAGACCTTGGGTTTTGATACTGGAGCCTCGGCGCTCAATCTTAACCTGGAGGAGCTGGTGGTACGCCACCTTAACCTGTCGATGGGCGCAACTGTCTCAGAAATTCTGTTGGGGGCGCCCTTAGAAAATGGCTCGGTGCTCACCATCGACAGCAGCTGTGCGGGGATAAAGCTGCGCCTGCCTGAGCAGGCGCCCTGCACCGTTACGGTAGAGGGCATCAGCAGTGTGGTGTGTGACGACGGCAGCTTTAGATATGATGAGCAACAACATACCTGGTACCGGCAGAGCCTTGAGCAGTTGAGCTTTGCGCAGTTGGATACGATAGGCGCTGTGACAGACGCGACAGCGTCTTCCCTGCGCAGTGCGGATTTTCCAGGCTCTGACAACTCCTTTGCGCAACCATCCGCCGCAGACCCCGCTGAGAACAGCGGCTGGATAATCAACATCAGGGGCCTGGTCGCTTTAGACCTGGGTATCAGCCATCAGGAGACGCAGGTGACACCGTGAGCAATGGCAATAATCGCAAAGACGGCAAACTGAATCTTTCTCGCATCGCTTTAATTGCTGGCGTGCTGCTGTTGGTGTTTGGCATCTGGCAATTAGTCGTGCGCGTGCTGGGAGCCTGGTTAACTGGCATCTGGATAATTATTAGCACAATTTTCAGTATCGTCTGGCCCCTGGTGCTCATTGCCGGCGGCGTGGCATTGATGGTACTGGCACGCAAGGGCAACCTCAATCTGTCTACCAACAAAAAACTCTACCGTTCTACCCGCAATCGTAAGCTCGGTGGTGTCTGCGGCGGTATCGCTGAATATCTGGGCGTTGAGCCGATGCCGGTTCGACTGGTCACTATCGCTTTGGCCCTGCCGCTTTGGTACGCCATCATTCCACTGTATATTCTCTGTTGGCTTTTTATTCCCCGTAACACTAAAAACTATAACAACTGGGTTTAGCGCGACGTTCAGCGCGCGCCCTCCATCACAAAATCCTCATCGTTTGGCACGCGCTTCCCGTCACACTCCCCATCACACTTCCATCACACTCCCCGTTACAATCCCTATCACAAAATCCCCATCATACGCAAAATTCAGGCGCGCGGGACGCACATTTGCTGTATCATGGAGGGGCAGGTCTGTCATGGTTCAAAGAGTAAGGAGTGTTAAAATGTATCATTCAAGAGGCAATTATGAGGCATTCGTAAAACCGCGCAAACCCAAAGATGTCCAAGGCAAGAAGGCCTACATTGTTGGAAGCGGACTTGCGGGGCTAGGTGCCGCCTGTTTTCTTGTGCGCGATGGGCAGATGGAAGGCAAAAACATCACGGTGTTTGACGAGCAGGGCATTACCGGCGGAGCCTGCGATGGGATCAAAGACCCGCAGCTGGGATTTGTCATCCGCGGCGGCCGTGAGATGGAAGATCACTTTGAATGTCTGTGGGATCTCTTTCACTCAATACCCTCTTTGGATGAGCCGGGGGCCAGCGTACTTGATGAGTTTTACTACCTCAACCTTGACGACCACGAGTTTAGCCCCATGCGTGTGGTTGAAAATCAGGGCAAGAACGCCGGATGGAACAAAACCTTTGGGCTATCCGTCGAAGGCGTAAATGAGATTGGCAGGTTGTTCATCGCCAGCGAAGAGGAACTTGCGGATAAGAGGATAAACGAGGTGTTTTCTCATGAGGTGCTAAAGTCACACTTCTGGCTGTACTGGCGCACCATGTTTGCCTTCCAGGAATGGAACAGCGCCATCGAGATGAAACGCTATCTGCAGCGCTTTGTGCATCATATTGACCGGATGCCTGATGTCAGCTGTCTTAAATACACACGATACAACCAGTATGAATCACTCATTATGCCCATGATGAGCTACCTTCAGAAACAAGGAGTCAACTTTGAGTTAAACACGCGCATCACAAACATCGAGTTTCACATCACTGAAGAGCGCAAAGCCGCAGATGCCCTAGATGTTATAAAAGACGGCGCTGCGGGCCGGATAGCTCTCACGCATGATGACCTTGTGTTTATCACCAATGGCAGCTGTACCGAGAGTTCTTCTTTTGGCGACAACGATACGGCTCCCACGCTGGCACAAGACGGCGAGGGTGGTTGTTGGGAACTTTGGCGCAATATTGCCCTGCAAAGTGATGAATTTGGGCATCCTGAGAAGTTCTGCGAAAATGTGAGTGAGACAAAGTGGGAGTCAGCCACGCTAACGATAACCAACCCTGAGGTTTTGGATCTGTTAGCGCAGTTTAACAAACGCGCCGTGTTTACCGGCCATCAGGTGACCGGCGGCATCGTTACCGTCAACGATTCCAACTGGCTTATGAGTTGGAGTATGTCCCGGCAGCCACACTTCAAGGTTCAACCGGAGGGCACCGGGGTTGTCTGGCTGGATGGACTGCTGGTTGAAAATGAAGGCAACTTTATCAAAAAGCCGATGCAGGATTGCACTGGCAATGAGCTGGCGCAGGAGTGGCTCTACCACCTGGGCGCGCCTGTCGAGCGGATCGCCGAGCTCGCGAGCGACGGCATCAGCACCATCCCCTGTATGCTGCCCTTCATAACCGCGTTTTTTAGCCCCCGCCGCGCGGGTGATCGTCCACAGGTGGTGCCGGATAAAAGTGTCAACTTTGCGTTTATTGGCCAATTTACTGAGACCGAGCGCGATACCGTGTTTACTACCGAGTATTCGATACGCACGGCCATGGAGGCGGTATATACCCTGCTTAATGTTGAGCGCGGTGTGCCAGAGGTGTTTGCTTCTTGCTATGACATACGCTATCTGCTTAAGGCTACCGTCTATCTGCTTGACCACAAAAAGCTCTCAGAACTGCATCTGCCTCTTTTTGCCAGATTGACAGAAAGAATCACCCTTAAGGAGCTTGCGCATACCGATGTCAAGGAACTTCTAGAGAAATACCGGCTTGTCTAGCGCCAAAATTGTCACTCTGAGAGAGCTCGGTGGCGCGATTGCCTGTCTTCCCGGCTGTCCCCGCCATGGTCTTGGATTGCTTCGCTGGCGCTTTAGGATAACGGAGGCTGTCAGACTGAGTGTGTATTAAGGAGTCACAAAGTGATAGACCTCATAACCCGCTTCAGCGCGGTAGAGATCAGAGGTTTGCATCTTAGCGGTGATGCTGTTTACATAGGTGGCCGCATCCACGCGCTCCATCCTATAGGTCACAACAATTTGGGGTTTCCCTGAAGCCCTGCCATCCGGAAATATAAAATAGAGAAACCCGTCGGCATCCAGCGCGGTGGAGGTGCTGGAACCGATAAAGGCATAAGACCAAGCACCGGGTTCAGTCATTGCCGACGGGTAACTCTTTCCCAGCAAGGCGGATGCGGTGTGAAAGTAGGTGATCCAGGTACCCGTGAGAAACGTAGAGAACTGTTCCAGCCAGTACATTCTGGTTTGCCAGCCGTTCCCGGTGCTGATGTAGTTAGATGCCGTGGGATTTGAAGCGATCTCGCCTTTTGCGTACACTTCATCCAAAACCGAGCGCGCCGCCGATGTCGCGTCTCTGGCCTCCATCTTGTACCCCTCATCCTGCGCCTTTTGTATGTAGCCCGTCAGCGCGGGGATGGCTATAGCGAGCAAAATACCCAGGATAATAATAACAACGATGAGTTCTACCAGGGTAAAACCATTATTGCCCGTTCCTTTATAAAATTGAGGCGGGTTGTGGGAAGGGGCAAGTGTGCGGGGCGCGCACAAACATTTGAGGCGTACGATCGTGCGGCGTTTTTGAAGTGATGGGACAAAGGCTAAGGTATGACCCCCCAAGAGATGCCCGGAAATTTTCGCGCTCATGGCCCCACTCCTTTCAGCCTACCTGTCTGTGTGTCTGTCTGCGCAATGCGTGTCTGAGCAGCGCTTTGTCTTGCCAGTTACCTGTGTGGCACGTAGTGTAGCACAGGCAGAGATCAGGGTGCAGAGGCATGTGTTCCCACAAGGCACAAGATGAAAAAGGATCGGTTTATCTGCTCGGTAACCGGCAGATAAACCGATTAATCTTTTTGTCTTACTCTATGACAGATTCATACGAAAAGCGGGGCGGACACCGTACGTGCTGCCCACGTAGCTGTAAGGGACCGCGCCCGAAGAGGCGTCGACCAAAGCGGCCCCGTAAGTGCCGCCGCGCGGAGAGCGCAGCCAGTAGTACGAGTTTGTCCCGGAGGTTCTTCGTGCGTTGGCATCAGCAAAGAGGACAACGCTTGAGCCATAGAGGTTTTGGGTAAGATCCAGGCTGGCGGCATCGGTGGTGTTTGAGCC
>JAITRZ010000040.1 GCA_031288185.1 Coriobacteriales bacterium
GTAAAAGTATAGCATTAACAGCTATTTATTAGTTTGTACTACAGATTTTCTACAAAAAAGCGCCTCATACGAGGCGCTCTGACTGGCAGTGCTCAAAAAAGTCTGAAACTCACGCTAGAGGGAAATCAGCGTCTTTATACCGGCCACCCGTGCAGGACAGCAGCCGTTTAAGTAAAATCTGTATTAATTAATCAAAAAAATGCAAAGTCAGCCACATAGGTTCCCGTCTTTTAGAGTAATCTGTAAAAGTCATTTTCTGCCCGTCCATCCGCCCGTTTGATTGTGCCTATTCAGGTCTCACCTGGCGCTGGGCCTGGCGGGATGTCTCGGTGGGGCACTCTGTCGTGGTGTTGGGGAAAATTGGCATGTTTAGTCGGCTAAAAGTTTAAGCAACAGAAGGAGGAGTTTATGCAAACACGTACGCGCGTTCCAAGGAGGCTGCTGGCACTTATCGTTGGTGTGATTGTGGCTATGAGCCTGGCACTAACCGGCTGCGATTCCACGTCTACTTCCAAGGAAAATACTCAGCCAAGCGATGACGGGTTAAAGTTGATAGCCCCTGGCATCCTGACCATCGGTTCAGACTGCGACTATCCACCTTTCATTGAACTGGCCGGCGACCAGCCGGCGGGCTTTGAGCTGGAGATGATGCAGGCGATAGGTGAGCATCTGGGGCTTGAGATTGAGTATCTGCCACCTCAGAACTTCGATACTATTTTAGCCTCAGTGGCCTCTGGCGTTGTCATGGATCTGGGTGTGTCCTCATTTACCATTACTAATGAGCGCAAGGAGCTCATTGACTTTTGCACCCCTTACTTTGACTCAAATCAAGCGGTTGTTGCCCTCAAAAGCAAGGGTTATGCTTCTGCCCTTGATTTGGATGGTAAGGTGGTGGGGGCTCAGTCTGGCACTACTGGTGCTGATTGGGTCAATGAGAATTTGCGCGATCCGGGTACTACCCTTAAGGAATATAATCAGACGAGCGAGGCCCTGGCGGCCATGATGGCTGGCGACATCGAAGCCGTGTTTTTTGATGAGCCGGTAGCCGCTGAACAGGTCGCGACAACCTACACTGATGCTGAGATTGTCGAGTCCATTGCCACCGGCGAGCAATATGGCATTGCCGTGTCCAAGGACAATCCGACCCTGAAAGATAAGATTAACGAGGCGTTGCGCGCGATCAAGAGTAATGGCAGTTTTGATCGCATTTTTACCAAATATTTTCCCGACCTTGATCCACCAACGCTAACGCCCTAGGCGTCCATAGGCAGGCTGTGCGAATTACCCCGCAACACCAGAGCGCCGTCACCCAGGCAGCACGTAGCCTGCTGGTTTTGGTGGCGGCGCTGGCCTTGCTGTTGACCCTGACTTCGCCAGCTCCGGCTGTGGCCTTGGATATAGAGAAGACCACCGCGCGTCCCAACCAGCAGGATGGCAATAATGTCATCGGTGGCCAGCCTACCCGTGTTACCTGGGAGGCGCGTGTAGGAGCGGATGAGCAAATCAGCGAGCTGACCCTTACCCTTCCTGCTGGCAGCAGTCTGGCCGAGGGAGCCAGCGTTCAGGCAACCGTGTTAGACGGACTAAAACGATTGGAAACTCCCCAACAAGCTGAGATCCGCACGGGCGAGGTGCGTATTCGCTTTGAGAATCCGGTACCCTCACATATGCTTCTTAGGGTTGAGATTCATGACATCGCCCTACCTGCTGCGGATGGCGATTATTCCCTGGGTGGCAGTTATGTTACTACTGAGGGCGCAAGTATCCCACTACCTGATTCCCCAGCCATTTCTGTCATAAGCCTTACCACCGTCAAGGCCATCACACTGTGGCTGGATGAACAACCCTGGGTAGAGGCCTGGAACTCGGTGATGTTCCTAAAGATATTCTTCAATCCCCAGTTTATAGTGGCTGCAGTGCCCAATCTCTTTATTGGCTGGTTGCGCTCCCTGGGCCTGGTGCTGGTAGGATTTCCCCTGGCCATACCTATCGGTCTGGGTGTCTCGTTTCTGCGTATGGCCCGACTGCGCATTGTCCGTTTTGTTGCTTCTATCTATGTCAACGTGATTCGTGGCACCCCGCTGTTCTTGCAGATATACATCGCCTTTTTTGGCCTGCCCCTCCTGCACATAAGCATTGACAGCTACCTGCTGGGCATCCTGGTGCTTGCCATGAACTCCAGTGCTTATCTGGCCGAGATCTTCCGTGCTGGTATCCAGTCCATTCACAAGGGTCAGTTTGAGGCGTCGGCATCGTTAGGGATGAATGCTGTGCAGACCATGTTTTCAGTGATTATCCCGCAAACGGTGCGTCGCGTTATACCCACGGCTACCAGCGAATTTATTCTACTCTACAAAGACACATCGCTGCTGGCAGCGGTAGGGGTGATGGAGCAGATGATGTTTGCCAAATCAATGGTCGCTTCTACCGGCAATATGACGCCTTATATTGTTGCGGCCGCCTATTATCTGGTTGTTACGCTGCCACTAACCAAGATAATCACCAGTTTTGAGCGGCGTTTGGCTGAGGCCGAGGGGCAGAGCGTTCCACCCAAACCGCGACGCAAACGGCGGGCCTCTGTCACAGACGCTCTTGGTGGACAGGTCAAAAGTGAGTGAAGTGAAACACGGGGTATGCCCGTTCAACCCGATACCTGCCAGCTTTAATGGACAGGTGTGAAGTGAAACGCCCATCCCTGGCTGTTGTGCGCATCCAACAGCTGCATAAATACTTTGGTTCCGTTGAGGTGCTGAAGGGTGTTGATTTGGAGGTGGACAGGGGAGAGGTAGTAGTTATCCTTGGCCCTTCTGGCTCCGGCAAGTCAACCCTGCTGCGCTGCATTAACCTGTTGGAAAAGCCTACCGGTGGTGAAATCTGGTTTGAGGATACTCGCATTACCGACCCTAAAACCAATATCAACAAGGTGCGTGAACATGTGGGTATGGTCTTTCAATCCTTCAATCTGTTTCCCCACATCTCGGCGAAGAAAAACGTGATGCTTGCCCAGCGAAAGGTTCTCAAGCGCACAAAGGAGGAAGCCGAGCGTATTGCTGTTGAACAGTTGACTAAGGTGGGCCTGGGTGATCGCATCGACTATATGCCAGCTCAGCTTTCCGGTGGTCAGCAACAACGGGTTGCCATAGCCCGAGCCCTGGCCATGGATCCCCACGTGATGCTCTTCGATGAAGCCACCAGCGCCCTGGATCCGGAATTGGTGCGTGGTGTCCTGGATGTTATGCGTGAGTTGGCTCGTGGCGGCATGACGATGATAGTTGTCACCCACGAAATGGGGTTTGCGCGTGAAGTAGCTGATCGCGCCGTTTTCATGGACGGCGGTATCATTGTTGAGCAGGGCAGCCCAGAGGAGGTATTTGACCACCCCCAACACGAGCGCACCCGCGATTTCCTTGGACATATTGCCTGAGCGGTTCCCGAGCGGGGAGCAAACGGGACGTAGCCGCACACAGGGCTTCACTCTGGAAAGTAGCAGTAATGACTTGGTTGTGACCGAACCCTGGTCAGTCATCAACCGCACACAGGGTTTTACTTTAGAAAGTAGGGTAATGGGGGTTGGTGCGCCTTCCGTGCTTTTTCTTTCTGCCAGAACACATCTTTCCTTTTACAGGAACAAATTTCTCTCTGCCAGAACATGCTTTCCCTCTGCGCGAACGCTTGATTTGTTCAATACTAGCTGTTATAGTGCTAGATATGAACATAATCCATCCCACATCCCCGTCCTTACCCTACCGTACAATGCTATCGTCGCTGTTGCTCTGTCGAGAGGTGCAGGATGGGGATGAACTTACGCAACGCGAACTGGCTCAACGCCTCAAGACCTCGCTGGGACGAGTAAACAGTCTCATTCAAACGGCTGAGCAGTATGGCTGGCTGTCCCGCAAACGCAATGGGAGGCACCTGCGTCTGACGGATAAGGGCCACGCCAAACTTGATGAGTACCGGGTGGACAATGCGATTATTCTGGCCGCCGGCTTTGGTTCGCGCTTTGTGCCTCTAACCTACGATACACCCAAAGGGCTTTTGAAGGTGCACGGTCAACCGATGCTTGAGCGGCAGATTGAGCAGTTATTGGCTGTGGGCGTTAGCGAGATATATCTTGTTGTTGGCTATATGAAAGAGGCTTTTGATTATTTGATTGACAAATACGGTGTCACATTGATCTTCAATCCCGCCTATGCAAGTAAAAATAATCTGGCCAGTTTGTACCTGGCGCGCCAACACCTCAAAAACAGCTATATTCTTGTCTCTGACCACTATCTTGAAGATAACATCTTTCACCGTCAGGAATTTTTTAGCTGGTATTGCTGTTCGCAGGTTACCGGCAAAACTTTGGAATGGTATGCGCAGGCCACACAGGCAGGTCGCATCGAAAAGATCATCATTGGAGGCACGCCCTCGGAAGGTCTTGCCCTGATTGGTCCGGCGTTTATAGACTCCGCGCATGCTCAACGTTTTAGAGAACTACTGGAAGAGCACTACCATCGGCCTGACTCTGACTTTGAATACTGGGAACACATACTTGTCAAACACATCAATGAGCTGGAGCTATGGGTAAATGACCAGACAGGTCGGGTCTGGGAGTTTGAGAATCTGGAAGAACTAAGGGCCTATGATCCCAGCTATCTGCTTTCAGCCAATTCTGCCATACTTGACCTCATCGCCAAGCACTTCGCCATCTCTCCATCCGCCATTACCAGCATAGAACCGCTCAAGGCCGGGATGACCAACCAGAGTTTTCTCTTTTCAGTAGATGGTCAGCGCTACGTGTTTCGGCAGCCGGGCGCCGGCACTGAGAAACTCATAAATCGCGCCTATGAGAAACGCGCCTATGAGTGTGCTCAGGAAACGGGGCTGCCTGATGAACTGGTCTATTTTGATGGATCAAGCGGCATTAAAATCTCACGCTACTATGAAAATGCCCGTGTTGCCGATCCCTTTGATGACGGAGACCTGGAGGTTTCCATGCGCCTGATACGGCGTTTACATGACTATGCCATCAAGCCGCCACACTCCTTTGATATTGAACGCCTGATAGTGTTCTACCGCGGTCTGGCCCAGGATCTAGGGGCTATCCGCTTTGCCGACATCGCCGACGTCAACCAAAAGATTGACCGTTTGCTTCACCTTAGACAAAGCCTGGCTGTTCCAGAAGTGCTCTGTCACGCTGATCCCGTGCCCACAAATATTCTGTTTTTACCTGATGGCAGCAACCGGCTCATCGACTGGGAATACAGTGGCGGCGGCGATCCCCTGATGGATGTGGCCATGTATGCTATCTACTCCTATTTTGATCGCTTGCGTTCTGACCTCGCGCTGTACCTGTACCTGGGACATGAGCCGGATCGTCAACAACAAGCGCGCCTGTATCTATATATCGCGCTTGGCGGTTTTCTCTGGAGCATGTGGACGGAGTACAAGCAGGGCCTGGGAGTGGAGTTTGGTGATTACGGCATGGTGATGTATCGCTACGCGAAAGACTACTACGCGATAGTGACCAACGAGGGGTTTTTTAACGATTTGGAGGGAAACTGACATGGTGGAGGGAAAAGTACCTGTGGCGCAAGCGATTGCGGAAGCAGGACAACCTGCTTCTGATGTGCGCAGCCTTAAGCGTTTGGCTGACAGGGCCTTTTTTAGGAAGGGAGTTGCCGTTGCTGTGCTGTCTGGCATTGCCTACGGCCTGTACTCAGCCTTTGTTACCGTGGCGATGGGCGAGGGGGTGTGGGCCGATTGGTATGGGACAAACGCCGCCGGCCTAACCGCGTTTACGATAGTGTATGTGCTTGGGGTTCTGGGAAGCGGCATCAACGACAGTGCGAGCGCGCTTTGGGCTGTCGCTATTGCTATTGCAAAAGGCAAAATTAGTGACTTCTTGCGTTGTCTAAAAACTAAGCCCGGAGTGGTTATGATTGGCTGTGCGATAATTGGCGGGCCTATAGCCAGCGCCGCTTATATCATTGCGTTGCAGTTGGCCGGATCAATAATCATCCCCATCACTGCCCTGTGCCCGGCAATCGGCGCCATTATCGGGCGGGTATTTTTCAGGCAGCAGCTGAATCTACGCATGGGTGTTGGCATTGCCATCTGCCTGGTTGCAACCGTGATGATAGGGAGCCAGTCCATGAGCGTTGATGCCCCAGAAGGATTACTCCTTGGCTGTCTCATAGCTTTCATCGCCGCGCTGGGGTGGGGTATTGAGGGCTGCGTGGCAGGATTTGGCACCATCCTTATCGACTATGAAATTGGTATCACCATTCGCCAGGTTACCTCCGGGCTGGTCAATCTGTTGATAATGATGCCCCTGGTGTGCATTCTGGCAGGTAACGTGTTGCTCGCTCCCGATCTTCTGGGTTTGGCACTAACCGATGGCCCGTCGATGTTCTTTTTCGCTATCAGTGGGTTTTGTGCCCTGTTTGCCTACAGTCTCTGGTATAAGGGAAACTCGATGTGCGGAACAGCGCTTGGCATGGTTTGCAATGGCGCCTATTCATTCTGGGGACCGTTTTTTTGCTGGATAGTTCTGGGTGTGATTTTTGGGCAAGACGGCTGGATGCTGGCTCCAATCGCCTGGATCGCTGCCATAGTGATGTTTATTGGGATATTGCTCATTGCCGTTAATCCGTTGACCCTTTTTAAGAACAGCACAAAGGAGAGCGCATGAAGCCTTTGAACTATGCGGTACTTGAGACTTTTGCACAGACCAATGAGGCGGATGCGGAGTTGGTGATGGAGCGGCTCAAGCCCACGTATGGCGGCTTCAGGGCCTTTAGCAGAAAAAACATTGTAGAATCTCTGATGACGGCGGCAGCCAACGGGTTGTTGTGCGAGACGCGCTGTATACGGGGATTTAGTGGTGAGTTGCGCGTCTTTTATCGAGCCACAGACTACGGCCGTGAGATGCTGGCAAACTATCTGTAAGTGAGCGCCGCAACATTGCAGCGCCGCAACGCCGCCTAAGCGCGCGCGCCTTATCCTCACTCGGTGGGAAACATACTCGCCAGCCGGAGGCGTTTTTGGTATCCTTGTGGTTGTCATAGTAGCTACAAGGAGGGAGTTCGGATGGACATCACTGTAACCGGTCGCAAGATGACAATCAGCGAACCTCTGCGATCCTATGTAGAGGAAAAAATCTCCAGTTCGGTAAAAGTTTTTAACATTTCGCCCATGTCGGCCGAAGTTGTATTGCGCAAGGAGCAAAATCCTGCCAATCCCAAGCCGGCCGTGGCTGAGATCACCCTGTTCACCAAGGGCCACATCATCCGTACGGAAGAAGCGGAAGAGGATATGTACGCGGCCATCGATGTGGCGGCGGCCAAGGCTGAGCGGCAGTTGCGCAAATACAAGACTAAGGTTTTAGAGAGGCGCAGCCATGCCCGCAAGCTGGGTGAGGTATTTGCCACCGAGGGCCAGGAGGCAGCCGTTGTGCCAAGCTGGCACGCACCGGATGAGTTTTCTGATAACCAGGTGGTGCGTACCAAGGAAATAGATCTGGTGGCTTTAAGCGCGCAGGATGCCCTGATTCACCTGGAGCTCCTTGGCCATAATTTCTTTGTTTATAACGACATTGACAGTGGATTAGTTAATGTCATGTATCGGCGACGTGACGGCTCCTATGGCGTGTTACGCCCCCGCAATGGCGCATAGATCCGGCAGGAAAATAGGCACGCAGGGTCAAGGCGTGGCGTCGGCGGCTTAAAGGCGATGCGGCTTGATGCGGCTGTACGAGGGACGGTTATCTGATGGCGGCGCAAGCCGGTAAAACAGGAGCAAAGGCACCGCGCCGCGCTCGCATCAAAGCGCAGGGAAGCGCGCAGGCCGCATCGCGCCATGCCAGCGCAAAGACGCGACAGCCGCGCGCTCAATCGCCGCGCCACGGCGGTTCTCCCGCGCGGGAGAACCAGCCCAACCTAAACCGCCTTCTCATCGTTTCCAGTATTGCTATCTGTCTCCTGGTGGCGGTGATGGCACTTTACCCGGCACTGCGTGACTACTACCTTGCCCTGCGTTCTGTTGAGCAGTTAGATGCCGAACTGTCGGCGGTTTTGAATCGCAATGAACGGATTATCGCCCAAATTACGGCACTTAACACGGTAGAAGGTGTAGAGGATCGTGTACGTGAGCAGTTTGGATGGGTTAAAGCCGGCGAAGAAGCGGTGAACATTACCGGTCTTGAGATAACCGACTCAACAACGGTGCTGCCAACGGCGGTTAACACCAATGACGTTGCGTTGCCGTCCAGCTGGCTAACGGAATTTCTGGACGCTCTGTTCTTTATACAATCGGACACGTCACCCGCTAATGTCCCCGATCCCTTTATTGATCAATGACGCAGGTTTATTACGACGGTGCCGCCGGCGGTGTTCCATCGCGTCCAGCCTCCTCACCCCCAAGGGAGAGGGAGATGTCCAGTCAGCCAATAATTTTGCTGTATGCGATAACAGTTTTATGGATAACTTTTTAAGTTCCGCTTTCCGTGCCGCTTCCGCTCCTTTGTCACCTTCAGATAGGGAAGTTCGCTACCTGGCAGCCTGCGATCTGGGCACGGTGACCTCGCGTCTGCTCATAGTGCGTATGGATGCTGCCGGGCTGAAAGACCTGAAGCGTGACATCATCATCACTCATACGGGCGAGGGGCTTCAGGCAACGGGATTAATCTCAGATGCTGCTCGCGCGCGACTGACAGCCGCGCTTTTACGCTTCAGGGATGACATCAAAGCCTGTGAGTACCAGTTGGATGCGGCAAACATGCGTGGTGCAGGCACTGACAAGAGGGACGCACGCGAGCCACGTGCAAGTGAGAGGGACACGGCGAGCGATAGGGGCGCAAACCGTCCGGCAGCAATACCTATCCCCCTCTCTATTGTTGCTACTGCGGCCCTACGGGATGCCCATAACAGCGCTGCGGTCTTAGATGAGCTGCAAAACCAGGGCTTTGCCGTGCGGGTCATCAGTGGCGAACAGGAGGCTGAACTGACCTTCTGGGGGATGTTAAGCGGATTTTCCCATCTGTCAGGCAGGCTGCTTAGCCTGGATGTGGGTGGTGGCTCCACCGAGGTTGCCCTGGGAAGCCAGAGACGGGATGCTGTTTCAGGAAAGATTTCGCCTGCGCTACCCTGGATAAAGCCGCAGATTGATTTTGTGCGATCATTTGGTATGGGCAGTCGTTGGATAACAGACCTGTTTCTTAAGGACGATCCGCCAACCCCCGCGCAATTGCGGCAGGCCAATGCATGGGCCAATCAGCAATTTGACGAGCTGGCAGCACAGCTGCCCTTTGTTCCTGACGAGGTAGTGGCGGTTGCCGGCACGGCCACCACAGCGATTACCGTGCGCGATGGCATACGCGACTACGATAGCAGTCTGGTTCAAGGCCAGCGTCTTGTCGCTGATGAACTGGACGCGCTGATTGCGCTGCTTGCCACTCTGCCCCTGAATAAGCGACGGCGCGTGACAGGACTGCATCCTGAGCGGGCAGCAGTGATTGTTGGCGGTTTACTTATCCTTAAGGCGGCCCTTACTGCCCTTAACCGCTCTTCGCTGCTGGTGAGTGATACGGACATCCTGCAGGGTATCCTGCTTGCGGCCGCAAGCTGATGTCAAAGGGTCGTATCCTCTGGTGTCCTCTGTGACGTTAGATTCTACAATCCAGTGGCCCGTCTCCAGCGCGATGTTGCACCGTCTGATGTTACCGGGGGGGGGTAGTATCCCCTGCCGCTGTCGTTGTATACCCCATGAATCTGTTAAACTGTTGGCCGCCGCCTTTGTGATATGCGGCAGACCTGTGAGTACCAGCCTTGGGGCTGGAGAAAAACCACTTTTAGTTCATGGCGCGCGCCGTTAGCTCAGTTGGTAGAGCAGCGGACTTTTAATCCTAAGGTCGCGGGTTCGATCCCCTCACGGCGCACCATAGTTTTTGCAGGTAGATGGCACTATTTGCTCGTCGATAATTATTCTCAAATTGAATAACCGGTTACATCCGGTTACATCTCTGAAGCTAAATCCTGTGGAAAACTCAGAAACGCGGGCATACTGACCCAAGAGGTTAAGCCCCGTTAAAGGTCACCGTTGTATACATCTGGTGCGATGTTGCAAGCGCCTGCCAGGGCTTGACAGCTCCTCTTGTTCCCATAATCAAGAGAGCGGTTAGATTGCTGGTGATAAACAGGTTTTTATAAGATAGAGCTTTCTATGAGGAAAAACTTGTGTGAGATCGGCGATTTTGGGCACAAGAGTACCTCCTGGTTATTAGGGGTACCCTTATTTTACATGGTAGACATTATACGCTCGATGAAACGCATATATAATCGCTGCTGGAAAAAACACAATGGCAAATATTATAAGCGTTACGAGCTGACCAAAGCTAAGGCGTATGTCAGGTTCAGGCTTCATGTTTGGTCGAGCTGTTCCCTCAAATGATACAACGTTCTTCGCGATATGCCTAAGTTCCTTGATGCCTTTTTTGCGTTCAGGCGTTGGCGAACCTTAAAAACTTCGATATAGTCATTGTCCCTCGACTGAGTATTTTTTGAAAATTTTGATAGTTGAGAGTGGACAATGAAGCAGCCATGCGCTGCAATGATATGCCATGTTTGTTCATGAGATATTTCAAAATTTCGTTGGACTTCCACACCCTCACTGCGTTCCTTTCATTTTCGCAACATGCATGCCTGCCCTGCATACGCGGGGGTTATCCTACCTCCCAAGAATTAGAGTTAAACTTGCCAGGGCCTGGGAGGGGCACGTGCCCTCTTCGCGCGTCTCCCCGTCACCTATCGTGCTATACTGTGTGACATAGGAGGCCCGGTGGCAAGCCGGGCACGTGAAGCACCGTGTCTGAGGTCAGCGACTGCGTGTCGCCGCTGTCTCACAGGCGGTGCGGGAGAGAAGGGATTTCGTATGAAGCACAAAAATCAAGACTCGGACAGGGATAGAAGACAAGAAGGTGCGCCGGAGGCTGCGCCAACGCAGGCCCCTCACCCCTTCGGCCTGTCCAGACGCTCTTTTTTGACTGCTGCTGGCGGCCTTGCCGGTGGTCTTGCGGCGGTTGGAGCGCTGTCCGCCTGTGCTCCGGCTGAACAGAAGCCCACCACCAGCCCAGGAGGCGCTACTACCTCGTCTGCCAAAGACTGGCTGGGCACACCGCCGGCTATCACTCCCGCGCAATGCGTGGAAACCATCAAGACTGATGTGGTCGTGGTTGGCTCAGCCTTGGCTGGTGTACTCTCGGCCTACGCGGCACTTAAAAATGGCGCAGAAGTTGTGATGATCGAACGCAATGGCGCTCCTCATATCAGTGGCAGCGGCATTGGCTTTTTTAACTCTCGCTTCCAACAGGAGGCCGGCCAGCCTCTCCACGATGAGCAGGCTGTGATGTCGGCTGTTATTAACGAAGGAAACCTGCGCGTGGATGCCAGCCTGGTGACTTTGTGGGCCTATCACAGCGGTGAAATCCTGGACGAGCTGGAAGAAAATGTCCTTCAACCAGCAAATTTACCGGGAAACATCATGTTTGGCGAGCCGTTACATTCCTCAGACCTCGATCAGTACATTACCTCTTTTCATGTTGATTTTGATCCAGATGGAAAAGACAGTCTGGAAAAATTTGTCTTTACCTTTCACGATTGGATCATGTCCAATGGTGGCTCCATTGCCTTTGATACCTGTGCGCGCCTGTTAACCCAGGATGAAGCAGGACGCGTAAACGGGCTGATTGCCACAAACGAAAGCGGCGACTATGTGTACTACCAGGCCTCTAAGGCCGTTATCATGTGCGCGGGTTCTTATGGAGGCAACACAGACATGGTCGATCATTTCTGTTATCCAACAATGGCCAACTTCATCAAAAACTACAACTCCTACAACGCCAAGGCCTCAGATTCCGCGCCGGTAACCACCGATGAAACCATGGACGACGGCACCGGACACAAGATGATGGTCTGGGCGGGCGCTATTATGGAAGAAATAGACCCCTCCTACCAGGCATGGTCCATTGATGCCTACTCATTTGCTGCTCCCCTGGCGGTTGACCAGCAGGGCCGACGTTTCTTCAATGAATGTTACTCATCGCTTTCTACCAGTTTTCCTATTTTTGAATTGCCCAGCCAGGCCAACTATGTGTGGCAGATTCTTGGCTCAGACAGCTTTAATATGCCGCCGCTTTTGCCCATACCGGGTATGACACGGGAGATAATGGACATGATAGCCAGTGGCTCGGAGCATTACGAGGCTGACACGATAGCCGAGCTGGCCCAGCTGATTGACGTTGACCCAGACACGCTGGTTGCGACGGTGGAGCGCTATAACGAGTTGTGCCGCGCTGGCAAAGATGATGACTTTGGCAAAGCGCCCTGGCATCTGAACCCCGTAGATACCCCACCCTACAAGGCGTTTAAGGAAAACTACTTTTTCTATGGTATGAGCAGTGGCGTTAAGGTAAACAATAAACTACAGGTTGTTGATAAGGACTGGAAGGCTATTCCTGGACTGTATGCGGCGGGAAACTGTGTAGGTTGGCGGATGGGTAGCGGGTATCAAAACGTTGTGCCCGGCCTCTGTAATGCCTATGCCGCCTGCCACGGTTACTTTGCTGGCAAAAACGCTGCGCTGGATGCCTAGCCGGTCTGTTGCCAGACGACACTTGGTACGATTGTTCTGCCAGCGGCATCTCACGCAGGTGAGTGGCGGCTCGGAGGGTGAGTGGCGAACATAAGGGTGAGCCTGCGAAAGAACGCTGCCTTATGCGGGTGGGCAGCGGAAGGATGCGCACTGCAACGGAACTGCAACCGCACTTCGTTTATGTGGTTTTTGTGGAGTTTCCTCTATGCACTTGTGCTAAACTCATAAGCGTTATACACTCTATCCATGGACAGGCTTGCTGATGGGCCTTTGGCGCCGTGTGTTACTCGTTATCGGGTTCACGCGGCGCCTTTGTTTTTCAGATTGTGAAGCGCTGCCAGCTGTCGCTTGTGTGAGATGGAGAAGGAATGCGTGTGACCCTGTCAGCACTTCGCAAGGACACAAAGTAAAAAAGCTAAAAAGTAACAAACTCAATTTCCTGCATCTTTCTCACTCTCTTCTGTTGACTGTCCCCTTGGGGGACATGATAGCGTGTGATAGCTTTATGCAA
>JAITRZ010000039.1 GCA_031288185.1 Coriobacteriales bacterium
ACCAAGGAGAAGCAGGTTGTAAACCCCCACTAGGCTACGAATCCCCCTTACCCCCCGGCTCCCCAAAACTGTAGCATCCATGCTACTCCTTTCGGGTTGCCTGTCATTTTTGACGGCACGTAGCATAGCACAGGCTTATGGGTATGTCACCTGTGCACACAGTATTAACACAAATGGGGAAACAAGCAAACGAAAGGGGAAGTGCGGATACCCCTGCTTCCTGCCCCTCGCACCTGAAGGCCCGGCACAAACAAAGGAGAGTCGCTCTGCCACAAAGCTGCCCGTGGCGCTCACGCGATGGCGCTCACGCTTGAAAAAGCCTGCCAAAGGAGTACAATTACCTCTAAAGTCCATCTGTAAAGGCTAGTTTTGTTTGTTTGCGCGGCCTGCGCGGCCTGCGCGGCCACCTAGGCAACAAGGCTTCCCAAAAAGCGAGGATACGTATGCCTGTTAATGTGCCTGACGGCTTGCCGGCAATCTCAATACTTGCCCATGAAAATGTCTTTTTAATGACCGAGCAGCGCGCCCACAGCCAGGATATTCGGCCGCTGGAGATTGCCATCGTCAATCTGATGCCTACCAAAATTGCCACTGAAACTCAGCTGTTTAGGCTGTTGTCCAACACGCCGTTGCAGATACACGCCACCCTTATCTCAATGGCCGCGCACGAGTCTAAAAACACAACCGCCAGTCACCTGGAATCGTTTTATGTGGATTCGCCCGCTATTTTGCAGACGGATCGCCGTTTTGACGGACTTATCGTAACCGGCGCGCCGGTAGAAACCCTGCCTTTTAAGGATGTCGATTACTGGCACGAGCTAACCGAGCTGTTTGAGTGGTCTAAAAATCACGTCTGCCGCAGCCTGTTTATCTGCTGGGGTGCCAACGCGGCGCTGTCCCATTTTTATGGTATTGAGAAACATCTGTTACGTAAGAAGCTGTTTGGTATCTATCCCTTGGAGCGCTACGACAAATCCAGCCGTTTGCTGCTGGGCCTGGACGATCCATTTCTGATGCCACAGTCGCGCTATGCCACCGTACTGCCCGCAGACGCTCAAGCCGCCGGGCTCAAAATACTGGCCGGTTCCCAAGCTACCGGGGCAGTAATTACCGCATCTGCCAACCACCGACAGGTCTTTGTAACCGGCCATCTAGAATATGACGAGGATACCCTGGATAAAGAATATCACCGCGACATCGCCGCTGGTTTGGACATCGCCGTGCCCTACAACTACTATCCTGAAAATAACCCTACCCGCCGTCCGCCCGTGCGCTGGCGCACCTACGCTCACCAGTTTTTTGCTAACTGGCTTAACTATTATGTCTATCAGGAAACACCCTTTGATTTGGATCGCATCGGGTAAGGGACAACGCAGGAAGCGTCTTACTCAAGACGACAGAAGAGAAGACCAAAGGTCTGGCGGGAGCCTTAGTGAGGGTAAAAATGAGGGCGTTCACTGCTGAAGAGCACAGAAGCGCGAGACGCGCCCATCTTGAAGCGTGCCCGCTGTAGAGGGCCGTTCTCAGAAACCAACAATCACCCAGATCGCCGCAGCTAGAGCCAGTAGTACAACCAAAAAAAACAGGCTGGCCAAAACCGTACAGCCCCATCGGTGTCGCAGGGCGTAGGCGGCTAACCGCTCGCTGCCACTGCGGCGCTTTCTGTAGAGCACCCTACCCATTTCATCGGGGGGATACGGGGTTGACTTCGTTAAAAACCACCGGCCCTGACTTTTGAGTACGCGTACCAGCTGCTCCTGCGACAGTTCCAGGCCAGCATGGTCGCCGCTGGCCAGCCTGTCAGCGATGTTATGGGAAAAAACTGCCAAAGCCACACAGCTTTTGTCCCAGCAGATAAAGGCGACCTCAACACTGACGCCCCGGCTTTGCGCATGGTAGTAGACCGCCGCAATCAGAGCGGTAATATGCCAGTCTCTTGCCAGATGGGCGCGCAGGCGCTGGGCTGGCTTATCAGGCAGGCGCGCCAACCGGTGACCATCGGGCGCTGTCAACCAGATGGTGTTGGCCTCCCGTTGGGCACCTGCGGACAGGCTCAGCGTCAGTGTGGAAGCCACAATGCCCCCCGCGCCCAGAAAATAAACCCCATGCTCAATCGAGGAAGGGGCGAGCAACTGATAAAAGCCATCGTACACCCTGTCCACAGGGGGAAATTCCTTGTCCAACTGCTGCTGATGCCGCGCGGTGGCCGTCAGACGTCGCGCCATCTGCTCCTGGTAACTTAGGCTGTGTTTATCGGAGGGCGTCATCATGGTATTATTATAGCCTTGATGTGTTGTGCCTGAAACGCTCGCGCCAGCATCAGGCGCACTAGCACGTAGGGCGAGCCGGTCGTGGTGCGCAGGCCAACGAGGTGCTCGCTCCAAACACGGCTGGCACGTATCTGTGGGGCTGGCGACGGTGTGGGCTCCTGACGTTAAGAATGCTCGTCCCAGGCGCGCTAACACGTTAAGGATGGCCGCCTCAAGCGCGCTAAACACCAGGTGCGCTGGCAAGCCGATCTCGCGCTTGTCACTCTCACCAGTTCGCAGGCCAACCCCGACCCCCTTACCCCCCCCCACCCGCAGACCGGCCTCCGCGCCAGCTACCCCTGATGCGCTAAGGAGGAAACAAGGGCGCGTCCCGCACCACGTTTGTTCCCGGAGCTGCACAGGCCGCCTGCAATAACATGCGTTGACCAACCCCGAACGGCCAAACTCTGGAAGTACTAGGAGTGTAAAATGGTAAAAAAGCCGCTACCCACTGGCGAGGAACCCCCCAGGGGCTATGAGACACTGGTGCGCCTGCAAACAGCAGAAACGCTCAAGGTCAATTTGGTGACGTATACCCAATTGGCTCGAACTGAGAAAACGGCGATTGAAAATCTGCGCTCACGAGCGCTCAGCAACATCGGTGCCTACATTGGGCTTAGTAATGCGCCTATGACCTTTGAGCAGGAAGTTCAGCTTATTGACGGCAGAGCCAACTCTGACAAGATGCTGGCTCGCGGCTATTTTGGCAATATGTTGGCCGGTTACGCCCTGATTGTGTTAGGCTGGCCGGAGCCGTCGTACTGGTTGATCCAACATATGATTATCGATCCCACGCGCCGTAATTTAGGAATTGGAACGGCAATTTTGGACAACATAGAGCGGTACGCATTGGAGTCTGAGGTGGACGCCTCAAGCATCCTGGCCGTTCCCATCCAGCACAGTGGTAAGGATTTCTGGAAAAGCCACGGTTTTACGGCTGAGGCCTTTCGCCAGCACATCAAAGTGGCCAATATTGACCACGAGATTGTTGTCTATCGCAAGGAACTTTAACAACGCCATGGATACATCCAAAGAATTCTTGATTCTCCGTCTGTTGTAGCTGTGTGTGTGCCGCGCCCCCAAGCCGCAGTTTTGCGGCAGTTATGTTTTGGTTGAGATCTGGTTGAGGTCTGGTTCAGAGCCCATTGAGGTTGACCTGTCAGACTACATAACACCGGCCCCGGTTTGCCCAAGAACGTAAAGCGTGGTACACTCTTTGGCTCACGTTCCTGCTCAGGACTTGCCTTCGTATGCCTGAGCCGACAGACCTAAGGAGGTGAATATGAAGGCTTATGAACTGCTGTTTTTTGTCAGCCCTACCCTGGAAGATGAGACGCGTGAAGCCACCCTGGCTCGGGTTGATGCCGCTATTACCCAACAAGGCGGCAAAGTCGACAAGGTTGATGCCTGGGGCAAACGCAAACTGGCTTTTGAGGTCGATAGGCTAACTGACGGCGATTATTATCTGATTAACTTCCACGCTGAACCAACAAGCATCGCAGAACTTGATCGTGTGTTGCGCATCACTGATGCAGTCATACGATTTATCGTGGTGTGCAAGGAGGCTGACCAGGCCCCACGCGTTTTAGACGTATCAGCAAAGGAATGAGGTGAGCAGCATGAGTATCAACAAAGTAATAATAACCGGCAATCTAACCCGCGACCCAGAATTGACCGCAACGCCTTCAGGAATGCCCGTACTGTCTTTGGGTGTAGCAGTTAATGATCGGCGCAAAAACTCCAGCACAGGCGAGTGGGAAGACATCGCAAATTATATTGACTGCACGATGTTTGGCACCCGCGCTGAAAGCGTGGCCCGTTTCCTGTCCAAGGGTTCTAAGGTTGGTATCGACGGCAAACTGCGCTGGCATCAATGGGAAACGCGTGATGGACAAAAGCGCTCAAAGGTCGATGTTATCATTGACGATATTGAATTTCTGTCGCCGCGCAATGCGGGCACAGGCGCAACCGGCGCACAAAGCAGCGCTATGCCAGCCGCAAAAAGTTCCCACGCGTCCTACAGCGCGCCGGAGGCTGATGCTCCCATACCTGCCGCTCCTGAAATTACCGTCTATGACGATGACATTCCCTTTTAAGGAGGTGTTTAATGGCTGAACCAATACGCCAGCCACGCAAGAAATTTTGCACGTTTTGCAAAGATAGCAAGCTACCAATCGATTATAAGGACACCACCCTGCTGCGTAAGTACATGACAGAGCGCGGCAAGATCAAACCCAGGCGCATCACCGGCGCCTGCGCGCAGCATCAGCATGAAATAGCAACGGCAATCAAGCGCGCGAGAGAGATGGCGCTGGTGCCCTATACCGTGTCGGTGGTCAGCGGTCGTGGTGACAGGCGCGGCCGCAGCTGATACGACCGGGTTAAAGGAGCAACACAATGAAGGTGATACTGTTACAAGAACTCAAGGGCCAGGGCGGCGAAGGCGATGTGGTGGATGTCAAGCGCGGATATGCTATTAATTATCTGCTTCCCCAACGCATTGCCATTCAGGCAACCACGGGCAACTTGAAACAACTGGAGCTGCGCAAGCACAATATCTTCCAGCGCGAGGCCGCGCGCCTGGACAGCGCCGACAAGATTATGGCCGCGCTGGATGGCAAAATACTGATAGTTGCGGCACGCGTTGGTGAAGAGGGCCAACTTTTTGGCTCGGTGACCACCCAACAGATAGCTGAACACCTGCACGAGGATCTGGGCCTTGAGGTAGATCGCAAAAAAATTGATCTACACGCGCCCATCAAAACCGCTGGCGACCATACTGCCACGTTTTCTATCTATCGCGACCTGAAGGCCAACTTGACCATCAGGGTTGTGGATGAAAAGGCCATCGCCGCCGCCCTGGCCAACGGGCAAGAGCTGAACATGCTGGCTACAGAACAGGCGGTAGGGGCAGAGGAAGAAGCGGCACGTGAGATAATTGCACAAGCAGAAGAGGCAGCGCTTGAGATAGCCGCAGAACCAGAGGCCGACGCAGAGGCAGAAGCGGCAATGGAGATCGCCGCGACAGTGGAAGCAGAAATGGTCGCCGCAAAAAATAACGCGGCGCTCAGGCAAGAGATCGCGGCAGAGGCAGCGGTGGTGGAAGCGGAGGCAGAGGCGGAGACGATTGTCGCTGAAACCGATGCGGCGCTCAAGAAAGTTGCCAATACACTCACACAGGTTGCTGACGCTACAGAAAGCGAGAGCGATCCGGAGGCGTTTGCGGATGCGGCGGCCTCGGTGTTTAGAGAGGCCGAGATTGTGCTGGATGCCACAGCCGCCACGGCGATAGAAGAAGTCAATCAGGCCGCCGCCACACCAACACAGGACAATACGGCCGCTGACTCAACGGAAGAGGTCGGTCGAGACTGAGAGTGAAACGGTAGAATACCTTGGCAGAATTAGGCGCGACACACAATCTGCCGCACAATCTTGATGCCGAACAAGCAGTCCTGGCGGCGATGATTCTGGATAGGGAGATCGTCGAAGATGCCGCCACGACACTAAAGGCGGAACATTTCTTTAAGCCGGCCCATCAGATGATCTTTGCCGCCATGGTTGAGATGGTCAACAACCATGTGCCCGTTGATCAACTCACCCTGGCAGACAAGCTAGATGCTCAAGGCAACCTCGCAACCATCGGCGGCAAGGAATACATCCTTACCCTGGCTGATAAGTCCTATGCTCTGGCCAACTGGGCCAGCCACTCAGAGATAGTGAAAAACGACGCCCTGCTGCGCGAGATGATCAGCGCCGCGGTGCATATCAAGGCTCTGAGCGAAAGTTCCACAGATGATGCTGACATGGTGGTGGAAGAAGCTGAGAGGTTACTTTTCAATGCCACACAGCAACAGATAGGCTCCAGCTTTCAGAGCTTGGCCTCCCTGTATGTGGAAACCATGGATCTCCTGGAGGCTCAAAGCGCTACTAAAAATTCCATGCTGGGTGTGCCTACCGGGTTCAAAGAATTGGACAGCTTGCTTGCAGGCATGCGCGCTGGCGACCTGATAATTCTGGCCGCTCGTCCCGGTATTGGTAAAACCGCTCTGGCCCTAAATATCGCTGCCAACGCGGCGCGCGGCGGCGCGCAGGTTGTTTTTTTCTCATTGGAGATGCCCGCTCAGCAGCTGGTGCTCAGATTGCTATCTGCTGAAGCAAATATCGACTCGCACAGGATGCGCACGGGCAGGCTTAATGTGGCGGATTTTCAGGAAATTGCCCGTGTGGGCAATGAGCTGGGCAAATTCAGGTTTGATATTGATGATTCACCCGGTCTTTCAATATTAGAGTTACGGGCCAAAGCCCGCCGCCAACTGCGCCATAGCCAGACCAGTGGTTTGATAGTTGTGGACTATCTGCAACTTATGGAGCCACCACGTGCCACAAAGCAACGCGACCGGTATCTGGAAGTTGGTGAGATCTCGCGCGGACTCAAGATTTTGGCCAAGCAGATGGGCGTTCCGATACTGGCTCTTAGTCAGTTAAGCCGCATGGTAGAGGGACGCAAAGACAAGCGGCCGCAGCTCTCGGATTTGCGTGAATCAGGCTCCATAGAACAGGATGCCGACGTTGTTATGTTTATTGACCGTTCAATGTCTGCTGAGGAAGCCTTAAATCAACAACGCCCAGAACTGGGGGTTGCCAACCTGATTATCGGCAAAAACCGCAACGGCGCAACCCGCGACATAGAGATGGTGTTCATCCCTGAGCACACGACGTTTCGCGATAAGTACCGCATGGGCTAGACGGCGCGGCATCCTTCGCGATAAGTACCGCATGGGCTAGACGGGCCCCATGGGCTAAGCGGTACGGCATCCGCCCTTAGCAAACCGTCAGCCCAGGGCCCAGTTGCGCGCTGGCATCACCTTGCCTTCTAGTAAAGGTTGGAGGCGGCCCGCATCAGCCCAGGCCCAGTTGCGCGCTGGTGTCACTGCCCTCGTCGTCTTGTCCTTCCACAAGCAGAGCGATGCTCTCTGTCTGCGGCAATTCTTGTACCTTTCCCAGCCGGCGCGTTATGTTGCGGGTTTTGGAGCTGACCTTTTCCATCTCATGAGAAGCCGCATCCAGCTTCTTGCGCACACTTTCTAGCAAACCGTCAAAGCGTCCAAACTCTGTTTTGATGGCGCCCAGCAGTTGCCACACCTCGCTGGAACGCTTCTCAATGGCCAGTGTGCGAAAGCCCATCTGCAGGCTGGAGAGAAAGGCCGCCAGGTTTGTTGGCCCCACCACCGTAACCCTGCAGCTCCGCTGCAAGTCTTCAAACAAACCCGGCATACGCAATATCTCGGCATAGAGCCCCTCGGTAGGCACAAACATAATAGCAAAATCAGTGGTTTTTGGCGGGTTGATGTATTTGTCACGAATGCCGCGCGCAAAAGTCTTGATAGAACGGGACAGGCGCGCGGACACAACCGCGAGCGGCTCTTCACCCGTGCCCTCATAGGCGTTAAGCAGGCGTTCGTAGTCTTCAATAGGAAACTTGGAGTCGATAGGTAGCAGCAAATCATCAGCGTCAAGATGCTTGGCGGGCAACCTGATGGCAAATTCAACCCGCTCTTGACTGCGCACTTTCACCGCCACATTTGACAGGTACTGTTCAGGCGCAAGCACCTGTTCAAGGATAGCGCCCAGTTGGTATTCACCCAGGTTGCCTCGCGTCTTAACGCCTGAGAGCACCCTTCTCAGATCATCAACGCCTCCCGCAAGCTGCTGCATCTCCCCCAGACCCCGGTGCACTTGTTCAAGGCGTTCGCTGATGAGCTTAAACGAGTCTGCAAAACGTTGCTCGACGGTTTGCGTAAGTTTTTCATCCACGGTTTGCCGCATCTGCTCCAGACGGCTCTCGTTGCCTTCCTGCAACAGTTGCAGACGTCTTTCAATCGTTTCCCGGTTTTGCGTGAGTTGTCTATCCACAGCCTCTCTGGTTTGCGTTAGTTGTCCTATCAGCGCATCACGGTTATCGGCCAAACTGCGACTGATGGTTTCCTCAAAACGCGCCAGAGAATTAGCCTGCTCCTCGCGATTCGCGCGCAGCAGGCTGGCTGTCAGCTCAAGCTCAGCGTTTTTTTCAAGCAGGCTCCGTTGCTGCCCGTCCTGTTCTCTGAGCATTTGCATCGCCAGTTTCCTGCGCATGTCAACCAGCAGCCCAACGGTTAGCGCCAGCACTATCAGCATCGCCGCCGCAACTATCGCTACGGCAAGCAACAACGTTTGATCCATTAAACCTCCTTGAGTTGGCCAACTTCTATTATACTGGGAGACCACTGTGTATGAGACGCAAACAGGGCTGTGTCTAAGTGGCACGCGAAAATCCAAAGGAAAGAGCCGGTATGCCTTCAACAGTTTTGGTTGGCGCCCAGTGGGGCGACGAGGGAAAGGGAAAGATCACTGACCTGATCGCCCGCGACTTTGACTACGTCGTGCGCTTTCAGGGCGGCAACAACGCGGGGCATACCGTTATTGCGGGCGGCCAGAAGCTGGCGCTGCATCTTATCCCATCGGGCATCATGTATCCAGAAGTAACGCCGGTTATTGGCAATGGCTGTGTGATTGATCCCGCAGTGTTGATCAAAGAAATCGAGATGCTTGAACGTGAGGGATTTTCAACCCAGCGGCTGCTTATATCGGGCAACGCCCATTTGATAATGCCCTATCACCTGGATCTGGACGGTGCGCAGGAACATCACCTGGGATCCAACGAGATAGGCACCACCAAGCGCGGCATCGGCCCTGCCTATCAGGACAAGGCGGCGCGCAGCGGTATCCGAGTGCAGGATATGTTGGATCCCCACATCTTTGAGCTAAAGGTCACCACCGCCTTGCGCGAGAAAAACGCCCTGCTTTCCAGGGTGTACGGCTTGCCCACCTACAGCACCGCGCAGATATGCGAACGCTTTGAGCCTTATACTGAGCGCATCCGTGCCCATGTTACCGATGTCAGCCATCTGCTTAACCAGAAATTGCGTAACGGAAAGTATATTTTGTTTGAAGGAGCGCAGGGTACCCTGCTGGATCTGGATCACGGCACCTATCCCTTTGTAACCAGTTCATCCTGCACGGCAGGCGGAGCAGCCACCGGTAGCGGAGTGGGGCCGGGCTCCCTGCATAAGGTGCTTGGTATTGCCAAGGCTTATATCACACGCGTTGGCTCAGGGCCCTTTCCTACTGAGCTGGCGGCAGACAGTGAGGAAGGTGCTACCCTGCGCAGGGTTGGTGGGGAATTTGGCGTTACAACTGGTCGGCCGCGACGTTGTGGCTGGTATGACGCGGTAGTTGCCCGCTATAGCGTTGCGGTTAACGGACTCACTGACCTCTGCATAACAAAACTGGATGTGCTGAGTGCTCTTGAGAACATCAAGATCTGCGTGGCCTATGAATATCAGGGGCAGCGCTTTGAAACAGCACCCGGACAACAGTCTGTCTTCCACCATGCCGTGCCCATATATGAAGAAATGCCCGGTTGGCACTGCGACATAAGCATGTGCCGAACCTTTGCTGAGCTGCCAGGACAGGCTCAGGACTACATCAATCGTCTTGAAGAACTCGCAGAGGTGCCGGTGAACATGATAGCCGTTGGCCCCAGTCGCGAGCAGGCTATCGTTCGCAACTGGCAGGTACGCTAGGGCTCGACAAAACCAAGGCGTGGCGAAGGACAAAGTGCGGTCATCTGCAACGGGCAGGTGCAACTGACAGGTACGCTAGTAGAGCGTTCTGCAAATAACTGTGTTAATGATGAAGTTCTTATTGCAGGTAATCGCCTGTTTTAAGTGGTCAGTTATTTACAGTTCGTTCTAGTAGGACTGCGCTGGAGGTGTCCTGGCGCACGGTTTAGTCCTTGGTATCGGTGGGTTCCTGCTTCGCCTTGGGCAAGAGATCCGGAGAGGGGCCGGGATACAGACGTTTGTGCTCAGGGTGCTGTGGCAGCGCCGGACGTTTGTTAGCCGTTAGGCGTTTGCGATCACCATCGCCAGAAAAACTCTTGGTGCGATGAATCAGCACGGCACCAATCGCAAAGGGCATCCAAAATACCAGCCCGCGGTATACCAGGGCAACTGCCGTTCCCGTGGTGGCGGGCACACCGTATGCCGCAAGCAGGGTCACGGTTGCCACCTCAACAACACCCACACCCTGTGGCGTTATCGAGATCATCGCAAACAGCGTGGCCACCACATAACCGCCAATCAGGGCGCTGGGAGACGTAAGCCCAAAGGCGATGCCCACCAAACAAAAGCACACCAGCTCGCAGCTTGAGGCCACAATCGAGCACACAAATACCAGCGCCGCTTTTTTTGGGTTGTGACCAATGGTGCCAGCGGCCTCTGAAAAGCTGTTAACCAGGTTCTTGGCCCAGGGCTTTATCTGTTTGCCACGGCGTATGCGTTGAGAAATCCTGTTAACCAGCTGCTCCACCGGCAACAATATCGACACTACCAAGCTGGGATTTTTGCGCCCTACCACCATGATGCCCGCCATGCCGCCGACCAAAAACACCACAAACAACAACATTAACAGCCACAACGGATCTAGGTGCCCCGTTAGCTGCAACACGATAAATCCGCCTATCATGATAGCTAAAAAGCCGCCCTCAATGCTCATCTGCATTAACAGGGCAGCGCTCGTGGCCCTACCAACGGCGATTCCTCGCTTGCGTGAATCATCAATTACCAGCCCGGCTCCGGCCATATTTAATGAAGGAGCAATCGTGTTCATGAAAAAGGCACCAAACACCAGCGGCAGAGTATCGCGAGCCCGCCGCTCTACGCCTACGGTCTTAAAGGCGGCAGCATAGGCAAATGCCTGGGCGATGTATTTACCCAGTTGGCTCACGATAGCTAAAACCAGGGGAAGCAGCGCCCCGCCGCGCATGGTTTGTATCAGTTCTACAAACTGATCACCGCGCAAAAGCACGATGGCCAACCCTATAACAATGATTACGCCAATGAGCAGCTTTCGTAGGTTTCCTCTTTGCATGGCCTAACAGTACCATACTAAAGCCGGCAGTGCTTGAACCAAACGCGAGCTCCGCTTGACACCCTCGCGCTGGGAGGAGGTTGTGGCGACCGACATGATGGTGATGCCACGCCGCGCTTGACAACCTCACGCCAGAGGAGGATACTGGCACAAAAGGTAGGATGGCCCCGTATGGGCCCCTGTTGTGGGGAGGCATCATGCGCAGGTGTGTACTATCAGCAGTGCTTGTTCTGGTGCTGGTTTTGGG
>JAITRZ010000009.1 GCA_031288185.1 Coriobacteriales bacterium
GGGTTTGCTCCCGGCAGATAAACGTGCGGTGGTTGTTCTTGACCATCGCGCCGGGCAATAGGTGGGATTCGGTCAGCACCTGGAAGCCGTTGCAGATGCCCAGGACGGGGAGACCGTCCCGAGCGCCTTGGACCAACGCTTCCATCACTGGGGCAAACCGCGCGATGGCGCCCGCCCGCAAGTAGTCCCCGTAGGAGAAGCCGCCCGGCAGGATCACCGCATCAAATCCCGCCAGCGAACTCTCCTGATGCCAGACGTAGGCAGCATCATGACCCAAATAGCGCAAGGCATACATGACGTCCTGCTCACAGTTAGAGCCGGGAAATACCACTACGGCAAACTTAAAGCTCACTGTGCTCCTTCACCTATCTGCCGCTCCTTCACCTATCTGTCGCTCCTTCACCTATCTGCCGCGCTTTCCTCAATCTGTACGTGGCCTGATGCCCACGCCGTGGCATCGCGCGTATCTTCACAAATCTGCCTCGTCTTCTTCAATCTGAAAGTCTTCAATAATGGGATTGGCCAGTAGTTTCTGGCACATTCGCTCCACCGCCTCCACATTTACGTCGTTGTTAGCTTGCAGCTCTATCAGCTTGCCGATACGCACACTCTGTACGCCGGCAAAGTCCAAATTGGCCAGCGCCTCCTGGGCGGTTACGCCTGCCGGATCGAAAATTCCCTGCTTTGCGGTAATGTAGATGCGGTAGCGTTTCATGCCGGCCCCTCGTCCGTGCCATGGGCATGAGCTGCTGCGCCCTTACCCGTGTGGTTTTCCTCTTCAGGCAAGGCCGCTTCGTCCCCCGCGCCCTCATTAACAACTGCTGGTGACTTACGCAACAGGGGCAAACGCGTGCCGGCGCGCTTCAGATTGCGCTGTGCCTTGCGCGCTTCTTCCAGTTGTTTGGCCGCCAATGTCTTTCGCTCCTCGTGTTTAAGCTGCTTAGGTGATTTTCTGCTTGGATTACTGGCTCGTTCGTGGGCCTGTCTTAGCTTGCGCACCTTGGCGTAGTCGATGACAATAGCGCCGATAATGCAGGCATAGGCGATGCCCATCAGCGTCGCTGAGGCTGAACCAGACAGTGCATCCGCAAAATAAATGGGCGAAAGAAGCATAATTGCCGCGCAGGAGACGCCCACAATCAATAAGACCCAGTAGATGCGCCGATAGCGGCGGTATTCAGGTGTGTCAGGCGTCGTAGGGCGAGGAGAGGCTGGTGCCGATGCCGCTTTGGAATTGCCCACAAGCAGGCTTTTAGCCCTGGCCACCAGCGAAGGCTTGGTGGGTTTAGGCGCTTGTTCGCCGGCGGCTATCTTAGCCGCTTGCTCTCGCTCTGCCGCCTTTTGCTGTCGCTCTCGTTCCTTGGCCGCCAACTGCGCCTCACGCTTTTTGTGCGCCGCCTTGCGCTCCTGTTTGGTAACGGGCTTCTTTTCGATATGCACTGAGGATGCTGCCTCGGCCTTGGGCTTGAGTTTAGCCGCTGATTTACGCGTTTTACCCGCCGGCCCACTGCCAGCATAACGGTCATTCATCGGGTTGCGTTGTGCCATGCGTTCATGCTCCTGATTCGTTTTGGTCTGCTGCGATGGCGCTGGTCGCGGTAGCGCCGGTTATGTCGCGAGTTACCGCAGCCCGCCTACAAACAACGGGCAGATTTCGGCATCAGATACATGATACTGCACTTACCCATCCGCAGGAACGCTCAGGCGTTTAGGAGCGTAGGTATGACCGCTGGGTTGAAACCGGCGTGCTGAGGTAGACTACCGGCGTTTAGTAGGCGTTTAGTAGCGCATTTTGTTGTAAACTTCAAACATTTCCAGTAGTTCAGCCTTAAGGGCTAAAAATTGTTTTTTAGAATATATATTTTTTAGGCGGGTGGTAAAGACGTTGGCGTTGGGTGAAGCCCGCATCTCGTCGTAGAGTTGAGAGATGTAGCCAAGTTTGATGCCCTGGCGCTTGTAGATGGCGCGCGCTATCTTGCGTATTGATTCTGGCGGGTCAAGTTTATTGATGCGCTGCCTAGTGGCGCGTTGCGTTGCGGCGCCATCAGATTGTTCAGTGGTGGGATCGGCTGGCACGTTGTTGACCTGTTTGGAGACGGCATCGCTTATGCCGCTTGTTTCGCCCGCCGCGCCCCTGTTTGCAGCATCGCCATTTTCAGGATCGCCTGCTTTGATACTGGCTGACTTACCAGCCGCCTTACCTGCGCCGGCAGCGCGCCTGTTGCCGCTACTAGCGGCCTTTCCAGGTGCAGCCCCTGTTGCCTTTTTCGCAGTGTCACCCTTGCTATGCCGTTGCTTGGCAGTTGACGCGCCATCTGCCGCTATATCGTCTGCCAACACGTCTGTTCCTGTCGCGTCTGGCGGCGTTACAATGTAGGGCTGACGAACAACCTCCACCGTGGGATTTTCCAGGAGCCAGTAGTCAACAGCGGCAAAATAGCCCCTGTCGTCGGAGACAATCACAAACCGTTTTTCGCCACTGGACGCGATAAGATACCCCAGGTATGTCACCAGCTGAAAATCGAGATAATTTTTAGCAATTTTGCGGCACTTATGAAAAAGCACACGGGCCTTGCTCTTGTTTACGCAGGTGTCCAGTGCCCGCTGTGGTACCAGGCTGGTCTTGCCTAAAAAAACCACCACCGTGTCTCCATATGACAACCTCTCAATGCCTTCCAGGCCATTATTGGCCTTTTTTCCAGCTCGGTTCTCGTAATCTATCAGGTATATCGCCATAGTGCAGATCTCCAATCAGGTTATGCCCCCCTATGATAACGAAGAGTTCACAGCGTGACCAGCGGGCTTGCGCACAAACGCCTTTTGCCCTGCAAGATGACACACCCACGCGCCTGTGCTACACTACGTGCTACTACAAATGACAGGCAAGATAGGCACCAAGACAAAGCACTGCCAAAGGCGCAAGGGCCTTAAGCCAGGCATCAGCAAATAGCTTTAATGGGCACCACCGTGAGGGAAGGGAAAAAACGAGCATGCAAAGCAATCTTCAGGCGCACACAAATCTCCGGGGGGGGGGGGTATTTATTTCCTAGCTCTCTAATTTCCTCTGCATTAAGCGCAACCACTCCGCCCAAGCCCGCTTGCCAACAGTCGTTGGAGGCGGCTTTTTTGTGTTCGCGCGCAGAGATAGTGGGGGAGGCCCCTGTGCCAGGTGGTTTTTTATTCTCAGAAATAGCACAAATGAGAACAAGAGAAGGAGTGGCCGCGTGGGCCCCTCGCACAGGGAATGCCGGCTCAAACACTCTGCGACCTCGTCGCCTCAGTAGTTCTACCTCTCCTGCGGCCCACCAGCAGGGCTCCTCGGTCTGCAAAACTCACCGGGCGTTTCCTGTGCAAGAGGTTGCACAAAGACGAGGCGGCTTTACCTTAGTAGAACTCATCGTATCTTTACTTATCTTAGCCTTAGTGCTCGGAGGAATAACCGCTACTTTTATAGCAGCAGCAAACATCAGTAAACAAACCCGCACAAAGGCTGAGGATGCCGCAAGCATAGAGCGTGATATTGCACGTGAAGAAGATGCTACTAAGGTATCAGAACAAGAGCTTGAGTTTTCACTAGGTGGC
>JAITRZ010000014.1 GCA_031288185.1 Coriobacteriales bacterium
CTTGTGCTACACTATGCGCTGTTAGAACAAGCAGGCACTAAGACAGGCACCAAGATAAAGCACCACTCTAGCAAGGCACCACCAAGACAGACACCAAGACAGGCAATCTGAAAGGAGCAAATCATGTCACAAATTTCGCCGGGGGGGGGGGGCTCATAGCTTAGTTCTCCTTCAGTCCACCAACACCTATGAGGGCGCGAGTGTACGCGCCAAAGATGCCGCCCAGGCTTATGCGCCAGGCGGTTTTTTGTTCTCAGAAATGGCACAAAGGAGAACAACAAAGACACAGCTCGCAGAAGCCCTTCGCACCGGGGATGCCGGCTTAAACACTCTGCGTCCTCGTCGCCTTAGTAATGTTGATTCCCTTGTATCCCACCAACAAGGCTCCTCGGTCTGCGGAACTCACCGGACACCCCCTGTACGAGGGGCTATACAAGACCCACCACAAATACATAGGAAGACAAGCACTAAAGGTTTTACCCTTGTAGAACTTATCGTAGTTATTGTGATTTTGGGCATACTGCTCGCTATCGCCATCCCCGCACTTACCGGCTACATACAAAAGGCGCAGGATGAGAGTTATATCGCGGATGCCAAAACCATGATTACGGCGCTCCGCACGCTCATGCTTGAAGGTTACGCTGAAGGAGCATTCAATGACCCCGCCGGTGCTGCTTACGTGGTATCCGGTAATAAATTCACTTATCCTTACCCGGCGAAACCCCATAAAATATGGGAACATGGCATGGGAGGCTTTCTTGGTTATAGCGACGCAGAACTAAAACAAGCGTTATCGGAGCTGCCGGGTATAGACTACACCACCGGGCTCACTCTTTGGTGGTCCGCTATCGTAGGTTCAAACTCACCTGACACCACACTCCTCAACGCTGACGGGTTTGTATGGTCGGCATATCCGAATGGTTATTTCGGGAATGGAAGCCCGCTGGTTTTTGTCACCTACAAGATGGAGAGATTGCCGCTTGCTGATGATAAGTATAGCTCCTTTAATTATCAGGGTTATTTCTCTGGCCGTTTGGTTTATAACGCCGACGCGGGCTATGAGATATATCACGTAATAGTAAATTGATTTGGTGATTGACTGCGAGTAGTTTGGGCCTCTGCCTGAGCGAACCCGACACGGACGAAACAGCGGCCCTCAGCCGCCAAACGGCATGAGGACAAAACAAAGCCCGAAAGCGTTGGGTTTCCAATGCTTTCGGGCGAACAATCGGATTGGTGGAGCCTAGGGGGATCGAACCCCTGACCTCATGGCTGCCAGCCATGCGCTCTCCCAGCTGAGCTAAGGCCCCACGTAAAGTGGGCAGTTTTCGATTTTCAATGCCAGCTGTGCGGGGTAAACTTTTGGGGTAGCCCACCGTATGCCTTGCGCTTCCAGCTAAGTTAAGGCCCCACGTAAGGCAGATCGCCCGCAATTTTCAACGCCTTACGTCTTGCAGGTCCATCGTATGGCTCCTGCCTTGAGCCATATGGCAGCCCCTTCCAAAACGGCCTGCCCAGTATAGCAAAACAAACGCATGGCGCAAGTTGTCTGTTGCGCCTCATACCGGTTACCTCCTGTTTTGCGCGAACCCCCCTCAAACAACGTCGCGTTGGCTTCCTGTCGCGCTGGGTGACCGACCATACCGGGCTTAACCGGTTGTCTGTTCGGCGCGTTGCGGTGGCCGCGCGTTAGTGTTTCGCACCGGCTGTCCGCAAACAACAGGCTTCGCCCATGTCATGTGTAGCTTGCCGTACCACCGGCCATACCATAGGCAACACAAGCATCATGCAGATGCCGTTAGATGGCACAGTGCGTCCTCTCGCACTACGCCCTCTGCCGCCAGGCGCGGTATAATCTGCGCATGGTTACCATTCACGATACAACCGCCCTTTTTCCTGAAGTGAGCAAGTCGCTGAAGGAGCAACTGAAAGCGGTGCCGCAGCAGCCAGGGGTCTACCTGTGGAAGGATGCCACAGGACAAGTGTTGTACGTAGGTAAGGCCAAGCAGCTGCGTAACCGGATGCGCCAGTATGTCAATCTGGCGGATGAGAGACCGATGATTCCCCAGCTTATGCGGGCAGTCAGCAGCTTTGATTATTTTGTTACCGCTAGCGAACATGAATCGCTTATCCTGGAGCGCAACCTCATCAATCAGTTTGCCCCTCCCTTTAATGTTGGCTTTAAGGATGATAAGAGTTATCCCTATATCGCGCTCACTTTAGGCGACACCTTTCCAGCCATCAAGTACACACGTGAGCGGCCGCGTAGGGATACGCGCTATTTTGGGCCCTATACCGATGCGCAGGCAGCCCGCGCCACCATTGCAACGGCGCGGATGATCGTGCCAATCTGCGTCAGCAGCTGCGTGGAATGGAAGCGACTGAAACGCCTATTAGAAGCAGGTCGTGCCGCTCAAACCCAACTTGCTGGCAACCTCCCTCAATCCGATGTCCTCACAACCGCTCTTGCCAAGGTCAAGCCCTGTTTTGACTATCACGTTGGGCTGGGGCCAGGAGCCTGCGCGGGGGTGTGTAGTCCGGCTGACTACACAGAAAACGTTCGGCGGATGACGCGCTTTTTAGGCGGACACCGTGCAGAGTTTGTACAAGCCTTGCGACGCGACATCCAGCGAGCTTCAGACAATCTTGATTTTGAACGGGCCGGCCGTGCCAAAAAGCGTTTGGACACCCTGCTGTCACTCAAGGACAGGCAAAACGTAGTGCTCAGTCCGCGCCTGAATGCCGATGCCATCGGTTTTTATCGCGAAGAGACCATTACAGGGGTACAGGTTCTAAGTGTGCGCGAGGGTATTGTGCTCCTTAAAAACGAATTTATCTTGGATAAGGGTCGTGATGTCAGCGACGATGAGCTAACGCGCGGCTTTCTGCTGCAATACTATGACCAGGCCTCGCAGGTGCCAACGCAGCTCATCTTGAGAGACATTCCCGCTGATGCCGAGGCTCTGGAATTCTGGCTGACCAGCAAGCTACAATCGGTTCACGGCGCCAGGACGCATCTGCACAGCCCGCGTCGCGGCCAGCGCGCTGAACTGCTCAGACTGGCAGAACTAAATGCCAAACATACGCTGTCGCGCTATATGGTTCGGACCCATTATCATGAGGAACGGTTAAATCGAGCCCTGCTAGAACTGGAGAGCGCGCTGGCGCTTCCGGAACCTCCGCTTCGTATTGAGTGCTACGATATATCTACCCTGCACGGTAGCCATTCGGTGGCTTCCATGGTGGTTTTTGTTGGCGGACGAAGCGAGAAATCGCAGTACCGGCGCTTTAAGATACGTCTGGAAAGTTCCGAGGCAAATGATGTCGCCATGTTGGCCGAAGTCATTCGCCGACGCTTTTCAGCAAAAAATCTGGCCGATAGGCGTTTTGCCACGTATCCTCAGCTGTTGCTGATAGACGGCGGCAAACCACAGCTTAACGCGGTCTTGCGAGGGCTGCGTGAGTTAGGTATAACAAACGTGCAGGTTGCCGGCCTTGCCAAAAGTGACGAGGAACTGTTTGTGCCCTGGCAGGATTCACCGGTGCTGCTGCCCAGTGGTTCAGTGGGTCTGTACCTGGTAAAACAGATTCGTGATGAGGCGCATCGTTTTGCCATTACCTACCATCGTCAACTGCGCGGCCGCAGCCAAACCAACAGCATTCTGGATACCGTAGTGGGCTTGGGAGCCAAACGCAAACAGATTCTCCGCCGAGCCTTCAGATCACAAAAGGCTCTCCTGGCCGCGACAGTGGCCGATCTCCAAAGTGTGCGCGGCATCCCCATGACCCTGGCAGTTGATATTCATGCCGCCTTGCACGCCGATGAATCAGACGATGAGCCGGTGCGTGATTTGCCCTTCGCGGCTGTACCAGTAACGTTGGTACCAGCGGGGCTTGATAGCAAGCCAGCCGGCGATCCGGCTGGCTACTCAGACACAGATGGGTTTGCTCAACAGGACGTGGCTCCCGGTGGCCTGGAAGCGGTAACCTTGGACAGCGCCGGGCCCAGGATTGGTTGGGGACAGGGCAGGAAAAGCGCGAGCTCCCAACCAAAAAGGAAAGGGTAAAGCAGATGTCATCCATTCAGTCGTCGTCAGGAAACGCAAAGCGGACAACGCACATGCCTGATGAGGCATCGCAGATGTCATCCATTCAGTCGCAGTTGAGCCCAGAGCACCAGCCCAAACTGGCCGGGGATGCAACATCACTCGGACTGGGTCCTAACCTGGTGATTATCACCGGCATGGCTGGAGCTGGCAAAACCCAGGCTCTGCACACCTTTGAAGATATTGGCTATTTTTGTATCGACAATCTGCCGCCGTCACTATTGATGAACCTAGTTACCCTCTCAGAACTATCAGCCCGGCCACAGCGCAAGCTGGCGGTGGTCTGCGATCTGCGTTCCCAGGAATTTTTCTTTGAGCTGGAGGAAGAGCTGCGTCACCTTCAGGAGGCCAGGATCAGCTTTCTGTTGCTTTTTTTGGACGCTGCTGATGCCATACTGATCACACGCTTTAAGGAAACCCGCCGCCGTCACCCACTCTGCAGCGGTGATATGACCCTGCTTGAGGGTATCAGCCAGGAGCGCGCCGTTTTAAGCAATATCCGCGAGACCGCTCACTTTGTCATCGACAGTACCGATCTTGACGCGCGCCAACTTAGCCGACAAATCAGGACACTGGTTGCTGATCGCTCCGCTTTTGAGGGGCTGCGAGTGTTCGTGTTTTCCTTTGGCTTCAAACACGGACCGCCACACGATGCCGATATTCTGATCGATGTACGCTTTTTGCCTAATCCCTTCTATGATTCAAAGCTGCGCGCGCTTACCGGTCAGGAAGAACCCGTAAGAAGCTTTGTGCTGGATTCATCCCAAACCCAGGAGTTCATGCTCAATTGGTTAAAACTATTGGAGACGATCATGCCGGGGTATGTGCAAGAAGGCAAACGCTATCTTTCTCTGGGTTTGGGCTGCACGGGCGGTCAGCATCGCAGCGTCGTCCTTGCTGAGGAAACCGCGCGCTTTTTGAGGGGCGCAGGCTACCATGTCTCTATCAGCCATCGGGATCTTGCTCTGGCCAATCGTCATCACGTCTCCCGCTACGATGACAACGCGCCGTGGACTGTCTTCCCACCCTCTATGAACGCTGTGGAAGGGGCCGACTGATGGCATCGGCGTACGCTGGTGGCCGTTGGCAGGGTCAACGGGCGGTTTGTATCGGCGGTGGTACTGGCACACCGGTTAGTTTAAGGGCGCTGCGGTCAGTTGGCATCTCTACGGATGCGGTAGTGGCGGTGGCGGACGACGGCGGCTCTTCCGGATTATTGCGAGCGCATACCGGTTATCTGCCGCCTGGTGACCTGCGCAAATGTCTGGTGGCCCTTGCAGCGGATGCTGGTGACCCCTGGGTGGGCGCCTTCAGGCAGCGCTTCGAGTACGCCCACAACCACAGCCTGGGCAACCTGATAATCACGGCTCTACAGCAGAGTGCTGGCAGTCTGGATAGCGCGTTGCGGCTTTGTGAACAGCTGCTTGGTTGCGTAGGCCATGTCTATCCCTCAGCTTTAACCAGCGTGAACCTCAACGGCCGTACTCGTGATGGCGTACACCTGTACGGTCAAAGCAATATCTGCAAATCACACACTGCTCTGGCAAGCGTCAGTCTGGATCCTGCCGATATTGCCGCGCATCCGCTTGCTGTTCAGGCCATTCGCGCGGCTGATCTGCTGGTGCTGGGCCCTGGTTCCCTGTTTACCTCACTGATACCCAACCTACTCATTCAAGAGGTGCTTAAAGCTATCTTGGAGAGTAAGGCCGCCGTGGTTTTTGTTTGCTCCCTGTCTGATTTTCAAGGCGAAACCTGGGGCCTTGATGCGGCTGAACTTGTGGAAGCCCTACTCAATCATGGCCTGGCCGGTCGCCTGGACTATGTACTGGTCAACAGTCTGTCTGCACAGACGGCCACACAGGCGATAGGTAACGTTACCGGCATGTTTGCCGCCATTGGTCCTGAGTGCGCGAATGTTGGCGAGAGCGGAGCTTCTGAACCCTCATTACGTTATGTACATTTTAACCAGCAGATTGAGGAACGTATTCGACAAAGCGGTGTCAAACTCCTGACCCGTGACCTGATTGATCCGCTGCATCCTAGCTGGCATAGTGTTCCGGCCCTAGGAGCGGCGTTGGCCAGCATCCTTGCCAACGAGCTGTCTTAGCCAGAAGTCTTTGCCCAGAAGCCCTTCGCCGGAACCAAAAGGTGCGCCTTTGTGTCTCATTATCCGCCTGAGTTTTGGCCGGGAGTTCTTTAACGCAGCTCATAAGCGCAGTTCTTCAGCCGAGGCTGAAAAGCGGTTTTTGCGCTACAATGAGATTTATGTATGTGCCAGAACGCTGCCAGGGGCAGGGTCAAGACGATAGAACAAGGCAGGGCCACGATGTCATTTACTGCTGAGGTTAAAGACGAACTTTCGCACCTTATTCCTGACCATGCTTTGTGCAAAAAGGCAGAACTGAGTGCCCTGATACGCATTGAGGGCCATTTGTCCGGGCACTGGCGACTGGAGTTGGTGACAGAAATTGCTCCTGTCGCTCGCATTGTCGTGCGTCTGCTTCATGAGGTTTACCAGCTCAAGACCGAAGTAACCACCCGCAGCAGCATTTTGCATAAGACCTATAACTACCTCATAACGGTACCGGCCCAACGGGGCCTGGAAGACGCGCTGAGCGATCTGGGCATATTGTCAGGTCGGGGCATTGAACTTGGCATAGCGCCGCAGCTTGTGCGACAGCCCTGCTGTGCGGCCGCCTATTTGCGTGGAGCCTTTTTGGGCGGCGGGTTTATTGCCAGTCCCCGTCGCGATTTTCATTTTGAGCTCAGTTGCGATCATGAAGCACTTGCCAATGGCTTGGTGGCGCTGCTGGCGCAAAATGCCATCCCCGCGAAAGCTGTCCTGCGCCGTAGCAGCTGGATTGCCTACATCAAGGGGGCAGAGCCGATACTGGATTTTCTGGCCCTGGTGGGGGCACACCGGGCAGTTCTGGTTGCCCAGGACGTGCGCGTCGCCAAATCTATTCGTAACGATGAAAACCGCCGGGTCAATGCTGAAATGGCCAATCAGACTAAATCGATTGCTGCTTCCCTAACGCAGGTACGCACTATTCAGCTCCTGATTGACCGTCTGGGGATGGAGGCTTTGCCCAAGGCTCTGCAAGAGCTGGCTACCTTGCGCCTTTCGCATCCAGATGCGTCCCTCAAGGAGTTGGGCGAGCTGGCCGACCCCCCCTTGTCCAAATCCGCCGTGTATCATAGGGTACGGCGGATTGACGCGATTGCGCGCCGTATTCTTTCAGGCGATGGGAACCAGCCGGCTCTGTCTTAGACGCCTGGCTATCCTGTTTAAGCAACGCGCGTCAGGAAACGGCAGACCGCGTGAGCGCTCCCGCAACAAGGGGATTTTGGCTGAGAGAGCACGGGTTGTATCTGCCACTTTTGTATTTTGCGACTCATGCGACCGCTCTTCTGCCGTATGCCAACAAAGGAAGAGCAATATAACAGGGGAGCAACCCTCCTGCCCAAATTGAGCGGAGACCTGATGCGCACTATCGAAAATGTTAATATTTTTGGCAAAAAAGTTCTGTTACGAGTAGACTTTAACGTGCCCCTGGCTGAAGGCACCGTTACGGATGATACGCGTATCCGTGCCGCCCTTCCCACCATTAATTACCTGCTTGAAAGGGGGGCTCGCCTCATCCTGATCAGTCATTTGGGCCGCCCTGCGGGTTGCGGTTTTGAGCCTGAGTTTTCCCTGGCTCCCGCAGCCAGGGTGCTAGGCCGTATCCTCAATCGAGAGATAGCGCTGGCGCCGCTGCCGCCAAACAAACAGACTAAGAAGATGGCACACGCATTGACTGACCGGGATCTGATGATGCTGGAAAACGTACGCTTTGATGCCCGGGAGCAAGAAAACTCCGCGCAGCTTGCTGCCGAGTTGGCCACGCTCGCCGACATTTACGTCAATGATGCCTTTGGGGTCGCTCATCGCGCTCACGCTTCTGTGGAGGCCATTACCCATCAGCTGCCAGCCTACGCTGGCCTACTGCTTGAGCAGGAGGTGGTTACCTTACGCGCTATGATGGCACGTCCTGCCCAGCCATTTTTAGCCGTCTTAGGGGGCGCCAAGGTAGCAGACAAGATAAAACTGGTTGAAGCGCTGCTTAAGAGTGTGGATAGTCTGATTATCGGCGGAGCCATGTGCTTTGCCTTTTTGGTGGCTCAAGGTCATCAGGTTGGATGTTCGCGTCTGGAAGTTGAGCAGGTTTCCACTGCAGAAAAGCTGCTTGCGCAGGCTGCCGATCATAACGTGCGCCTGTTGCTGCCACTAGACTTTGTTGTTGCTGCCCAAGCGACGGCGGATACAGACACCAGGGTTCGGGCTGTTGATGAGATGGACGCAGACATGATGGGGCTGGACATCGGGCCGGCCACCATCTCCCTTTTTACTCAAACCATCGACCGTGCCGCCACCCTGTTTTGGAATGGCCCTATGGGGATGTTTGAATTAGAGCCTTTCGCCGAGGGTACGCGTCGTATCACCCAAGCGATTGCCGCCAACAGACAAGCCGACACCATAATAGGGGGTGGAGACAGCGTGGCCGCAGCGCGCAGATTTGGACAGCTGCCCAACTTCAGCTTTGTCTCTACCGGCGGTGGGGCCGCTTTGCGCTTGATTGAGGGCGACCCACTTCCAGCGCTTACAGCCCTGGGCTGAGCGTAGATTAGGGGGAAACATGTTACCATTGAAAAACGTACAGGCGCAGCCAGGCCTGTCCATGCCTGCGGCAGAACAAGTGCCTGAGCAGGCGCCGGCGCCAACGCTGAAACAAACATCTGTTCATCTGCCAGCGCCAGCAGCCAATCACCATCAGAAAGTGGGGAGATTATGAGCCGCAAGTCAATAGTTGCCGGTAACTGGAAAATGAATAAGACGGCCACAGAAGCTACCCAGCTGGCGCAGCAACTCTCCTATGGATATGAGGATAGGTTTGGCGCCTTGGATGTGGTTATCTGTCCGCCCTATACCGATCTGCGTAGTGTGCAGGTTACGCTGGGTTTTGACAACTCGCCCTACCTCCTTGGAGCCCAGGATGTCTATTGGCAGCCAGAGGGCGCTTACACGGGCGCTATCTCAACCAGCATGCTTGCAGATCTGGGCTGTCGCTACTGTATCGTTGGTCATTCTGAGCGAAGACGCTATTTTGGGGAAAGCGATGCGGACGTGGGCCGCAAGACGGCAGCCCTAGCAGCGGCGGGTATTGCTCCGATACTCTGCTGTGGCGAGAGCCTGGAACAGCGCACGCAGGGTCAGACCCTGGCGTTTGTGAGCGGCCAGCTACGCGCGGCTTTGTCGGACATTAGCGCTCAGGCCGCTGAACGGCTGGTTGTGGCCTATGAGCCTCTCTGGGCTATCGGCACCGGCCAAAGCGCAACCCCAGAGCAGGCTGAGGAAGTATGCCTGGCCATCCGCGCCGAGGTGGCGGCACTTTATGGCCCAGACTTTGCTGAAGCCGTACGTATCCTTTATGGCGGTTCCCTGAACCCAGGAAATGCTGGAGAGTTCTGTACTCAGCCCGATATTGACGGCGGCCTGGTTGGCGCGGCCTCTTTGGACGCATTGACCTTTCTGGAACTGGTCAGGGCTTTCTCATGAGAACCCCGGCACTCTTGGCGATACTGGATGGGGTGGGTATCAGCGCGGTTAAAGAAGGCAATGCTCTGGCTTTGGCCAAAGCTCCCTTTTTGCACCGGTTATTTGCTGATACAAGCGGTCGTTGTCGTTGTCTCGCCGCTGCCGGCCCCGATGTTGGCCTGCCGGAAGGGCAGATGGGCAACTCAGAGGTCGGCCATCTGAATATTGGCGCTGGTCGGGTTGTTGAACAGGAATTGACCCGTATTGATACCGCAATCAGCGACGGCAGCATAAACCAGAACCAGGCATTACTGGAATGCATGGAAAGCGCGCGCCAGAACCTGGGTACCCTACACCTGCTTGGGCTGGTCAGTGAAGGTGGCGTGCATTCTCGCTTAGAACACCTGTGCGCCCTGCTTGCCCTGGCTGCCGCCAACGGCAATAAACGAATTCGCGTTCACGCGCTCCTTGACGGTCGCGATGTTGCTCCCACCAGTGGGGTGGATTACATTCGCCGCCTGGATGACTTCTGCGCAAAGCTGGTGCTCAGGCACATGGGATTGGATTTACGTGTTGGTACTATCGCCGGGCGTTATTATGCAATGGATCGTGATCAGCGCTGGCAGCGCATCCAAAAAGCCTGGCGGGCACTGGTGGTGCCCTATGAGCCGGATGTGCGCACTGCTTTTGCCAACGATGATCCAGTGACGCTGGTGCGCGCTGCCTACCTCGAAGGGCAAACCGACGAGTTTGTGGAGCCCCTGGCCCTGGGCGACGATGGTATCAATAGCGGCGATAGCCTGATCTTCTTCAACTTCAGGCCAGACAGGGCTCGCGAACTCAGCCTGGCCTTCATTGACCCTGCCTTTGACCACTACGCCTTTAGGCGACCCATTGTACCCAACGTCTCTTTTCTCACGCTTACCGAATATGACCCGACCTTTGCTGAGCGCTTTGGTGTTGGGGTGGCCTTTGAGAAGCGGCCGGTACCTCATACGTTGGCCGATCATCTAGCCTTTTTAGGTTTGCGCCAGCTGCATATCGCTGAAACCGAGAAGTATGCCCATGTCACATTTTTCTTGAATGGTGGCATTGAAGAACCTAGGCCAGGGGAGGAGCGCATTCTCATTCCAAGCCCCAAAGTGGCGACCTATGACTTGCAACCGCAGATGAGCGCGCCGGAGTTGACGCGCACATTGGTTACCGCCATAGAGGAGGAGCGTGCTGATGTCTACATTGTCAACTACGCCAACGGTGACATGGTTGGGCACAGTGGCGTATTACCAGCGGCCATCTCGGCCATAGAAGCTGTTGATTCCGGCTTGCAGGCGGTGGTTGAGGCCCTGCTCGCTCAAAGGGGTGTGGGCCTGATCACAGCTGACCACGGAAACAGTGAAAAGATGCTGGATGACCACGGCCAGCCCTGGACCGCCCATACCTCTGCTCCGGTGCCCTTGGCCTTAGTGGGCGCTCAGGCTGAAGCTGGCAGCGTCAGCCTTGACTGCGATGTGTCCGGTCGTCTTGCGGATATTGCCCCAACCCTCTTGGATCTGATGGAATTACCCATCCCATCGCAGTTTAGCGGGCGCTCTCTGCTTCGTCGCCACTGACATGCGGTAGCTTTCCGTGTCGGTGGCCGGCCAGCACAGCAGAAAGGACAACGTGACGGTGTGATATGGCCTGGCCGGCGTGGCAGGCGCTCTGCTTCCGCGTTCCTGTCCAAACCTCTCTGTTGGGTAGGGGAGAGTGGGCCGATAAGCCGGATTCTGTTATTGCGTATGGCCATTTATCTGGGAGCATTGTCGCCAATGCCCTCAAGCTGGCAACCCGAAAGCCGGTCGGGCCAACCGTCTGCTTTCCTATTTGCCATTGCTCCGGATGGGGTTTGCCAAGCCGTCACGTTGCCGCGACGCTGGTGCGCTCTTACCACACCGTTTCAGCTTTTCCCAAATTGCGTCGCAAAACCAGCAAACTGCTCTTTAGCAGCTCCCGCTTCCGTGTCGCAACCGGGGGAGTTTTCTTTTCTGTGGCACTTTCCGTCGGGTCACCCCGCCCAGCCGTTAGCTGGCATCTTGCCCTCTGGAGTCCGGACTTTCCTCACGTCGTCTCCCTGCGAACAAAACCTGCGGGTTCTGAAAACAGGGCACAAGACGCGCGGCCATAAGGCCCACTCATTCCAATAATTTTAACACAGCGCGTGGTAGAATAGCCAGTGTGCTCCATGACTGAAACTGCTTATGGTCACCGACGGCTGTCTTATTCCTGCGCTGGAGTAACACCTCGGCGGCCCCTTTGCAGCACTGGTCATTTTGGATAACACGCGCGGTGCGCCCGCGCCTTATAACTCACCGTCGGGAGAAATGTGATGATCAAACCTTCAGCAATACGCCGCCTATTCACCACGGGCAACTCGCCTGTTGCTGCCTGCCTGCCTCGCGATACCTCAACGCAGCGATGTCTGCCTGCCCCGAGCACCCGTGCGCGCCGGTATCTGCTGGTGGGATGTTTGCTGTTGGTAGCGCTCCTGCTCCTCAGCTCCTGTCTGCCCGTTGATACCCTTCTTAACCCACGAAAGGATAACGAAACTCAGGTAGAGGATATCACGCAGACTCCATTTTCAGGCGCGGATGATTTTACGAGTTTTTGCGACCTGCTGTTTGTACATGAGGTCACAACGGACAGTCTTACCCTCAATCAACTGGTGGCTGACCCAGCAGCGCTGGGCATAGAGCCGCTACGTCCAGCAACGCTGGGACAGTTGAATAGGGAGGCCACCAATGTTGAAAATACATACTACCGGCAGGCTCAGGTACAACTGGCGATCTATGATGACTCAGAGCTTTCTAGTGCTGACCGTCAGCTGAAAGAACTGCTGGAACAGGCCATTGAACAGACACTGGAGATGGAGGCTTTTTTCTACTACGATGAGCCGCTTTTGCCTTCTAACGGCTGGCAGGCCGCTCTGCCGCTGAGCTTGTTGGAGTTTAACTTTCGCACGCTTGAGGATCTGGAGATATATCTTGAGATACTGGCGGATATTCCTCGCTTTTTTGACGAGCTCATCGCTTTTGAGCAGCAGAAGGCCACCCAGGGGATTTTGCTCTCTCAAGAGGCACTGGCAGAGAGTCTCACTGAGGCTCAGGTCTATAGCAAATCTGATGTCTGGCAGGCGGTACGGGATAGTTTTGTCAGCTGTTTGAATGCTGATGTCGAGCCGTTCACGCAACTTAGCGAAGCCCAGCGTCAGGACTATACGGGGCGCCTGGATGTCGCCCTAAGCGATAAGGTACTGCCGGCTTTTGGTACCTTGGCGCACGCGATTGAAGCCCTGGTCGATCAGGCCGCCTCACTGCAGGGCATGGCGCACTATCCACAGGGCAAAGACTACTATAACTTAACCATGCGTATCATGGGCTTTAATGAGGGTGCCAGTGTCGCGGCTGTGCGCCTGGAGACTGCGCTTGAAGAATATTTCGACAGTATGTCCAACGGTGATGACGGCCTGATTGAGGGTTCCTCTACCATTCCCGGTTTGGCAGATTTGACCCAGACCCCTGAAGCTGTTCTAGCCTTTTTGGCTGAGCGAGCTCAGCCTGATTTTCCCGCTGCCAGCAGCATCGAATATCAGATTAAGCAGGTGCCTGAGCAGATGCCCAATGACTTTACGATGGCCTACTATATCCTGCCACCGGTTGATGAGCCTGACCACAACGTTATCTACTATATCCCCAAAAATATCAGCGATGATCTGGAGTTCTATACAACCATTGCGCATGAGGGCATCCCTGGCCATATGTATCAGACCAACAGCTACGCGCCAACAGCAACACATGACATTCAAAAGGCCCTAAACTCTCTCGCCTATATGGAAGGCTGGGCGATGTATGCGCAGCTTATAGCCCTAGATTATCTGCCGGCGTCAACGGCCGCGACGCAGTCCTACGCAGCCTACACTAAATTCATCTACGGCCTGCAGGCTCGCATCGACATCGGCATCAATTTTCAGGATTGGGATCTAGACGCATTACGTGACTATCTGAGTGAATGGGGCCTGGAGAATTCCGCTGAGTACCTCTACACCGTGCCCCTCAAGCAGCCGTTGGCCTACCTACCCTATGGCCTGGGTCTCATCGAGTTTTTTGATCTGCGCCTGCGTGCCGAGCAAACTCTGGGTGCCACCTTTATCCTTAGTGAATTTCACCAGCAGCTGATAGCCAGCGGCCCGGTTCCATTTAGCGTTTTGGAATCACACTTTGAAACCTGGCTAAACGGTCAGCAGGGTCTGGTGGCCTGGGCGGTTGCACCGGTCGTGCCCGGTTTGCGGTCTCTGCCAAAACTGAATGAACGAACTGCCGCCTGAGACCAGGTTGCGGACAACGGGTTGCAGGCAACCAGGCCGCACTGGCCGGTTTGGCTTCCGACCCACGTTTGGTGGAGCTTAGATGTGCTTTGACCAAAGTTGCGGGCAATGCTGGCCGCTTTTGCCTCTGACCCTGCTGCCGCGTTTCTCCGCAACAGGGAGGTGGGTATGGAGGGCAGCTGTGCGCTGAGCGCCCGTGGCGGGTGCCGCACTCTCTAGAACAGCGAGGTGTGTACGGTGGCGCTGCCGGACCGTTAAGGTACCTGCTGAGCAGGCGACATTTGACGCATCCCGGTCTGCCGGGTACCATATACGCCAGTGTCTTTTGGGCGCGCCAGCTTCAGTGTATTGGGATGTCGTCTAATGGTAGGACAGCGGATTCTGGTTCCGTCAGTGAGGGTTCAACTCCTTCCATCCCAGCCATTACATTGTTCAGGGTGCCCAGGACAGCATCTGGCCCGTTCGTCTAGCGGTTTAGGACACCGCCCTCTCAAGGCGGAGATCGTGGGTTCAAATCCCATACGGGCTACCAGACCTTCCAAGACCCCGCAAGGGGTCTTTTTTGATGGGTTCCGTAGGGGATTTGAACCCTGACAAGGGGCCGAGCGTTAAGCGGAGGCGCCAGTGGCGCCTCCGTAGCGAGGCTCGCGAGCGAGCAGAGCGAGCAGAGGCGCTTTGCCTGCTAACAGGCAAAGCGCGTCAAATCCCATGCGGCTACCAGCCCCACTCCATAGTGCAGAGAAGCAATCCGCGCCACAAAAGAGAATGCCTGCCCATTATTCTACTGTCGAAATAGCAAATTTTACGGCCACGCAATTTTTGCTTGGTTTTTCACTGTTTCAGTGTGCCAAACGTAAAATCTAACCAGGTCAATGCCGCAACAGCCCACGTGGGCTACAGTGACATGCAACGTCTGTGACTACCTGTGACATCCTCCTGTGCCATGCAACAACCAAACCATCTAACGCACGAAACTATTTCCTGCAATCTTGTCAACATAAATTTATGTGGTATGATGCGGGTTGCCAAACTTACAAGCCCGCCTGCGGGTTCCATAGTGTCTCGGCCGAAGGGCATCTACTCCACAAAAGACACTATGGGCTTTTGTAAGTTTGGCGACTTAAGGAGGGATGCCCTTCCTCGCAATGGAGTGATCGCCAAACCTGCATCATTACCTGATCCGTATCCCTTAAACACATACTTTGGTCGCGCTTACTCGGTCTTGCGCTGTGTGCCTTATAGCGCTTGAGCCAGAAGTGGTAGAAGCGGCAGGAGGGATGCGGATTGGCTGTTCTAGGCATCAATTTGAAGGCAGCACGCCCTACCACTGTGCGCCTGGGCAGCAGAAGTGTGCTGTCCGGGAAGCATTCCAGATCCAATACTTCCAATACTGCATATGAGGAGAGCAAGGCGGCGCGGGATTTTCCGACACCCGTCTGCCTCAGAGGCCCTCCCTCGTCCATGTCACTCAAGCAGATTACTGCCCGGTGCCACTTGCCAAGGCATCCTACAGCCTGGAGGCTCGCCGCAGGATGCACGTCAAAAAACCGTGGCCCTACCAAGAGAGGCAGAGAAGGTGGTTCAACCGCGTCCCTGCAAGACGCACGACAAGGGCTGAGCCATAGGGAGAAATTTTGAAAGGAGCGTTGACATAAATGGCCGATTACAAGGAGTTTCTAGAGGGTCTCGATCGTGAGGCGTATCACGAGGGAGAGTTTCAGTGGAAGGAGGATGGATATACCGTTACAAGAACAAATCACTGGTCGCCTCCAGGGTGCCATAACTCTTGTGGGGTATTGCTCTATACGAAAGATGACAAGCTGGAGCGGGTGGAAGGTGATCCCTTAAGCCCCTTTGTGAACGGAAGGCTCTGTGTCAGGTGCCTGACGCTTGATGAAGCTACCAACAATCCTACCCGCATCAAATATCCGATGAAACGTGTGGGTGAGCGTGGTGAGAACAAATGGGAGCGTATCAGCTGGGACGAAGCCTTTGATACACTCGAGAAAAAAATACGCGAAGTCTGGGATGAGTATGGCGGCAATTCCATTTTGCTTATCCATGGTACCGGGCGCAACACCGGGCCGATGACCTATTTTGGCAATTGCGCTCTCAAGACACCCAACATTGCCACCTATGGTTTTACCGGATTTGCCTGCTATCTTCCACGCCTATTTGGCTCCTTCGCCCCAATTGGCGACTATCACATTGTCGATGCATCAGAAGGAAGCGAAAGCCGCTATGCCAATCCGGAGTTCGAGCCTCCCGGTGTCATTGTGGTCTGGGGCAACGAGCCTCTCAAGTCCAACGCTGATGGTTATATGGGGCACTGGTTGGTACAGTGCGTGCAGATGGGTTCAAAAATCATTTCCATCGATCCTCAGCTTACCTGGTGGGGGGCACGCGCAGAGCACTTCTTGCAGATAAGGCCTGGCACCGATGCTGCCCTCGCCTGCGCATGGCTCAACGTCATCATCAATGAGGAGCTTTACGATAAGGACTTTGTCGACTGCTGGTGCACCGGCTTTGAAGCTCTTGCTCAGGCTATGCAGGAGTACACCCCTTCCTGGGCAGAGGAGGTAACGGGCATTCCCGCAGACGACATCATAGCCTCTGCACGTCTTTACGCCACGACCAAGCCGGCTGCCATCCAGTGGGGCTTGGCAATGGACCAGCAGCTTTCGGCCATGTCGCTTAACCTGGCCTGCTGTGACTTGATGGCAATCACTGGCAATCTCGACGTGCCAGGCGGAAACATTTTGATCCGCAATGCGTACAACGCCACCAATCTTCCTTTGACCGAGCCGGTCATTCCTAAGGAATGGCGCGAAAAGAAACTGACCATGAAGTACACCTTTGGCGATGATTGCGAGGAGTTTACCACACATGCCGCCTCTGACGCCGTACTCAAGGCTATGGAATGTGACGAGCCCTACCCCATCCGGATGTGCTGGATTGAAACCTCAAACACCATTGCAAACCCGGCGATGGATGCGCCTCGTGTTTATGAGGCCATGAAGCGTGTGCCGTTCGTGGTCAATGCCGATCCGTTCATTACACCGATCTCGGTTGCCTGTGCCGACATGTTGCTGCCTGTTTCCATGAGTCCAGAGCGCAATTCCTGTCGCACGTGGTGGACGCCGGTACGTTCCATAAGCAAGGCATGTAGTTTCTACGAGGCAAAATCCGATGAGGAAATCATGCTCGATATGGGCAGACGCCTGAATCCTGAGTACTTCCCCTGGAAAGACGATATCGAGATGATGGACTGGCTCCTCACTGACTGTTCATTGCCAGATCCCGATCTGTTTAAGGAAAAATCCACAAACCTCAGCCTTGAATCGGCAAAGGTCAATGTCACTCAATTCAAGTTGAAACACCATGAGTTGGCGGAAAGGGGAGGCTACGCTTACGACGAATGGAACAGCGTGTACCGCAAGCACGAAAAGGGCATGTGCAGACCAGACGGCAGCATTGGCTTTGCCACCCTGAGTGGCCGTGTCGAGCTGGTGCCGGCCGTCTACCCAATTTGGGGTCTTAATCCCACACCTTACCACATTGAGCCGCCAGAGAGTCCACTGTCAACCCCTGAGCTGATGAAAGAGTACCCCTTGGTTCTTACTACCGGTGCCAGGTCTTGGGAGTTCTTCCATTCGGAGAATAGACAGATTCCCACCATGCGCGAGATGCATGGGGAGCCGCTGGTTACCATTAACCCAAAAACGGCGAAGCACTATGGCATTGGTGAAGGCGACTACGTTTGGATTGAGAACGACCACGGCCGATTCAGACAGAAAGCCAAACTATCGCCGGTCGTCAACGAACAGACTATCAGCGCTGAGCATGGCTGGTGGTTCCCGGAGAGCGATGCTGAAGAACCAAGCCTTTTTGGTACGTTTACCGCGAATCCAAACAATTGCACCAAGGCTTTTGAGACTGGCCCTTCAGGGGTGGGCACATCTATCAAGTGCATGATTTGCAAAATATATCCCTATAAGGAAGGCGATGTTCTTCCTGGCGAGCAGGTGATCAAGCGGGGCGGATTCATTAAATATACGCCCGGCGAGGGATATCCAGACTACGACGAATATAAGCAGAATGGGTATTGTTATTTTTAGGAGGAAGCGATGAAAGGGATTCTGATTAATAGCGAGTTCTGCACTGGCTGTCACTCCTGCGAGGTAGCTTGCAAAAAGGAGTTAGGACTTGTAAAGGGCGAATTTGGCATCAAGCTCACCGAGACCGGGCCATGGAAATACGATAGCGGAAACCAAGCCGGAAATTGGGAATGGACTTGGGCACCGGTGCTTACTAAGGCTTGCGACATGTGCGAGGAGCGTGTTGCCAGGGGCAAGATGCCCATGTGTGTCCAGCACTGCCAGGCATGGTGCATGTATCACGGAGAAGTCGAGGATCTGGTGAAGAAGATGGATGGGAAAAGCCGCTGGATTTTGCTGACTCGATGACCTACTAACCCAACGATGCGCTGTCGCGTCAATGTGCAATACGGCGCGGTAGCGCAAGCTCGCCTGTGCCTGCCGGCACAGGGTTACGTTCAGTTGCAATTGTGGGTTGCAATGATAAGGAGGAATTGTGATGTCTGAAACTAATAATAAACTAAATGAGGGCGAATTGAAATCCGGGAACACATGGGCCTGGCTTATTGTTGTTGGCCTGGGCTTTCTGGGCGGAGCAGGCCTTGTCACCATACTGGTCAACGCAGGAAACTTCATTCCTCATATTTGCGAAGAGCTACAGATAGACCCGGGACAACTGACACTGTGGATAACCTGCTATGCGGTTTTCATGGCCATATCCCAGCTTTATGTAGGACGCCTTTGGCCAAAGGTAAACACCAGGCTGCTTTTGCTGGCATCATTCCTGATCTCTATAGCAGCCATGGCATTGATGGGAACCTATACCGAAGCATGGCAATTCTGGATTTCGGGGGCGGTCATAGGACTTGCTGGTGGTGTGTACTTTATGGTGGCGGCTCCAATTCTCGTGACCAACTGGTTTGCGGAGCGAGTTGGCCTTGCTCTTGGGGTGGTTGGTATCATCAGCGGTATCCTTGCGGCAATACTCAGCCCGATAGATGCGATGATTGTCGCTGCATTTGGATGGCGGACAGCTTATTTCATTGTTGCGATTATCGCTTGTGCACTCGCTTTACCTTGGATATTGTTCGTATTTGTATATGATCCAAGCAAAAAGGGCATGAGACCCTTTGGCTGGGAGCCAGGGATGCAAAATATTACCGCCGGATCAGAGAAAGCAGCCGGTATCCCCGCTAATAAAGCCTTGTTCTCTGTGCCCTTTATCTGCATCTTTCTGGCGGCAGGCTCATTTGCCCTTTATGGCGGCTTTCAAAACCTTTGGGGCTTTGCTGCAGAGGAATGGAACTTTGACCCTCTGTTTACCGCGATGATGATTTCTGTTACCAGCCTGTTCATGCTCTGCGGCCCAATTATCGGTTTGGTTATAGATAAAATCGGGCCCTATAAGACCTCCTTTGGCATCATCATCATTCAGCTACTTGCCTCATTGGGTTTGCTATTCTTCCACCAAAGCGAGGCTATAGTGCTGGTGCTGGTATTCTTCTTTGCCTTCCAAGGAGGTATCGTAGGTACAACTGCCCCTCTTTTGATACGGGAGACCTTCGGTGCCAAGGACTACACAAAAATCCTTTCCTATACGCAAATGGGCATTGGTTTGATAGGTGGTTTCTCTGCTCCCGCCGTGTCCTTCTTCTACATGGCATACGGCAATTTCGATGCCGCGCTCGTCTTTGGCGCGGCCCTTGCCGTCTTTGGGTTTATCTGCGTAGTGCTCGCTTATGTGACGAAAAACGCCACCATCAGGGCCAAGTGGCAAGAAAACTGAAATGGATACGGATACGGAAGTCGGCGGTTCGGGCGAGCGCGGCAATTCAAGCAGCCCGGGCAATGCGACGGACAACACGAGTCCCCCATCTGGCAACAAGCAGACCAGTTTCTGGATATGGCTCCAGGTAGTGGGAATGGGCGTGTTAGGTGTTGCTGGCATCCAAACCATACTTGCCAACTCCGGGAATTTCTTTGCAGCAGTCTGTGCTCCTGTTGAGGCAGGCGGAATGGGCTTTGCCGTCAATGAGTTTGCGCTTTGGCTGACATGCACGACCTATTGCATGGCATTCTCCCAACTCTACGTCGGCCGCCTGTGGCTGAAGCTGAAGACCCCCCTGCTGCTTACCGGTTCTTTTCTGGTGTGCATGATAGCCTTTGCGCTCATGGGGACATATTCAGAACTTTGGCAATGGTACTTTTCTGGAATCGTCATAGGCCTGTCGGGCGGCTTCTTCTTCATGGTAGGGGCGCCGATCATCGTGACAAACTGGTTTGCAAAACGCAGTGCCTTTGCCTTGGGAGTTGTTACCATCATTGGCGCTTTGGGCGCAGCAATACTCTCCCTTGTACAGGCGACCATCATTGCTGCCTTTGGATGGCGCATGGCTTATCTCCTTGTTGCGGCCATTTCGGTAGTGATAGCCCTCCCCTTTACCTTGTTTGTTGTCCGCTTCAAGCCTGAGGATAAGGGATTGAAGCCTTACGGCTGGGAAACAGGCATGGAAACCATCACTGCCGGAGACAAGAGGGCCAGCGGTACCTCTGTCAAACGGGGACTGCTTTCGATACCCTTTGCGGCGCTTTTTGTTGCTGTTGGGTTCTGTGCCCTGTTTGGCGGCTATCAGAACCTCTGGCCGCTTGCCGCTGAGGAATGGGGCTACGGGGTACAGTTTGGCTCGCTGATGATCTCGACAACGGCTCTGTTTGGCCTGATTGCACCGCTGCTTGGCACTTTGATAGACCGGTTGGGGGCTTATCCGTCGGTATTCATCATACTGGGTGCGCAGTTGCTGTCAGGGTTGGGCATCCTGTTCTTCCATGCAAACCAGGCGGTATTATTGATAGCGATCTTCTTTTTTGCCGATCAGATGACCGTAGTGGGAACGCTCGTGCCATTAGTTATCAGAAAAATGTTTGGCGCGAGAAATTACACGAAGATCCTTGGTTACGCCCAGCTTGGCGTGGGCCTGATAGGCGGGCTTTCTGCGCCTATTGTCTCTACTTTGATGGTCACATTTAACACGTTCAATGCCACCTTGGTATTTGCGGCGTTTCTTTCCGTGGGCAGCGCCTTGTTCTTTTTAATAGCCTTTGTCACAAGAAGGACTCTTAAGTGGGAAGGCAGGAGCGAAGAGCAGAATGAAATGGCTTGAGAGGAGGACGGCGGTTCAGATGCAAGGACGCCAGTTGTTGCGCCAGTTGGTAAGGGGTTGGCAAGGAGGCAGACGGGAAAAGGTAGGGAGCGATAAGAACAATTCGATAAGCTAGGGTCGTCCCTGTCCGAGATGCCTTGCCTTGAAGGATTATGTATACAATCCAGGCCAGGAGCTCTATCCGATGAAGCGTGACTCCACCGACTACGGGAGGGTTCACTGCAACAATTTGATTTTGGTATGAGCGATCAGTCTTTCGAGGCTGGTCGCTTTTCCTCTGACTCAAAATGGACATACAAGGCCGAGCTACGCAGGCAGATAAACATAAAGAAAAGGATGTAGCGCATCATGATGGTCGGCCAAGATGAGAGGATAACTAAAATCCGGAGGCAGTAGACTGCCCGCCCAACCATTCCTCAGTTGTGGTCAACCCGGCCGCAACCTGTCGCAGCTTGCGTTATGTTAGATGCATTATTTTTTTGACCATAAATAGTGTTGGATAATACAGTAGGTTTTCCATCTCCTTGGCCACCTTCTTCAGTTCATTGTGAATTTTGAGGCTCTGTGGGCAGTGTTTCTCACCTGTGCCCTTTTGATTTCTTGTGCCCGTTTGTGGGCAGGTTATCTGGTGTTTGAGCTCACAGGCGCAAAGATTCATGGCGCGCGCCCTTTTCTTTTCTTTAGACATCACAGCTGAGTTAATAAGATTTAATGCTGATGGGATTTCTGGTAGAATCCTAAGATACGCTTCAATCAGCAACGGTAGAACTGTCTGACACGACGCTTCAACGAGCAAAGGGATGGTTTAGGTTTACTCGATTGGCTGTTAGGGAGACCGAAAACGGTGGACGCGACTCCCGCACCGTTGAGTTCCCCTATGCCCCCAGCCGCATTGGGAGAAATCAACCAGGGAAAACTTGCCAATCTTATGGCCGGGATAATAAATTGTCCAACCTGCGGAGCAGAGAACTTCTTTGACAAGAACCGGTCAAAGAATAGCGTAGCTCATTTGTGTTTCCACATAAGAAAGAAAATTGCAGCGCGATTATGAAACGGATTGTAGATGCTTATAGGGAGGGGTAAAATTGACCTTACAGCAACTCAAATATTTTATTGAAATCGTGAACCGTGGCTCAATTAACAAGGCCGCCGAACACCTTTTTATCACGCAGCCAAGCCTTTCCAACGCCTTAAAAGATCTGGAAAACGAGCTCACGCTTGACCTTATCATACGCACACCGCGCGGAATTTCCCTGACGGCTGACGGCGTGGAGTTTTTGGGTTATGCCCGCCAAGTTGTAGAACAATCGGGCTTACTTGAAGAGCGATTTCTTCGTAAGAAACCGTCACGCAAAATCCTCTCTATTTCAATGCAGCACTACGCATTCACCATCAACGCTTTTGTCAATATGGTAAAAAAGACAAATGCTGATGAGTACGAATATATCTTGCGTGAGGGACGGACATTTGAAATTATTGAGGATGTAAAAAACCTGCGAAGCGAAATAGGTATTTTATTTGTGAGCACGTTTAACCGCAAGGTTATGGAGAAGACATTTCGCGAAAACGGCCTGGCCTTTCACCCCCTTTTTATATCTAAGCCACACATCTTTACGGGTTCGGGCAGTCCGTTGGCGAAGAAAAAGGCCGTGACGCTTGATGATTTGGCTAACTACCCGCGCCTCTCATTTGAACAGGGCGACTTTAATTCGTTTTATTTTTCAGAGGAAATCCTTAGCGCAGAATTCTCTAAAAAAGACATCAAGGTTGGTGATAGGGCGACTATTTTTAATCTGATGATAGGTCTGAACGGTTACACCATATCCACAGGCATTGTGAGCGCAGACCTAAACGGCGAGAATATAAAAGCCATTCCGTTGCTCGTGGATGATGAAATTGAGGTTGGCTACATCGCCCATAAGGACATAGGGTTGACGCGACAGGCAAACAGTTACCTTGATGAACTAAAGGCCGTTGTGGCTGAATACGGAGTTAAAATCGAAAATAGGCTATAGCCTATAGCTATAACTCAATATATTATTTTGGTGTTACCTATAAGCTCCCTTTCGGCGGTATACTATGGTTATACCCTATTAAGGAGGGCTTTATTATATGAGTACTAAGTTTCAAACCGTAGGCAGTCTCTTGCGCCCGACAGATTTGCTCAACTATAAACGTGAAATCGAGAGCAGGGACGACATCACCTACCCTTTTTACGCCGCGCTGCCCGGCTACGAGCAATGCGAGGCAGATGCTACCTGTGTGGTTGTGGCGAAACAAATAAAACACAAATTGTCCATTATCACAGACGGTGAGTATTCCAAGTCGATGTGGCACCTCGACTTTGTCTGGGGGATTGGTGGTGTGGAGCGCTACATCGCCAAACACGGCTACTTCTTCCGCGACAAAGACGAAACGCAGAAATACGAAACGCGCCGTGACATCGGTTTGCGCATTACGGGTGAATTGTCCGGTAAGAACCATCACTTTATCTCTGTGTTCAAGCGCCTAAAAGCAATGGCGGGCGACAGAGCAACAAAACTCTGCATTCCGTCGCCGTCGCATATTTTTGGCGAACTATCGTGGTCGGATGCTATCGGTGGCAAGAATGCAATTTATGCAAATCCGCATGAGCTTAAAACAGGGCTTACCCGTACCTATGAAGAATTTATAGAGGAATATATCGAAGCAGGCGGAAAGATATTGCAATTTGATGATTGTCTTTGGGAGATTTTTGCGGATGATAATCCCAACTCTCCCTATACAGGCACAAACATCAACCACACAACCGTTCGGGCGTTGGCAGCGGAATTTATCGACATTAACAATAGGTTGATTGACTTTGGACACAGTCTTGGTCTTACCATGTGGACGCACAACTGTCGTGGCAATTACGACAGCCGCAATATGGGTGGCGGCTCGTACATCAAGATTGCGAACCTGTTCTTAAAGCAACTGAAATACGACCGTTTTTTCCTTGAGTGGGACGATGAGCGGGCGGGTTCGCTTGAAGCGTTGACTGTTTTCAAGGATAAGCCAAACACTGAAATCGTCCTTGGCCTGCTTTCCAGCAAGACAAATACGCTTGATGATGAAAGGCGTGTTATCAGAATGCTCGATGAAGCGTCCAAGATTATCCCGAAAGAGCGGCTTTTGCTTTCACACCAGTGCGGTTTTGCCTCCTGCGATGGAGGCAACAAACTCACTGAGGACGAACAGTGGGCGAAAATTGACCAAGGGCAAAAAATCGCCTTACAGTATTGGGGCACATAGAAGAAAAGAACGCACAGAGGAGAAAAACAACCATGCAGACATCCATTATCGGTTACCCTCGTATCGGGAGCAATCGCGAACTTAAATTTGTCACCGAGAGTTACTTTAAGGGTGCGAGTACAGAAGATGAACTTCTCGCGAAGGCAAAAGAACTCCGCTTCGCGCATTGGAAAAAGCAGGCAGACGGCGGGATAGACTTTATCTCGTCGGGAGATTTTTCTTTTTATGACGGGATGCTTGATACCGCCTTTTTACTTGGCATTATCCCAAAACGCTACCGTGATTTGGGGTTTTCAGGAGTAGATACCTATTTCGCTATGGCAAAGGGCTATCAAGGCGAAAAAGGTGACGTTAAGGCTCTTTCTATGCGCAAGTGGTTTACTACCAACTATCACTATATCGTTCCCGAAATTGAGGATGATACCGCTATTGCCCTGAAGGGCAGCAAGCTGTTTGACGAGTTTTTAGAGGCAAAAGCGGCGGCCTTTGAAACAAAGCCTGTTGTGATTGGGGCGTTTACATTCCTTAAACTCGCGACGTATGAACACAAGCAAGCAAGCGACTTTGTCGAGCAGATAACAAAAGCCTACGTAGACATTATCACACGGCTTGGCAACCTTGGCGCGCAGTGGATTCAGATCGACGAGCCAATCCTTGTGACGGATTTGACGCCGGACGATAATGCGCTGTTCACACAGATTTACTCTGCGCTCTTGGCCCAAAAAGGTAGCGTAAAAGTTCTGCTGCAAACATACTTTGGTGATATCCGTGACGCATACGATGACGTTATCGCATTGCCGTTTGACGGTATCGGGCTTGATTTTGTTGAAGGCAAAGAAACGCTGAATCTTGTTAAAAGCGGATTTTCGCCAGACAAAACCTTGTTTGCCGGTTTAGTAAATGGTAAAAATATTTGGCGAAATAACTATACCAAGACATTAAAGCTGCTTACGGAAATCCAAAAACATGCCGCGCCGGTTGTTATAGGAACATCCTGCTCACTGCTCCATGTCCCGTATTCAATTGTGCCCGAAAAGAAGCTGCCAGAATCTGCGTGCAGGGTTCTTGCCTGTGCTGAGGAAAAACTGATCGAGCTTGCTGAACTTTCCTTACTCGGAGGTGACAACAAGTACGCAGAATCTGCGGTATACAAAAGCAATAGAGCGCTGCATGCCGGGCTCGAAAAGGGCGTAAATTCTGCCGTAACATCTCGTCTTGGCTCCTTGAAAGAAAGCGACTACATCCGCCTGCCCATTCGCAGGGAACGTTTTACTATTCAAAAACAAGTATTTAATCTACCCTTGCTGCCTACAACTACCATTGGCTCCTTCCCGCAAACTGAGGAGGTTCGAAAAAATCGCACAAATTACCGCAAGGGCAACATTACAAAGGAACAGTATGAGGCAAAACTGAGGGAATTGACGGCCAGAGTTGTTAATTTTCAAGAGGAAATTGGGCTTGACGTGCTTGTCCACGGCGAGTTTGAACGCAACGACATGGTAGAGTATTTTGGCGAGAACCTTGACGGCTTTTTGTTCACACAATTCGCTTGGGTTCAGTCCTATGGCACACGATGCGTAAAACCGCCGATTGTTTATGGGGATATCAGCCGCAAACAACCGATAACAGTCGAAACCTCGATATATGCACAAGGCTTGACAAATAAGCCAATGAAAGGCATGCTCACCGGGCCAATGACAATCCTTAACTGGTCGTTTCCTCGTGAAGACGTGAGCAACAAAGAACAGGCGACACAAATTGCTCTTGCCATCCGTGACGAGGTTCTTGACCTTGAGGCTGTGGGCATTACAATTATACAGATTGACGAGGCGGCTCTGCGAGAAAAACTGCCGCTGAGAAAATCTGACTGGCACCGTGAATATCTTGACTGGGCAATTCCGGTGTTTCGCTTGACGCACAGCGGAGTAAAGCCTGAAACGCAAATTCATACCCATATGTGCTACAGCGAGTTTCAGGATATTATTTGTGACATTGACGCTATGGACACCGACGTGATTACCTTCGAGGCAAGCCGTTCATCCCTGGCGATTCTAACTGCTATTAAGGAAAGTGGATTTAAAGCTGCGGTGGGCCCAGGAGTTTATGATATTCATTCTCCGCGTGTGCCATCTGAAGAAGAAATCAGAGCGACCATTGAGACAATCTTACAAACCGTACCTGTTGAAAAAGCGTGGGTTAATCCTGACTGTGGACTAAAAACACGCGGAAACACTGAAACCATACCAAGTTTGAAAAATCTTGTGGTAGCGGCAAAAAAACTACGGAACACGTTGAAGGTATAGTCAGCACCATCTTTGCAACCAGGCATCTGAGGAAAACGGGGTAAGAAGTGGTGAGCGGTGAAGTGGTGGGCGATAACGGACTTGAACCGCTGACCTTGTGCGTGTAAAGCACCTGCGCTACCGCTGCGCCAATCGCCCACGCTATAACATAGTATTATAGAGTAAGTTACTGCTCTGATTGCGGGTCGAGACACATACCGGCGCGGTTTTGTGTCTGCGTTTGGTGCCTGCAAGGCGTTTGCGCAACAGACCAGTATCGATGGCCGGGGCCAGACAGTCTACAAAAAACGAAAGGAACGCCAATGGGCAATCCAGAAACAAACCCAGAGACAAAGGCTGAGAACACGCAAAACCGGCAATCTCAAGAGATTCTGCACGATGCGTCTCGCCATATCAGTATTCGACTGGCTCAGGCCGGTGATGAGAACTTCATAGTAGAGATGGTCAGGCAGCTTGCCCAACACGAGCACTCGTTGCAAGAGGTCAACGCCACGGCAAAACAACTGCATGACACATTGTTTGTGGGCGGAGAAGCAGAATGTTTGATCGGAATGCTGAACGGTGTCGATTGCGGCATAGCTCTGTTTTTTCGCAACTTTTCTAGCTGGGAGGCAACGTCCGGGCTCTTTTTGGAAGACCTGTTTGTAAAGGAACAGGCCCGTGGTCACGGCCTGGGCAGAGCACTGCTCAAGGCCCTGGCCCAGCTGGCCAAAGAGCGCGGCTACGCTCGCATTGAGTGGGCGTGTCTGGACTGGAATGAGCCCAGTCTGCGTTTTTATAAAGGTATAGGAGCCCAGGTTCGCAAGGAATGGATTTTGCACCGCCTGGACAAAAGTGGCATCGATCAGCTTTTAGCATAGGAAGAAGCAGGGCCGCGCGCAGGCGGTCTCAGTTCTGACCTGTTTACCCCTCATAACACGGCGTAATCAGCGATCACTTTTTCCAAGCTCACCCCAGAAGCGAGCATCCGCAGCATCCGCTGCGCTGGATTTTCCAGGCGTTCAGCTCGTTCAAACAGGCAGTTTAGATAGACTTCCTCACCCAATCCGCGCTGCTCAAGCCCGCCACGGGCCACCTCCAGGACAGACAACAGCAATGAGCGCAGCGCATTGCGGTTGATAAACTGTGGCCACTGCTCGCATACTAACAACGCGCGCAGCTCTGCGTGAGTAAAGCCCTGGCCAAAAAGCACGGTATCAGCAGTAAGCAATTCTTTTAGATGTTCCGTCTGCTCCTTACCCATCAACCCCAGATGAAAGGCCGCGACGCTCATGGCGTCGCGCACCGGCTGACAACAACAACTGCGCCATTCAATGGTGCCTCTAAAGGTTAAGTCCGTAAATTTATAGCTGCGCAGATAGTTCAGATCGTCGCGCTCAGGCATAAACTCCATCTGGTGGTAACTGCCCAGCGCAAAGTATTCGCCGCTGATGTGAGGTTGTGCAAAATAATCAACGATGGGTAACGGCAAAAAGGTAAGGTACTTTTCCTGGCGTCGCGCGCAGTAGATACTCAAGCCTGAAAGATAGGATAAAAGCTCAGTAGGCGTTGCCGGCAGCTGCTCAAAGGAGCCGACATTATGAGGATTATAGCCTTGCATACTGTTGGCCCACAAGAAATCACGCCCGCAGAGGTACTGAACGCCAGCGTCGTAAAAAGGTGAATTGGCAAACAGCACCGCCTTTAGGGGTTCCAGCAGGTTGTGGACAACCAATGTTGGCACCAGCTGTTCAAAGCTAACGTCGCACTGTATTTGTGAAGCGCTGGTAAACATGCCGTAGTTGTAGTAGTGATGCAGATAGCGCGGCAGCTTTATGGTGGCGGCCTTACTCAGGTGATGGTATAGCATCCGATAGCGCGCAGTTGGTATGGGCTGATGATGGTTTACGCGATAGCGCGGGTTGATGCCCATGCCGGTTAAGCCGTGCCCGTGGCGACCCAGAAATTCCTGAGCTACGCAAAAATAGCGCTCAAAGCGCCGCAGAACCTGGTGCAGGTCGTCTGTCCGGCCAAAACTGAACTCTAGATTGTTGTAGGAACAGTCATACGACAGCACATCACCGGTTTGCGGCGAGTGCACGCTAAAGGTGTTTCCGTAACTGTCCAGTGCCGCTCTTTGTAAGCCAGCCTTGGTGAGGAAATGCTCAGTCAGGGCATGTACGACCGTAAAATCCACTGCCGCCCCACTTTGGTTGACAAGTGGCATTTCCAACTCTACGCCAGTAAAGAGTGGTCGCAGCCGTCGTGTTGGCTCGATAAACCGCTGCCAAAGCATGTCCAAAACCTGCTGCCTGTTCAACACCGACCTCTCACCTCCTCTTCTGCTGTGTTGCCTGTAGTCAGGAGTGTTCGTGCGTCTTGTCCCGGTAATGTCACCCCCGTAAAAGGCAGCTTGCTGTCTGTCGCACGGGGGCTAAAGGGCAGCAAAATCCTGATAGAGATAGCGGGTGTCCTCCTCATTGTCAAAGTATTCATGTGTGTGAGGCTGTCCCTGGCGAATCAGGCGACCCTGGCGGTAGGCAAAGGCGGTACAAAGCGGCAGATCTTCCCAGCAGGGTAGGACAGGGGATGTATGCGGCTGTGTGGAGCGCCGTCCAGTCTGGGGATGTTCGGGTGCGCGCTCGTCTGCTGAGGTTGCTACCTGCGCGGGAATTGAGGTCAGTGCCGAGGTGCAGAACAGCGCGCAATCGGCACAGTGCAGTAGCCTGATGGCGTTTTTATAGTTCGCGTGCAAGAAGAACTGCTCACCGTCAAAGACAATCAAATTGAGGCAGGCACCCACTGAGATCTCACGTGTCAGCCGCTCAAAGACCGCAAAGCGCTCAGCGGCTGTCAGCTCTGTCGCCTTGTTTGCTCCTGCTCTGTTTATCTGATCGATCAGATAAAGCAGTATGCGCTCGCTGTCTGTGGAACCCTGTTGCAGGGTGAAATAGGGATCCAGAGGCGAGTAGTCAAAAACAGTCCCCTTATGGATCAGCGTCCATTTCCGACCGCTGGCATCCGCAGCCACAAACGGGTGGCAGTTGTCGAGTTCTATCTGACCTACCGTTGCCATGCGAATGTGCACCAGGGCGTTCGCCAATGTCAGGGGCTGCGCCAACAGTTGGCTGGCCAGCGTGCTGCGGTTGGCGGGTTCGGGACAGCGCAGCAGTTCTGTTTGCGCTCCGGAAAAGTCTGCAAAGCCCCAGCCATGTGGGTTTTTGTTGGCATGGGTAAAAAACTCGCGCACCATCTCAGTGGCAGTGATGCCGTGCGTCGAACTTATGCAAAACAGCTGGCAGATGACCCGTATCTCCTTCAATTCCTGACCAAGACGGCACCTGTGCGCCGCGCCTTCAGCTCAAGGCTGGTGCGGCTCACACGGTTAAGAAGCAGTGCCATCAGCGTGTGTAGGTTTCCACTGGAGATCCCCGTGCAGGATTTTTGTCCAGGATTTGGCCGGGGATTTCTGCCAGGGGCTCCCATTCACCTGTGCGAAGCCCAATCAGTATAGTTAGTAGATAAGTTTAACATGTTTTAAGCGCCAGGTCATCCGCAGCCTAAGCAAGCAACCAGCAAACAACCAGACAACAATGAGCGAACCGATTGTGGCGAAAAAGCCAAACGTGAGCCTTTGAGCGTTCCTTTGGGCGCGTCCAGCCCTCTTAAAAACAAACAAGGAACAAGACATGGCAAGAATTCTGCACCAATCCCTCAGCGCGTTCAACCCTGTCAAAGGCAAACAGGTAACCGGCGCGTTAACCCTTGCGCGTGTCCGGCCCGTTTAAGGTCATTTGGGCAGGAGAAAAGCCAGCACGGCAGGCCAGTCTGGAAAGCGCTCACTGCCAAATTTAAGCCAGAGACCAGAAAAGCGCACTACGCCATGTTTATTGCGGTCATCAATCAGATAGTCGCCGCAAAAGGTACCCTTATCGTGCGTCAGGTTGATGCGCTTGTAGAAGGGGCTTTCGCGATCTGAGCCAAAATGGCGAAAAATCCAGTATACCTTGTCGCTCCAGGCGCTGGGGTTTTCCCAAGGTGCTGTAGAAAGGATATGGCATTCATACTGCCGCGCAAGCGCCTTGACAGCGGTGAGGGCACCGGGCATTGGGCACAGGCGAGCAAAAATGCCCGGCACGTTTTTTAACTGACCACCGGCCGCCTCCAGTTCTGCCGGGCTAACCAGGGCATAGCCGCCGGTATAGTCAACCAAAACGTCATCCATATCAAAGAAAATGGTCTTGCGATCATCCTGAGCGGCAACAGGAGCAGGGGCAGGACAGATATTGTCCTTGGCTCCGACAGGTTCAGTTGTTGTTAGTGGGTGGTCTGGGGTATCCACGGTTGCTTTACGGCACCTCTCTTACAGGTATCTGTCGGTCACGTCCTCGCCAGATGATAGGGCATCCCCTTGCGGGTGTCTGCCAGCTGCCACTTATAGGAGTGTGCAGGAGGCGGAACCCCCCCCCCGTTGCGGATATCTGCTACCGGTCACAGCAGCGAGCGGTAGGGTGGCTGAGGCTGGCGAGCCGTAGGGTGGCGCTTCGGACTCTCCTGGCTGGGGCAGAGGGAGTCGAACCCCCACTAGCGGCACCAAAAACCGCTGTCCTACCATTAGACGATGCCCCAACGCAGCTCCAGGATTTTATGACAGTTTCCGTCTCTTGTCCAGCCAGCATTTTTCTTCGCCGCCGCTTCGCTGCTGGTCGCGTGACAGGAGCTGACCTACCACTCTGTCGCATATCCCGCAGTTGGGCCCGTCAACAGGTACCGCTCACACAAAACGATTTCTGTAGAAAAATCTCACCGCCATTTCTGTAGCCTTGTTGTAGAATACGATAGCAACAAGGCTGTACTGGACGGCTCGCAAGCTGCGATTTTGCGCTAACCGGCAGCCCTGTGCGCACGTATCAGCCTTGTACCCGTATTGTCCGGGGCTCAGTTTAGTGCTTAACGGATTTGGATGATAGTTATGACTTCAGAAACACCGGTGGAGGGTATCGACTACCAGGCAGGACTGGCTCAGTATCAGTTAGAGCGCGTTTACCATCGCATTCTGACAAGCTACGCGCGAAGCGTACCTGACCTGCTTAACAAACTTGCGGCGTTTGTGCCTGAGGAGCTTCAAGATTACATCACCACTGTGCACGGCCTAAAGGGGGCCAGTTACGGGGTACAGGCCAATCATATTGGCGACCTGGCCAGGGATCTGGAACTTGCGGGCAAACAGGGGGATCTCAACTTCATCAGAGAACACAATCAACATCTGCTTGATGAAACAAATACCCTGCTGAACCGCCTGCGCGTCTATCTGGACTCTGAAACCTGAAAGCCACGACATCGTGTCATCCACAATTCTGCCATCCACAATTCTGCTATCCGCAGTACCGTCCGGCGCGCAGTTTTTGTAGAGCGTGAGACGACCCATCGCCGATGCCTGAAGGAGACACCGGCACGTTTATTGTCCTGCCCCAGGTTGACTCGACCAACAACGAAGTGCGCAGACTTTTGGATGGCTGGCTACCAAAGACGCCCTCGTCATCTCTTCCCAACAAGCGGCAGTCCTGTCCCGTGCTCCTGCCTGAGCTGGTGGTGAGGGCTTCGTGCCAAAGCGCGGGACGTGGGCGATTGGGGCGCGCCTGGAGTTCACCTGAGGGCGGTCTCTACTTTTCATTAAATCTGGGGACGGTTGATGATGCCAATCGCCAGGCGGCCTTGAGCCCGCTGGTGGCATTGGCGGTGCGACGGGCTCTGGGTAACTGCATAGGGTGGCAAACCACCAGCACCCAAAAAACGGCGAGCACCCAAAAAACCGCCAGGCGACAAACGGCTTCTGTTCTCCAGGAGGTCGCTCTCCACACAGCAGCTACCACCCCAATAGACGCTGAGGCCCACAAAGATGCTGTCAGGCGCTCAGGTGCCCCTCTGCTACACATCAAATGGCCCAATGACATTATGGGCGCGCGTGGTAAACTGGCTGGCATCCTGATTGAGGACTATCGCCGCGCCAACCTGGACTGGCACTGTGTTATCTGCGGAATAGGCGTTAACGTTTATCGCCCAGGACAGGATGCGCAGCAAGCGACGGCACACGACAGCACCTTCAGCTCACCTGATACCAGCGCCGCGCCTGCTTCTCCTGCGGCCGCTTCGACTGTCTATCTGCAGGAGATGGCTAACCGCAATCTTAAACTGGAAGAGGTGGCCGCAGAATGCGTGTTTCAGATTCGCTCGTATCATGCCCTCTGGCTGGCGGCTGGAGGCGATTTTGCGCCCTTCCAGGATGAATACAACGCGTACCTCAGCCTGCACGGTCACGTTGTCACCGTGAGTGACCCTACCGGCCAGCCCCTGGCTTCAGGACGGGTGCTTGGGGTGGATGGGCGCGGATTCTTGCTGTTGGAAGACGGATTTGGTAAGGAGCGGGCCGTGTTGAGTGGTGAGGTCACCCTGCGGCGTCCAGTGTAGCGCGTGGCTTTGCCACGTCAACCTTTGCCACGTCAACCCCACAATTTGTTGCCAAAATCCTCTTTGAGCTGAATCTTAGGATTTGCTCATGTCCAAGTGCGCTACAATCAATTATCTTGAGAATTGAGGTTATACCACCATGCCTAAAGACCCTTTGGCAGATGGGCCTGAAAACGACCCGCCACAGCATATGTCCACTCACACAAATTCGCATTCTGCCCCTGCGCCTGCCGTTCCAACTGACGATGCGCGTCAGAGTGCTGTCCCTGCATCTGCCCCTTCTCAAAACGCGGCTACCCCTCTGCCAGCGGAAACGGCCGTTTCTTCCGCTGCTTCTTCGCAGTCACCCTCTCCCTACCTAAGCAAAGCCCACTGCGAGCCTGATCCAAATCTTGTTGTGGATCCCCGGGCTGATGAGGATTACACGCCAGATGAGCCGGTCTCCAAGCGCGGCCTTCAGTACACAAAAAAGCAGGATCAGGTAGATAGGATGGGAACCGCCAAGCTGGGGCGACTGATCCTTGAGTTTGCCATTCCTTCAATTGTGGGTATGGTCATCAACGGTTCCTATAACGTTATTGACTCAGTGTTTTTGGGCTTGAAATTGGGCGAGACGGGCCTGGCGACCATTACGGTAGCCACACCCGTGATGACCATGTCGATGGCTGTGGGCGTATTGGTTGGCGCCGGAGGCAATGCTCTCGCGGCCATCAAGCTAGGCGAAGGCAAGCGTGATGCCACTGAACGCGTATTGGGTAACGCCTTTATCCTGACCATTGCACTGGCCCTGTTTTGTACGCTGGCCGTGCAACTGTTCATGGATCCGGTGCTGCACCTATCCGGCTCCACCCCAGAGGTTCACGGCTCTGCCCACACCTTTATCAGCGTCTTTTCCCTTGGCTTCATCTTGCAATTTTTTGGTATGGGATTTAACAATTTTATCCGTACTGCCGGCGACCCTAACAGGGCTCTGTATACCATGGTCATTGGGTTATTGGCGGGGATTGCATTTAACTATCTGTTTGTGATGGTGCTCAATATCGGCATTTTAGGCTCGGCCCTGGCCACGGTCATCGGCCAAGGTGTCACCGCCGCTACCGTTTTTTATTACTTTGCCTTTTCAAAAAAGGCCCCGTTTAAGCTGCGCCGGCCGGCCTTTCAGCTTAGTTTGCGCCTGATGGCCAATATCTGTGCTTTGGGCTCGGCATCGTTCTTTTTGCAGGCGGCGATGGTTGTGCTTAATCTGATCCTGAACAACCAACTGGTACTCTACGGCGCCACAGACCCCATAGCTGCCCCTGGCGCTCTGGCAGCCTTTGGCGTTATGCAGCGCATCGCCATGTTTTCATTTTTGCCTATTCTGGGTATATCGATTGCCGTGCAGCCAATTATGGGCTATAACTTTGGCGCCCATTCTTATGACCGCGTCAAACGCGCCTTTAACATCTCTTTAGCCTGGGTTAGTTCCTTTGGCGTTTTCTTCTGGCTGATACTCCACCTTTTTCCCCATCCTATTGTGGCCATGTTTGGGGTGGAGGCAGGGCTGTATGACTTTACCATCAAGGGCACGCAGATACAGATGTTCATGATGCCGTTAGTTGGCCTCCAGGTGCTTGTGGCCGGTTATTTTCAGGCTACAGGCCAACCTCTTAAGTCTATGTTTGTTTCCCTGACGCGTCAGCTGCTGTTTCTGGTGCCCCTGCTCTACCTGCTGCCCATGTTGCTGCCACGCCTTTTGGCGGTTAGCTCCCTGCAGTCGCTGTACTATACGTACCCCATCGCTGATCTGCTATCTATTGTGACATCTGGCAGCATGATTCTTGTAGAATGGCGACGCTTAGATCGACTGTCTCAGCCTGCCAAAAAGCACCATCCTGCCGCCGCTGGTTGACCTGTCACCTCTATAAGGCGGGCAGAGACCTCACCCGCCAAAAACCTCACCTGCCCGGCCTGCCCGTTACCCTTCCCTTGCTTTGCTGATGGTAGGCTCGTGGTAACGATTCTGAGTCCAGGTTACCCCCTGGGTCATGAGCGCCCAGGCGGCCTCAGCGCACCGGCTGGCCCCCAGGTGCAGTTCTTCCAGATCCAGGCCGCTTAGGCGCTTAAGCACATACGTGCTGGCATCCATCTGACCTGGTGGTTTCCCGATGCCATATTTCAAGCGTAGAAAATCAGGGCCAATGGCGGCAATGATGTCGCGGATGCCATTATGACCGCCAGAACCTCCTCCTTGCCTGATGCGAATGGCATCCGGAGGCAGGTCAAGGTCATCGTGAATCACGAGCATATCCTCAAGCGTGAGGTCATAGTGCTTGAGCAGGGCGCGTACGGCCCGCCCAGAGTGGTTCATCATGGTTTGCGGCTTAGCCAGAATAAGGGGTGAGACAAGCACGGCGTTCGCGATGGTGAACTGTTGCGGTGGTTGCTCGGGCGCTTCTGAGATTGTTTGCGCGCAGTTGCCGTCTGATGTTGCGGCTGTGACCAGGACATCGGCCTGATGTGGCATGTCAGCCTCAAACACCAGAGATTTACCCAGGAGGTGCCAGTGGCCCTTGGTGTCAAGCCGTTGTGCCAGCTGCTCCAGCGCCAAAAATCCGATATTGTGCCGAGTGGCCGTATATTCTGCCCCCGGATTTCCCAGTCCTATAATTAACATGTTACACAGCTACCTTTTCTTAAGCAGATACCGGTTCTGCTATCTTCTGCGAAGCTAGGGGAGCGTGTTTGCAACACCTTAGTACCCCCTCAGTACCTCTAAATGGCAAATTCAGGATCAAACAGCTCACTAACTGAGGTATTGTTAAAAACGCTGTTGATAGCCTGGGCCAGAAGAGGCGCCACACTCACCACCTTGATCTTGTCGTTTTGATGTTCTGGCGGTACCGGTACGGTATCGCCAACCACTATGGACTTAACGTTTGCGTTATTGAGGCGCTCATAGGCCGGGCCGGAAAACAGCGCATGGGTGGCGCAAACATAGATGTCACCTGCGCCTTGAGCTTCTAACGCGCTGATGCCAGAGGCGATGGAACCCGCGGTGTCAATGATGTCATCATTAATGATGCAGGTTCTGCCGCGCACCTTGCCGATGACGTTTGTTATTTCGGCCTCATTATGGGCGGGGCGAGATTTGTGCATGATAGCCAGATCCCCCTTTAGCAGATCGGCTAGTTTCTTGGCCGCCTTGGCCCGGCCAACATCGGGAGAAACCACGCAGACATCGGTCAATCCAATATCATTAAAATAGTTAGCAAAAATGGGAAGAGCGGTCATATGGTTAACAGGAATGTCAAAAAATCCCTGAATCTGGCCCTGGTGCAGGTCAATGGTGATGACACGGTCAACGCCGGAAACCGCGAGCATATCGGCAACGAGCTTGCCGGTAATCGGCTCCCTGGCCGCTGACTTTTTATCCTGGCGCGAATAGCCAAAATTTGTTATGACTGCGGTAATGGAATGAGCCGAGGCCCGTTTGGCGGCATCCACCATTATCAACAATTCCATCAGTGCGTCATTAACGCTGCCGCCTGGGTAGGAGGCCACAGATTGAATAATGAACAGGTCAGCGCCGCGTACACTCTCTTTGTAGCGGGCATAGATCTCGCCGTTGGCAAAGGTTTTGGTGGTGATTTCGCGGAGCTTCAGGTTTAGGATCGCCGCGATGTCTGCCGCCAGTTTGGGATTGCTGCGCCCGCTGAACAACATAATGTCTTTGGTTACCTGGGTCATAGAACTCTCCCTGAGCGTTTATATTTGCTTTGTTAGCGGCCTGATGTTCTCAGGCGTTGGCCCCCTTGTCAGACGGCTCGTTTTTCTCACTGTCTGTCGGCCGTTTCCTCTGGCGTTTTGTCCAGTTTGCAACATTGGTCTGTGGTGGTCGGGCAATGGCCAGGGTGCCACTTGGCACATCGTTGGTTATCACACTACCGGCGCCGGTAACAGAGTCCGCGCCAATCTGAACCGGCGCCACTAACATAGTATCACTGCCAATAAAGCTGCGGTCGCCAATTATGGTAGGATTTTTGTGGACGCCATCGTAATTACAGGTGATTGAACCGGCGCCGATATTGACCTCGCTCCCCAGGCGGGCATCGCCAATATAGGACAGATGGGGAACCTTAGAGCCCGCGCCGATCTCTGACTTCTTGATTTCTACATGGCTGCCAGCATGAGAACCCGCGCGCATCACGGTGCCCGGACGCAGATAGGCTCGTGGCCCTACGCTAACCCTGTCCTCCAAAATAACATCGATAAGAACACTTTCATCCACGACACAGCTTTGGCCGATGGTGGAGTTGTTTACACGGCTACTGGGTCCAATGATCGTACCCCAACCAACCTTGGTTTGGCCGGTCAGCGTTGTAAACGGCAGTATTTCCACATCATGGGACAGCTCTACATCAGGGCCGATCCACACACTTTTTGGATCAAAGATGGTAACGCCGGCGCGCATAAGCCGTTGATTAACGCGCTGTTGGGCCAGGGCCTGAACTTCAGCCAACTGTATCCTGTCGTTGATGCCCCTAAGCTCGCTGGCATCAACAACCCTGATTACCTCCACTGACAAACCGGTTTGCACCATCAGCGTTAGTACATCAGGCAGGTAATACTCCTTCTGCGCGTTATCCGCGCGCAGCTGTTGTAACAGGGAAAAGAGAGAGGATCGTTCAAAGCAATAGACACCGCCGTTCACTTCCCTTATCTGGCGTTGTTTGGTGTTGGCATCCCTCTCTTCAACGATTCCCCTGAAAGCCGGGCAGGAGACGAGCGGTGTATCTGAGGCGATGTCTTGCGTTCGGTCGCCCTGATGCTGCCAGGCATCCTCATATGTCCACCTGTCCGTACCGGCCTGCTTATTGGGAGCGCGTTCTGTGGCACCAGGGGCCCAATCGCGAATGATGCGTCCATATCCAGAGGGGTTTGCTGTCTCAAAGGTTAAGAGACAGGCCGCCGCCCCTGACTGAGCCCGCCGCTCAGCCAGTTGCGTGATGGTCTGGGAAAGGAGTAGGGGCGTATCACCGGACATAACCACTATATCATCGCCGTCCAGAGGCTCCAGCGCCGGACGGGCCATCAACACGGCATGACCGGTGCCAAGCAGCTTATCTTGATAGATTATCTCAGTATCAAAGGCCAAGGGCGCGGTTTGGGCGTGATTGTGCCCTAAAACGGTAAACACGTGGTTTGAGCCGGCAGCCCAGGCGGCATCAATAGCCCAGCGCAACAGTGGCTTACCTAAAATTTCATGGGCCACCTTGGGCTTTTCTGATTTCATGCGCGTACCTGCGCCCGCCGCCAGGATCAGGGTAGAAAAAGCCATCGCCGTTCCTTTCATTGCCAATAGTGCGCGTCAAAAGAGCACTAATGCGCTCAGTCGCGCGATCAGGTTGGGAAGTCGTAACAGGACAGTTACCCCATTATCGCAGAATTGCACTGGTCACGGCACAGTGTTTCGTGTTACTCTGGTTGGGTGTTACCGGGTGCTTCTGAAGTGGGTCTGCGGTTTGCGACGGCGTCTTGTTTGATGCCAGTCAAAAACCAGTTGGGGAGCAAACTTACCACACGGACAGCTGTCTGTGTGGTTTGGTATCGCCGTGTTACGGGAATAGGTTAAACGACGTGTCCAGTAAAAATCACCATACCTTTGAAGACGATCTGGCCCTGTTGGGCGGCGCTCCGGCTTTGGCGGGCGGCGGTGTCCCAAACTTCACTAAACCAACCCCATCCGGCACTACCGGGCCCACCCATCCCCCTGCTTCTTCAGTCGCACCTGCTGGTTTTGCGCCCCTTCACTTCAGTGGCAACGCGGCTGCCGCAGGCCATCCTGTAGGCGCGCTACATTCACCTGGCCCCGCTCATCTGGCGATACCGCAAAAACCTTCCCTGCGCTGGTTTAAGATTGCGATACTCACTTTAACGGTAGTGGTTTTAGCTGCTTACGCCGGATTTGCCTACTTCTTTATGGATCATTTTGGTTTTAATTCTACGGTCAATGGTGTTGATGTCAGCTTCATGGCCACTCAAGATGTCGAAGGCGCCATAGCTGCCCAGGTCGATAACTATACCCTGAGCATCAGCGGTCGTGATGGTCAGCTTGCCAGCATCAGCGGCGAGCAGGTTGGTCTGCGCTATGTGCCGGATGGTCAGCTTGAACGCCTGCTCAAAGCGCAAAGCGCCCTGCTTTGGCCGGCGCGTCTGTTTACATCCGATAATGCCTTTACCACTGCCAGCGTAGAACTGGATGAAAGCCGCCTTGAAGAGGTCAGTGTCGCCCTACCGTTTTTTGACAGCGCCCAGATGCGACCGCCCATTGACGCTTATTTGCAGTTCAAGGACAGTGCCTATGTGATTGTTCCTGAAGACCCAGGTACCACACTGGAGAGTGAGCAGGCCCGCCAACTGATACGTTCAGCGCTCCTGGCCACACTCCGTAACCTGGATCTAGACGCTGAGGGCGCCTACACGTTGCCGGCCGTCCTTTCTACCAATCCGGAATTGGCGCAGAGGAGGGAAACGTTTAATCGCTATGTACCCTTTTCCATCACCTACGTGTTGGGTGACGAGCGCGTAGTGCTTGATGCTCACACCGCTATCAACTGGGTGGATCGCAGCGGTGGGGGTTCTGGCGAGTTGGATCCGACAGAAGTGTCAAATTGGATAGCAGAATTTGCGGCCAATCATGATACGCTGGGATCCACGCGCGATTTCATAAACGGATATGGTCAGCCAAAAAGCGTCAGTGGCGGTACGTACGGCTGGCAGGTAGATCAAACCGCTGAGATTGAGGCCATCTATGCGGCGGTGGCCAATCGCTGGGGAGAGGAACGAGAACCCTATCTGCGCAGGAGCGCCGCTAGTGTAGGTGTGCCGGACTGGGGCAGTACCTATGTAGAGGTGGATATGAGCGAACAACACATGTGGTATTTTGTCGATGGAGCCTGTGTACTGGAGTCTGATGTGATAACGGGCCTGCTCTCTGGTGGTAACGCGACACCGGAGGGAGTGTACACCATCTTGGACAAAAAAAGCCCTTCAGTGCTCAGGGGCCCCAAATTGCCAGAGGGCGGTTATGAATGGGAGTCGCCGGTGTCCTACTGGATGCCCGTTACCATTCAGGGTGTGGGCCTGCACGACGCCACCTGGCAATCATCTTTTGGTGGGCAGCTTTACCTAACGCGCGGTTCTCATGGCTGCGTCAACCTGCCCCTGTCTGTGGCCAAGCAACTATATGCGCAGATAGAGACGGGCACACCGGTAGTGCTGCACTTCTGAAATGTTATTCTCCCTGCGTTCCACCGAGATGTTACCTGCTCTCCACACGTGTTGTTGTTCCCTACCAACATTTCCTCGTGTATCCCTCCCGTTCTCCTCTGATCCTTGAAGCAAGAAGATGAACAGCAAAAAGCCCTGCTCTTGAGCAGGGCTTTTTGAGTGGGTCATGCTGTGGGCTGCTTAGTTGTTCAGTCAAGCTATCCGTCACCCATAGCGCCACCCGTCACCACAGTCTGAGAGAAGAGGAGTTGCCACCAAAGGGGCAGACAGCGGGCTGTTTGGTCGGCGCTATCTATCGGCTCCAACTACTCACCTGCCCCTGCGTTGGATTCCGCGCTGGGCTGAGTGGCCGCAGACAATTCAACCTCAAAGTACAATGTGGAATTGGCCGGAATGTCGTTCAATTCCTGGTCGCCATAGGCTAATTCAGGCGGGATGGTCAGCAGGCGTCTGCCACCCACCTGCATGCCCACCAAACCAGCATCCCAGCCCTTGATGACGGTGCCCTGGCCCAAGGTTAACGTGATGGGATCATCAGGTGCCTGACGGCTATCAAAAACCGTGCCGTCTGCCAATGTGCCGGTGTAGAACACAGCAACTTCACTGCCGTCTATAGCCTCAGCACCTTCGCCCACCACTATATCCTCAATCACCAGGCCGGCGGCCAAGGCCGCCTCAATGGCCTCGGGGGTAGAAGTGGTACCGGCCGTGGGGTTGCTCTCAGACTCCTCATTGATGTCCTCAGCCAGGCTCATGTCTACGTTATAGGGTACGTCTTCTGGTATCGGATTGATAACCACATCAGCCGCTTCCACCAGCCCGTCAACATATTCCTGAAACCTGATGCCCTTATTGGCTGTTACCCACTGTTCTTTGAGCTGGGTAATGACGCTTTCGGGCACATCGGCATACACCACCACGCCATCGTCTGGCACGGTATAACCCTCAATGCTTGTGGCATTGTCTATGACATACTGCTCCAACTCCTCGGCGCTTGGCTCAACAATATAGGCATCATACATTTGTTCGGCAAGATCACTGGTGGTCAGCATGTCGCGATAGGCCTGCTCGTCCTTGTAGCCGTAGCGTTTTAAGGTATCTGTCCAATTTTGCTCATCGCCACCCACCGTGGTCTTGGCTTGGGTAATCTGCTCATCGATAGCGGTCGTGTCCGCCTGATAGCCCTGTTCCAGGGCCGCCTGCTCAATGACTATGTTGCGCACAAAAGAATCGATAACCTGCTCGCGCAGGGATTCCGGCGTCAAAGCGCTACCCGCGAGCGCCGTTGCCCAATCAACATCGGCGGTGTAGCCGGATTGTGAGCGCATGGCCTCAATGGAATCCGTAATGTCCTGTTCCAGTATTGGCTCACCGTTGACCGTTGCCGCCTGCGCGGCCGGTGATTCTGCCTCATCGCATCCTGCCAGCGTAAAAGTCGCCAGTAGCAGGCTTAAAGTTATTGCTAAAGTTATGAGCAGTTTCTTTCTGTCCATCAATCGTTCTCCCTTGCTCTTAGGTTTGGGGACTCTGGTTGTGAATGCGTTTTGCCCATTGCGAGGCCCTATATTATAAAACTCTGCCCTCCCATTCTAACTGAAACCATGTTCCCTATCGGATATGAATCAGCAGTTTTGTGTGAGAGCTGTTTTTTAAGAAGGATGATTTTTCAACGGGACTGATTTTTCAAGGAGGAAAGCAGCACCAGGCGTAACGGAGGTAGAGCTACCTGGTGAGCATGCGATGGGTGTCACAAGGGTAAAACTACCCGACAGGTTGCGCGTTGGGCATAACAGAGGCGCGCCACTCACGCATCAGGGGTGATAGATAAAACCGCAACGGCCGCGAAGGCAGCCAGCAGCGCCAATCACGCATCAGGGATGATAAGGGTCAAACTGCTCGTAATCATAGAGACGTTCAGCTTCAAAGACCTTGATGATCGAGCGATTGCGTGAGATGTGACCTTCACTTTCCAAGGTGGTGAGCAGGCGAGAGCAGGTAGAGACGTGGATATTCAGCAACTCTGCCAACTGCTCAATGGTGATATTGGCGTGGATGGTGTGTACACCTTGTTCGTCTGCCTCATATATCGCGCAAAGCTTAAGCAGCCAAAATATCAGCCTCTGCATGGCCGAGGGCATGGAAGAGTCCGCCAGACGATGGCCCATCTGGCCAAAGGCCATGTGGCAGTTGAATATGAATTCAAAGAAAATGCCTGGATCCCTTTGGCAGAGCTCATAGAGTTGCGCCTGGGTAAAGCCAAACACCACGGTATCGGTGGTGGCCACAAAGCGCATCTTAAAGCGGTACAGTGACGCGATGCCGCTGTATTCCACTGAAAAGGCATTGCCGGCATTGCGATAAAACAACGTAGCCGCTTCACCATCCAGTTTGATAAAGGTGCAGCGCAGCTGGCCGGTTTCCACGTAAAAATAGTAGAGATCGGCCAATTCCTCTGCCGAGGCATACACCGCCTCTCCCTTAAAGAGTTTACGCTTTTTGGCCTGGTCAATATACTGGCCAATCTTCAGTTTATGGTAGGGCATCGTTGGAACCAGAACCGCAGTAAAATCCTCTTTGCTTGTCATGGGATTCCTTTCTTCTTTAACACCAGTATGCCTCAAACCTCCTGGTCAGACACACCCTTGTTGTGGGATGCCTTCATGCGGTGGCAGCGGGCGTAAGTTTCTACCACACGGCGCTCAGCACTCCCCCTTATGCAACCGGTCTGACGCTACAGCCGCGTGCATACCGTTACGCGCGCACAATCGCGCACGTAGAAGACCGGCAAGCAGTACTCACACAACGTGTGCCGGAACTTGGTTGTGCATGTAGCGTTGCGCACGTACAAGACCGGCTTTGCGCGCGCATCCGCGCGCAAACAAGAGTGATTGAAAAGTACAGAGGTGCGCGCCGTCTTTCTCAGGTGATCAGGTCAGAGGCGGCCACCTCGCGTCTCGTCTGACGGCATCACCACAAATCATCTCTCTGGTCATTATATCAACCTCGCATACGCAAGGGAGCGTAGTATTCCAAGAAATATGCTGGCATATCTCACGCTACTGGAAATGTTACTTTCTTCCCTTTAGCATGGTTTCATTACCTCAGGGGGGGTAGGGGATATTGGATTTTTAGTCCCAGAGAAAAGGAGAGTGACGCTATGTCGAAAAAGGCAATGGTGATCGACCTGACACGCTGCGCGGGATGTTATGCCTGTGTGGTGGCCTGCCAGATGCAGAACAACACCCGGCCGGGTGTTGCCTGGAACCAGGTGGAGCGCTGCGAGTGGGGTGACTATCCCGAGGCCGGACGCTCGTATCTGCCGCACGCGTGCATGCAGTGCGAAGCGGCTTCGTGTGTGGAAGCCTGTCCCACAGGCGCAAGTTATACGCGTGAAGACGGTATTACCTTGGTAAACTATGATGAGTGTATCTGTTGCGAACAGTGCGTACACGCCTGTCCCTACGGCGCTCGCCGTGTCAATACCGCCAACGCCTATTGGTTTGAGGCTGCCGTACCCACACCCTATGAGGGCTATGGCATCCAACGAACCGATGTAGTAGAAAAATGTATTTTTTGTAACGAGTTGGTAGATGCCGGCGGTCAGCCAGCCTGTGTGGCTAACTGTCCTGGTGGAGCGCGTGTCTTTGGCGACATCGATGACATGGAAAGCGCGGTGGCCCAAAAGGCTGCTGGGGCGCTTCGCATCGATAAAACCAGCTTTTATTATGTACCCGTAAAAGGAATGCCGGACGAGATAATTACAGGAAAGGTTCTTGCGGCCAAACCTGCCCCGCGTAGCGGGCGTAAGCCTGCGGCTGATGCCACCCCGGCGCTGGTGGGGGCTGGGGTTGTGGCCGCTGCCGCCGTAGGTGCCGCAGTGGGTTATGGCGCGCGAGGGCTGCGCGAGGGCGGCAGGCGTGATGCAGCTGGTACAAGCGAAATTCAGGATACTGCCGGCAAGGGTGGTGAGCAATCATGACCGCCTTATCAAGACGCAATTTTGTGAAAGGAGCCGCCTGCGCGGTTGCGGCTGTGGCTGGCGCTTCCCTTGGTTTTAGATCCGGAGGCATTGACTTTTATTATCCCCAGGAAGCCTTTGCGGATGAGAATTCACCTATAGAGCGGCGCTACAGCTACTGCGATATGTGTAATCATGTACCCAAATGCGGCATCGTCGCCTCAGTGCGTGAGGATAAGGTAATCCGTGTTGAAAGTCGCGACAAGTATCCTTCTACACCACTGTGCGCAAAGGGCATCGCTTCACTGCAGGAACTCTATGATCCACATCGTCTGCTTACTCCCAAAATCCGTACCAACGCCAAGGGGGGTCCGGCGGAATGGAAGGATATAACCTGGGACGAGGCCTACAGCATACTTGCTGAAAGGCTCAACCGCGTTAAGGCGCAGCACGGCGCGGATTCCGTCCTCTTCTTTTGCGGCGATCCAAAAGAACCGCGCGGTGCCATGCAGCGTCTGGCTACACTCTTTGGCTCGTCAAGCTATGGTACAGAAAGTAGCGTTTGCGCGGCGGCCAGCTGGATGTGCGCGCAGTTGGTCTTTGGTCAAAACTCGATGGGTGAAAACCCTTCTGATGCTTCTGCCTCCTGTCTGATATGGAGCCTGAACCCCGCATGGTCGCAGCCCAACCGTTATGGCGTGCTCATGAAGCAGAAGGAACGGGGGTGTAAGTTTGTGGTAGTAGACCCGCGCGTTACGCCTACGGTCACCGGCATGGCTGACATCCACCTTCAACTGCGCCCCGGCTCAGACGGTGCTCTGGCAGCGGGTTTTATCAATCAACTCATCGAGCAGGATCTCATTGATCACAACTTTGTGGACAACTGGACCCACGGCTTTGAGGAGCTAAAAGCCTATGTGGCCGCGTATACGCCTCAGAAAGTAGAAGAGATAACCTGGGTGCCGGCTGACAGGCTGATTGCCGCAGCCAAACTGATAGGGGAGAACAAGCCTGGCACTTTGATTACCTCCTCCAAGGGAGGCTGCCACACCACCAATGTGGGACACTTTCAGCGTGCAGTGTTTATGATTCCGGCCTTGTTGGGCAACCTGGATGTTACCGGCGGACTGCCGCTTGGTCCCGGTTTGCCCTTTGACTATGCGGCCTCCACTAAGGGATTTCAGTTGGAGGATGTCTATGAGGCCGAGGGATTTCAACAGCGCCGCTATGATCGTGAAGATTTTCCGGTCTGGGCTCGTTATTACAAGATGATGCAGACGGTCAAACTACCGGAGTACGTTGATGAGGGCAAGATTCGCGCCGGTGTTTTGTTGGGTGTCAACTCAATGATGTGGCCCAACACGCCGCTGTATCAAAAGGCCATTGCGGATTTGGAGTTTTCTGTAGCCATCGACTATTATCTGCGTCCGGTGACTCACGATCTGGTTGACATGGTGCTGCCGGCGGCCATGTGTTATGAACGAAGCGCCGCTCTGGCAATTTTTGGCCGTAAGATTTTTCTGCGTGAGCCGGTTGTTACCCCACGGGGAGAAGCCCGCGAGGACTGGCGCATCATCCTGGAAATTGGGTGCGCGCTTGGATACGCCGAGCAATGCTTTAACGGTGATGTTGATGCAGCATTAGAAGAACTGCTGCGTACCACCAATCTTGGCATCACTCTGGCCGACCTGCGAGCCAACCCCCAGGGATATGACGTACCTGGCCCAGCCGCAGCCCAGCGTAAGTATGAGACCGGTGGCCTGCGCAACGATAAGCAGCCAGGTTTTAACACGCCCTCCGGCAAGGTTGAATTGGTAAGCACGGTGCTTGAGGACATGAACTTTGTGGGCTTGCCTGTCTATGAAGAACCGCTGCATAGTCCCTTTACCGCTGATGCCAAAGACTACCCGCTTGTCTTAAACACCGGCTCGCGCGTACCTTACTATACCCACTCAAAACTGCGCGATCTGCCCTGGCTCAACCAGTTCATGCCCAATCCGGTTGTGCGTATCTCTTCCAAGGATGCCTCTGAACGCGGTTTGGTCGAAGGTGAATTGGCGCGTGTCTACAACGCACAGGGCGAGGTTGAGATGCAGGTAGAGATAACCAACATGGTATTGCCCGGCGTTGTTGACATCTTTCATGGTTGGGAGCGTGCCGATATTAATCTCCTTACCACGCGCGACTTTGACCCCATCAGCGGTTTTCCGCCGTTTAGTAATGGGCTCTGTCAGGTTGCCAGCCTACAGGCCAGGTGAGGTTCATGAGCAAGGATACCAAAAGACCCAATCTGGATGACGCTCACGAGCTGGACATGCGTGACGCAGGTTTGGATGATGCTCACAAGCCGGACATGCTGTCGCGCGCCAACCGGCGCGCGCGAATTGGCATGGTTGCGGCAATCGCGGCGGTGCTTGTGATAGCGGTAGCCTGCGGTGGTTGGGTTTGGCATGAGGATCCCAGTTTCTGTGGTGCCATCTGCCATGAACCGATGGACACCTATGTATCCGGGTATTATGCTAGCCCCGGACAGGTCACTACCGATGCCTATGGTGGCGACGCTTCGGCCATGCTTGTGACAACGCATGCCTCCGAGGGTGTCAGCTGCCTGCAGTGCCACCCACCTGATATTGCCCAGCAAATAGGTGAATTAAGCACCTGGCTCTCTGGTAACTATGACTATCCGCTGGTAGAAAAGGATGTGAAGCAGCTGCTTGTTGACGCGCATCAACCCGTTCAGGGCAATGGATCAGAATTCTGTCTGGTGGAAGGCTGCCATGTGGACGCAGACGGCAATCCGCTCACTGAAGAAAGCCTAAGAAGCACCCTTGCGGGAAAGCCAGGATATACGTATCGCAACCCGCATGTGGCACCTTCTGGCTCACCCCACGGCCTTTTGGAATATACCTGTTCAGATTGCCATAAGTCACATCGTGCCTCTACCAACGCCTGTACGCGCTGTCACTATGACCTGGTACCCCTCCTGCCCGACGGCTGGGAACCCTGGGCAATCAATGCGGGGGTTTTGTCTCAGGTACATCTTCAGTAACAAGAGGTTTTGAGCGACAGCAAGGCGCTCTCTCGCCGTCACTCTGAACAAAGCGCAGCAAGTCCGGCAGTCCCTCCATGCGCTCTGCCGGACAGCCTTACCAACGCGCTCTTTAGAGTGAAGAAGTAGGAGCAGGCACAGCCCAGATAAAGCTGATGGTATGGGGATTATGAACGCAGCTCAGGCGACCTTGGTCGCCTGAGCCCACCACCGTAGTGGCTCAACATGAAATTTGGCCGAATCTGGTCACAAAACATAGTCGAAACATCAGCGCCACTTGACATTTGAGTCCTCATTGTGCACTATAGGTGCCAACGCGTTGACGGAGAGAAGGATGGCGTATCCTGTTTGGGGCGAATGTCCCGTCCAGAGAGTCCGCGGTTGCTGTGAGCGGATAGCAGAACGACATGTATGTACACTCCTGAGCGGATCACCTGAAAGCCACCTACCTTTTGGGCGCCTGTGCTTGCCATGAGCAGGCCGGTGGTGTCCAGGCGGCCACTTGCCAGGGCGCTGAGGCACCCAAACCTTAATGGCGCGTAGCGATTGTTGAGGGGAGGCGGCCGTCAGGGCAGTGCGTTGCTAGCAACAGAGGTATCGGCAACATCCAGGTGGCAGATGCCGCCTGCGAGCAATGAGCAAGTAGGGTGATACGGGTGCCCCCCGTTATAGGGCTGGGATTAGGAGCCTGACCCGGGCTTTGATCCGATGAGAGGCGGCTTGGCCGCAACCGGGGTGGTACCGCGGAAGTCTTGAGAGCTTTCGTCCCCGGGCAAGTGTTTTGCCCGGAGAGGAAGGCTTTTTTCTTTTCCTCCCGAGCGGTCATGTAACGCTCCGTCGGCCCTGGTCCGAGGCCGGGAGCACAGAGAATGGGAGGCCCCCTATGGACACAGTGAAGTTAAGCAGTGGTGAGTTTGTGCCTTTGGAAATGCATAAGGCGCGCATTGTCCAGCGCATTACTCTGGAGCCCATCGAACAACGCAAGCGGGCGATAGAAGAAGCAGGCTTTAATACTTTTTTGCTTAAAAACCGGCATGTCTTTCTCGATATGCTCACCGATAGCGGCGTCAATGCCATGAGCATTGAGCAGCAGGCAGCCATGCTGCTGGCTGACGATAGCTATGCGGGCTCTGAGACCTATTACCGTCTGGAGCAGGCACTCATGGATTTTTTTGGTACACGCTATTTTTTGCCAACCCATCAGGGTCGCGCCGCAGAAAACGTTTTAGCTAACAGCTTTATACAACCCGGCTTGGTAGCACTGATGAATTTTCACTTTACTACTACCAAAGCCCTCGTCACTCTGCGGGGAGGTTCAGTTCTAGAACTGGTTTCAGAGGCTGGCCTGGAGATTGAGAGCGATCTGCCCTTCAAGGGTGACTTTGACCTCGCGAGCCTGAACGCTGAGATTGAACGTTTGGGCACGGACAACATTGCCTTTGTGCGTGCCGAAGCTGGTACCAACCTTATCGGCGGTCAACCAATTTCCATGGGCAACATGCGAGCGGTCTCAGCTGTCTGTAAAGAAAAGGGCCTGCTTTCGGTGCTGGATGCCAGCCTATTGGCAGACAACCTCTACTTTATCAAAACCCGCGAAGCCGGCTTTGCTGATGTTGACCTGGCCACTATCACCCGCGAACTGGGCCAGCTCTTCGATATTATCTACTTTAGCGCCCGCAAATTGGGTTGTGTGCGCGGTGGTGGTATCGTCACCAATAACGAGGAGCTCTACAAACAGATGCGTGGTTTTGTGCCGCTGTTTGAGGGGTTTCTGACGTATGGTGGCATGTCGGTGCGCGAGATGGAAGCGCTGGCAGTGGGCCTGCGCGAAACCCTGGATTTTGATGTCATCAGCCAGACGCCGATTTTTGTCAGGGCACTTACCGAGGAGTTAACCAGGAAGGGTGTGCCCACGGTGACACCGGCAGGCGGTCTGGGCTGCCATATAAACGCTTTCAAGTTTCTACCCCATATTAAGCAGAGCCACTACCCGGCTGGAGCCCTGGCGGCGGCGGTGTTCCTGGCCGGCGGTATTCGTGGCATGGAGCGCGGCACCCTTTCAGAACAGCGCAATCCCGATGGCAGTGAGCCGTTGGCCGAGATGGAATTGCTGCGTCTGGCCTTTCCCAAAAGGGTATTTTCGCTTTCCCAGGTAAAGTACATTGCCGATCGAGTGGCCTGGCTGTTTGCCAACCGCGAACTGGTGGGAGGGCTGCGCTTTGTGGAAGAGCCACCAACACTCCGCTTTTTCTTTGGTCGCCTGGAACCCCTGGGAAACTGGCCGCAGCAATTGGTTGATGCCTTCCGTTGCGACTTTGGCGACAGCCTGTGAGGCCACCGGGTGCCTATTTTGCTTATTATATTAGTATTTCACCAACCTCGTTCCAACTGCTGGTGAGACTGCTGGCCTGATGTATTGCCCCCTCTTGCCCGTTTTGTTGTAGAATGGCAAGCCGTGCTGGTTCTGTAGACCTCCCTGGGATTTCCTGAAACATCTAACAGACAGCATATCGACCGATCTCCGCGCTATCAGGTACAGGTTTTTTGAAGAGGACTGTACCGGGGAGATGTACGACCGACCCCCGTGCCAGCAAACGCGGGGATCCAGACAGACCTGAAGGCAGGTGATAGTTATGAGCAAGGCAGACGATGTCAAAAACGCTACCCCGGATAGAACGCCTCCGGGCAGTATTGGCGCTAAAATAACAGAATTGCGGGAAGCCTTGCTGTTGTCGCCTGAGGATCTGGCTGAGCGTTGCGGTTGTGCGGTGCAGGTTATTACGGATCTGGAGGGCGGACAATTGGCGCCTTCACTGGCTCCGCTTATCAAGATTACGCGAGCTTTGGGTGTGCGTCTGGGCACCCTGCTTGATGACGATGAAAACCTGGGACCGGTGCTCACCAGGGCCAACGCCTACAAGGGTTCTACGCGCCTGAAGGGCCTGGAGACACACAGCGACGCAGGTGAGCTCAGTTTCTTTTCGCTGGCCGAAGGTAAGGCTGCCCGTCACATGGAGCCCTTTTTTATCAGTCTGGAACCCTCCCAGGACCTGGAACACAGCCTCAGCGCCCATGAGGGTGAGGAATGGCTGTTTGCTCTGGAAGGTTCGCTTGAGATAGAGTACGGAAAACAACTCTTCATCCTTGAACCCGGCGATAGCATTTACTATGATTCCATCGTGCCCCATCAGGTTCGCTCCCATAACGGCCAGAGCGCTCGCTTTGTGGCCTGTGTCTACACGCCGGTGTAGGTGATTTTGTGACAGAGAATTTTCCCCTGCATAGCGAGTTAACCATTGGCGACTATTTTGCCGCTCAACGGGCCTTGGATCCCAACCATGAGTTTGTTGTCTATCCTGATCGCCAACTGCGTTGGACGTACGGCGATTTTGATATTCGAACCAACAATCTTGCCAAGGGCCTTTTAGCCATTGGGATGCGACCCGGCGACCACCTGGGTGTCTGGGCGCGCAATATCCCAGACTGGCTGACCTTCATGTACGCCACCGCCAAGGCGGGCATTGTGCTGGTCACAATGAATCCGGCCTACAAGAGTCATGAGCTTGATTACGTGCTCAAACAGAGCGATATGTCCACCCTGTGCGTTATCGACGCCTGGCGCGATGTGGATTACATAAAGATAATTCGCGACCTGATACCTGAGGCCCAAAGCTACGAGCGGGGATATCTGCAAACTGCCGAATACCCCTACCTAAAGAACCTTGTCTACATGGGACCAGAAAAACACCGCGGCTTTTTTACCGTGCCCGAATTGCTGCTGTTGGGATCACACCTTAATGATGACCAGCTGCGCCAGGCCCAGGGCACGTTTGACAATAATTCCGTTGTGAATATGCAATACACCAGTGGAACCACCGGCTTTCCCAAAGGGGTCATGTTAACGCACCGCAACATCTTAAATAACGGCTTTTATATTGGTGAAAACCAGAAACTCGGCCCTGATGACCGGGTCTGTCTGCCGGTACCCTTTTTTCACTGCTTTGGCTGCGTGTTGGGGGTTATGGCATCACTGACCCATCGTTCTACGATGATCATTGTAGAGGAGTTTGACGCGCTCATGGTGCTGGAAGCCATCGAAAAGGAACAAGCTACCGCCGTCTATGGCGTACCAACAATGTATATTGCCGAGCTAAACCACCCACTGTTTGACCGGTTTAACCTGAGCAGTTTGCGTACTGGCATCATTGCGGGGGCTGCTGTGCCGCCAGAAACCACCAAGGAGGCTATGGAGCGCATGAATATGCGCCAGATAACCAACTGTTATGGACTGACGGAAACCTCCCCGGTGTTTATTCAAACCAATGCAGACGATGATGACTGGCACAAGCAGTACACCGTGGGTCGTCCCCATCCTGCCGTGCAGGTGCGGGTCATCGACCCTGAAGACGGCCATATCTGTGGCCCAGGAGAGATTGGTGAGCTGTGCTGTAAGGGCTATAACGTTATGAAGGGCTACTATAAGATGCCTGAGGCCACTGCTGAGGCCATAGACGCTGATGGCTTTTTGCACTCCGGCGACCTGGGTTCTTTTGATGATGAAGGCTATTATCGCGTAACCGGCCGCATAAAGGATATGATCATTCGCGGTGGCGAAAACATATATCCGTTGGAGATAGAAGATTTCCTGCTGTCAGTTCCCGGTGTGTTGGATGCCCAGGTAGTAGGTGCCCCTGATCCTACCTATGGCGAGATCGTTGTGGCCTTCATTAAACAGCGCGAGGGTTTTGAGCTAACTGAGGCGGGCATTCGCGAACATGCCCAAAAGCACATCGCCCGCTTCAAGGTTCCCAAATATGTATTTTTTGTGGATGAATATCCTGAGACAACCTCTAAAAAAGTCCAGAAGTTCAAACTGCGCGAGCAGGCCGCTGAGTTAGTGGAGCAGCGCAGGGTAGAGGCGCAAACGTAAGAGAAACTATGCCCGTGCTGTTGACCGGCGATGTGGAAAAAACTAATCCTTGGCTATCTCGCGTTCCAGTAGATGGATCTTGATAAGGTCAGGATGTATCACCGCCTCCTGTGGCTGACCAAGGGCGGCAAGCAGGACAACGCGCAGGCCATCCCGCGCGGCGGCGGCGTTGACCAGCATCTCCTCAAACAGCACGTCAACGTCAAACGGCTCAAGAAGAGGCGGCAGGTTGAGACTGGTCAGTAGGGATTCCTGTTGGGTTGTGAGCTCCCTGGAGGCGTTGATAACCTCCTCGGCCAGCCTGGCACAGTAACGCATACCCTCTGCCAGGGCGCGACCAGAGGCAACGGGCGCAGTGGGTGCGGCAGCCGACACGGCTAGTGCCACAGCCTCCAGGGCGTGCGCGAACGGCCGGCCATAGCTCTGGTAGGCACATGTTTCTGTAGCGTTGGCGTTGGTGGTAAGGGCGAGCGCTCGAAAAGCGAGGGTTTGAACTATGGCCTCCTGAAGGCTGGCTTCATCATGCGCCACCAGCCCCTCGACGTTATTGTGTAACCACTCCAGCGAACCCCCGCCTTCCAGCAGGGCCGTTTGGGCAATTTCCGCAAAGCCGTTTTCCCAATCGGCCCTTGAGTTCGCGGCCAGCGATTGGAGGTCACAGGTCGCGTACACCGGCAAGCTGTCAGTCACAATCCGGTCGCTGGCAGTTCCCATATCAAGGGCCGCATGGTTTGCCAGGGTGTGGCCCACCATGGCGGCCAGCGTCACCGGTACACGCACCAGGGGGAGACCGCCTTGGTAGACTGCTGATGCAAATCCTGCCGCGTCCAACACCGCCTCTCCACCCAGAGCGACAATCAGGGTGCCGCGCCTAGTATCTAAAAGCGTTATTTGTTTAAGCAATTTAAGAACCGCCGGAGCGGACTTGGCCGCGCGGCCAGACGGCAGGGTTATCTCTGCGACGGTAAACGCTGCCTTTGACAAACCGGCCCTGGCTTTTTGCAGGGATGCGGGAGAAATAAGCGCGTCGGTTACTAAAATCGCGTTGTCTGTGGTACTGGTAAGGAGGGTATCGCGCAGGTGCACCCCCAGGTTTACCAACAGGCGATTGCCCACACGTATATCAAAACGGTGCTTTTCATCAATGATCGCGCGCAGGCGACGGGTTCCCATCCTGATCCTCTACCGCTCATAGATCTGACCGCCGCCCAGCAGTTTATACATGGCGTGATATATCTGCTTGGGATCGTTGAGCCGGTGGGCGGGCGGCTGCATGGTAAAGCGAATAATGGCGCCTTCTATCAGTTCTTTGATAGGCACCTTACTCTCGATACAAATAGCCTGGGTGGGACAGATGTCCTCACAAAGGCGGCACTGTACACAGTCTGCCGGATAGTGTTCCACACCCATGTCGCCGTTTTTACCCGGATCGTCAAACATGGCAATTGCGCCAGTAGGGCAGAATGTCGCGCACATCCGGCATGCGCTACAGCGTTTCGCGTCGATGCGCAGATAGCCCCACAGGCGGCTGTCAAGGTATTGGGCCATCGGCTCGCCAATGAGTGCCAGATGATCAAGCATCCGCTCGCGACGGCTAGGCACAAAGTGGGGCAAGGTGCCATCGGCCATCACCTTAACCACACGGGGTCGGGATCCATCAAGCGCCTGTTGCTCCATCTCCAGAGTTTGAAGTGCCGCCTGGCTGGCCGCTTCGGTCATGCGGGTTTTAATCTGGGTAAAAAACTCTCGGCGCGACACACCATCAACATCTGAGGTCTGCGCAGCTTTGTTTCTCTTGCGCAGGACGTTAGCAGGTAGCCCCTCGTCCATCCGCATTGGATCATCACGCCCCCACACTGCGAGCAGGGCGCGCATTGTTTCTAAAACAAGTTTTGCAACCTCATAGCCACGGGCGCGGTCGCAATCTGCGCAGATGGCATGAGCAAACCGCGGCGCTGGCATTCCAGAGGCAATCAGCGCAACAAGTTCGCTTTCTTCTAAGCGTCCCAGACAGCCAAGTCCTATGACCCGGCTCTTATCATACGTGCCTTTGCAGGCATCAAGCAGTGGCTCACAGGCAAAGACAGGTGCCTGCCCGGTCTCTCTGAGGACGTTCATGCTCATCTCCAACAGCTCTGAGGCTGCTGGCTTGCGCGCTTCTAAGGCCATCGTTGGGCAGGCGGCGGCGCAGCTGCCACAGCCCAAACAGGTGTCGGGATCAACGGACAGTGTATTGTTTTCTATTCTGATGGCTTCGGGTGTACAGGCCTGCAGGCAGCGTCGACAGTGAGCGTTACGGTTGCGCACCAAAACGCAACGTTCAGGGTGAAGGATTAGATCGTCGGTATCCAACCTGCTTAGGCCATCAACTAAATCCAGTATAACCGGCATCTCACAAACCTCGCTTTCTGGACTCCTGCATCCGGGGGAGGCCGGTGGGGGGCCGCCAGATGAAGATTCTCGCACAACCTTCTAAATGTCCAAAAGGTACTCGCGCGGAGGGATAAGGGGCGCCCTCCTTGTCCCGTCTCTGTCTCGTCTCCGCTTAAGACGTTACGGTACAGACCCTAACCTGGCGCACAGAGGACAACAGGGCCAAGGTTGGCCCAAGCCGCTTAAGACAGGCGAAATGTTACGCGCCGCATGGCCGATTGACTAAAGGCGGCCCTCTCGTCTATCATAGCAGAGGGAAAAACCGCTGGCCTCAGCGGATGTTGTTTGCAGAAGAACCCCTCAGGGGGTTTGTTTGCTGTGTAGTGTAGCATAACCTGGTGTGCGGGCAACATCTGAGAGGACTATCATGAGCCATGATCCACCTGATGCGCAGGGTTTTTCTGGTTATACAGATACCTTTCTTTCATCCCCCTTTTCTGCTCTTGACACCTTTGGCCTTGACGAGTCGTTTGATCCACTGTCAGACAGTGAATTGGATACTGATGACGAGGATTTTGAAGAGTCAATCGAGTTGATTGGCCCCGGTAGCCTTTCTGTGCGGCCGGGCTCTGCTACCAAACAAGTTGATACCCGTAGCGCACAGGAACGCATCGCCGATCTTCTGAAAGCGATGGCTCCTCACCGCAAGGCGCTTTACGGCATCCTGGCTTTTTGTCTAAAGCCGCACCTCGCAAAGGAGGTCGACGGTGAGGTCGAGCGCCTCAAGGAGCACAGCCTCTCTGTATTCAGTGCAGCTAATTTGACAAATCTTTTAGAACAATCCGGTGGGATTCGTCGCGTTGCGGCGGATGGTAGCGATTACAACCAAAATGCAAAACCACAACTGGTTGAGGAGGAGGGGATACCGTACCTTCGTCCGGGGCAGGCGCCTGACATCTACTGGGTTACAACTGCCGAGGGGCGCGCGGCACTTGAGGCCGACAATCCCTTACAGCGTCTGCGCGAACTATTTGCGACCGACAGCCGATACCTACCCATCTACAAGCGCATACTCACCCTGTGTAAACGTGAAGGAGGGGTATCAGTCAGGGAGTTGGGCATTCACGTGGATGATGATCCGTTGACGCAAAAGCCACGCCTGTACGCGCCCCGTTTTCTTGACCGACTGGAGAAATGCGATGCAGTCATCTGGCGCGGAAACTGGATTATCACCAACATTGGCACGAGTGCCCTGGAATTTCTGGATACGACACGCGATGACTATGCCATGCCCACGTCTGAGACAGTGGCGGCCAAACTCGCTCCACAGTTCACCGTACCTGCCATAGCATCAGCGGCGCAAGCGAAGAGGCAAGCGGATGGCAGGCCGGCAGGCCTGCCATGACAACTGACCACTTTACGAACGCCAGTTCTTCTCCAGCTTCTGCCCATCCTAATGCAGGAGCGCCGCGCGCGTTGTCCACCAACATCTCAGACGATGGGGCATTGATAGAACTTGCTCAACTGAATGTTCAGCGCGCCGCCACCTATGCCTTCTTAAGCCGACTTTATCGGGTTGAGATCGATGCGGAGTTGTTGGAAGAGCTGCGGGAAATGCGCTTTCCGGTGGACACCGGCGACGAGAAGATTGACCGGGGTTATCGAACCATCGCTGTCTATCTAAGCGCGGTATGGGAAAACAGCCTAACTGAACTGGCCGTGGATTATGCGCGCGTGTTCATCGGCCATGGCGTAGACGCCTTTTCTGCCGCCTATCCCTTTGAGAGCGTCTATACCTCTGAAAAGCGCCTGCTGATGCAGGATGCTCGCGATGAGGTGCTGGCCCTCTATCGCGCCAGCGGTCTGCATAAATCCTCTCGCTGGAAGGAAGGCGAAGATCATATCGCCCTTGAGCTGGAGTTTATGCAGGCGCTTTGCCAACGAACCGCTGATGCGTTAAAAAACGGTGATGAAAAAACCGCCACGCGCCACTTGCTCTCTCAGCTAAATTTTCTCATTGACCATCTGGCAGCCTGGGCGCCAATGATGACTGCGGATATGAAGAGCTTTGCTCAAACCGGTCTTTATCAGGGACTGGCCTGGCTGACAGAGGGCTTTCTTGAGACAGAGGTGGAATTTCTAAAGGATCTGTTGGTGTCACACGAGGCGATTGAACAAGGAGATAGATCAAGGCAAAATGGTAGGAGTGATCATGGGTGAGAGCGAAAGGCCGGGGATAACCCGCCGCAGCGCGGTTGTTGGAGCAGGAGCGGCTGCCGTTGTCCTAGGATTGGGCGGTTTCAGGTTTCTGCCCACAGAACCCACCTTGAGGCCACCGGGAGGACAGGCAACTGACCAGGTTGTTTCAGCCTGTATCCGTTGTGAGAAGTGCTATGAGATCTGTCCACGTGAAGTTATTGTGCCAAGCCACATCGAGGCGGGCATTTTGAACATGCGCACCCCTACACTTGACTTCTCCGGTGATTATTGTGATTGGTGTGGAGAAGCCAACAACGGTGACCCTCTCTGTGATAAGGTCTGCCCCACTCTGGCCCTCAGATTGCCAGAGGGCGCTAGCGCCAAAAACACCATCATCGGCGTTGCTGAACTCTATACAACCTGGTGTCTGGCCTACAAGCTGATTGGTTGCCGTTTTTGTTACGATGCCTGTCCCTATGAGGCCATGGAGCTTGACGGGAATAATCGCCCTTATGTGCTTAACGATAGATGCAACGGCTGTGGCGCCTGCGAAAGCGTTTGCGTTTCGCTGCAAAGCGGTTCTATCGCAGAAGGCGCCGATGAGCGCGCGATCATTGTTCGGCCGCTGAGGCAGGATGGCAGCGTCCTGTATCGCTGGAAACCGTCTTAGGACTGGGAAGAGGAAAGCCCATGAGAATTGCGAGCTTGCGTGTTCTGGTTGCTCTGGCCGTCATTGCTTTAATCACCATCGGCTTTGTAACAAATATCGGCATCGGTACGCTCTCGTCCTTTGGCTGGAGCGATATTTCTATTCTTTGCCCGCTGGGCGCTCTGACAACGATGCTAGGTGCCAAGATTCTTGTGCCACGTGCACTGATCGCCCTGGTCATCGTCGTTATATTGATTGTGCTTGTGGGCAGAGCTTTTTGTTCTTGGGTTTGTCCCGTACCGCTGCTGCAAAAGCTGCGCGCGGTGTTTCGTAAGGACAGCAAGCTCACCACACCTGATGAAGAATCAACTGTAGGGACAGGTGATACTGATACAACTGCCACCTGCAGGTCTGCCGCTTCCCTCAAGACGCAGTCTACCGCCCCTCCCAGGGTAGCGGGTAAGGCAGAAAAGGCCAGCCTGTGTCACTCAAATGGCGATGCCTCAAACTGCTCTAGCTGCGCTCAAAAGCGTGGCACCCTTGATCCTCGGCATTTTGTGCTTGGCGGCTCCTTGCTTTCGGCTGCCCTTTTTGGCTTTCCGGTGTTTTGCCTTATCTGCCCCATCGGCTTAAGTTTTGCCGCTATTTTGCTGGTGGTTCGGCTGTTTAGCGAAGGTGATCTAACATGGTCAATTGTTATTGTGCTGCTGCTTCTAACGGTCGAAGTGCTAATCTTTCGTAAGTGGTGTTCACAGATTTGCCCACTTTCTGCCTTCATGTCACTCCTGGCCAAGGTCAACCGGACGTTTCGGCCCGCCATCAACAAAGCCACCTGCCTTGAGACCGCCAAAGGTATTGATTGTGGACTGTGCGCAAAGGCCTGTCCCGAGGACATTGACCCGCGCCATCCCAAGCGTTCCTACGCGCCCATGAGTGAATGTACAAAGTGCCTGGAGTGCGCAAAGGCCTGTCCAACTAAAGCGTTGCGCCTGCCCTTTTTGCCTGGGTCGCGCGCAAACGGAGCTGGTTCGGACGACAGTGGAGGTTTGGGCGGCAGCGGTGGCCCCAACACATCTGAACAGGAAAGGGCCGCATGAGTTCTCAGGTGATGATGGTTGATGGGGAAGCGCTTCCCATGGTTGAGACGTACAGGATAGTCGCAGTTGACCCCAGACGCTTCACCACTCCTGAAGCGCGGTGTATCCTTGGGGGTGCTGGCACGGGCAAGACCGAACACCTCTTAAAAAGAATTTCCGCATTACTTGCGGCGGGCGCCAAACCTGGCGAACTGTTGGTGCTGTGTGCCACCCCTTCTGCTGCTATAGACTTTAGGGAGCGGCTGGCGCTCCGGATTGAAAATATCGCTTATGAGATAAGTATAATAACGCCTCGCGCGCTGGCCCTTGAGATTCTTTCAACAGAGATGGCCAGGGCATATACCAGACGTCCCGCTCGGCTCCTCGCGTCCTTTGAAGTTAATTTTCTGCTGGAGGATATGAAGACGGTGGGCACGCGACCAGGCCGGCTTAGAGAGATACTGAAGTTTTTTTATCGAGGCTGGACAGAACTGGCTGAGGACGATCCTGAATGGCTTATCATGGCTGAAGAGGTGCACCTGCATCGTCTGCTGCTTGAAAACCTCACCTTTATGCAGGCAATGCTTGAGCCGGAACTCTCCAAGCTGGCACTTGGTTTTTTGCGTGGCAATGATGAAGCGTGCCAACAGACCGCGCCTGCTCATATTTTTGTAGACGATTATGGCTTTTTGAGCAGGGCTTCACAACTGCTGGCGCAGTTTCTGGCGGTTCAATCAATCACGGTGGCCGCAGACCCCTTTGTCAATTACCCTGTATTTGATTCCTATCCCTATCTGGACGGTGTGCAAGAGTTCATGAGCATCAATTCAGCGGCTAACCGCACGGTACTAAGTGCCAGCTGGCGAAGCGCCGCCGTGACTGCCGCTCTGGGCGACCTCTTCTCTGACCAGGCTCTTGCATCAAACGGCTCCGCACAAACTGAAGCCGCAGGAGATATTTCAGCCCCAGGGTTGGCAGCGCACGGAAAGGAGCATGTCGAAAGAACTGGAGGCGTGGGAGATATTTCAGGACTGCCACTGCCTGAAGTGTGTCCTGGTGCACCAAGCGGGCAGGTGGATGAAGGGACGGTAACCAGCGTAGCGTTCAGCGGCCCTGCTGAGGAGTTTGAGGGGGTGGCGACCAAGGTCGAGATGTTGCTTGCCTCCGGACTGCGGCCCAGGGACATCGGCATTGTCTCTCTGCATGAGCTTTGGGGAAAGCAGGTGGCCGCTCACCTTATGAGCCGTGGTATCCAGGCCGCCACCCTTTTTGGCGACAATCAGTTGAGAGGTGATATACGTGACTTGAGCCGTTCCTTTGCGTTGCGTGTCTATACGGCCCTGCGCCTGACGGCAAATCCCGCAGACAGTGCGTCCTGGCGTTGTTGGTGCGGATTTGGGGACTACCTCACAAACAGCGCGGCCCTGCTAGAACTAAAATCAAGGCAGCCAGGCCCCAGCCACAAGGTTCAGAGTCCTGCCTGCACAACCCCTGCTGTCCCACCTGAGCCTGTGTCACTCTTGGCCGCTTTGGCTACTAAGGGCCAACATCTGCCCGACACTGAGGACGACATTCTTTTTGAGGATCCGACAGAAACCAGTGAACCCATTTTGGGTAAAGTGCTTGTCCAGTGGCAAAAAGGCCAGAATATCATTGCTCATTGCGCGGATCTCAGAGGTCAAGAGCTGCTAAACAAAATTATGCATCTAGTAGCAAGCGATACGCCTAACCCTTCCTTACTTCCCCCGGCTCTCTTTTCCTTGGTTCCTGAGTGCGCTTCAGCTGTTGAATTGGCGCGTTTGCTGGAAGAACGCCTGCTTTTTCCCCATTTTGATGTCCCGTGTGACCAGGTGCGTGTTCTTGTCCCCTCACAACTTTGTGGCCTGCACTTCAAGGCGGTAATTGTTTGCGGCGCAGCCAACGGCTTTTTGCCCTGCCGTGACTATTTTGACGGCACCATCGTGTCTCTTGATCAGCGAGAGCGCATGCGCGCCCGCGATCTCAGGCTGTTTTACCTGATAGTGGGCACACCTCTCCAGGACTTGATATTTACCTGGTTTAGAAAAATAGACCTTGAGAGCGCTGAACGCTTGAAGTTGAAAATAGCGCGTATTCGCCTGGAAAAGGGCCAGCGCGTCTGTTTAATGACCCCCAGCCAGCTCCTTGAGCTCATTCACCGCTGAAGGGAGGGTCAGGAACAGACCTGCCATCATGGTGTTCATCGTCTGACGCTTCTATCCATTCCGATAAAATATCAAAATCTGTAGCAATAAATCCCGCGCTCAGGAACGCGAGGGCCCGGTAAAAATCCGTCTTTGCGAATTTGTGCATTTCAGCAAAGAGCATCGGTGTCCAGTTTGCAAGGTGGTCATTTAGAAAACCGTACTGTACCGCAAGCAATCTGGCGGCCTCGTCTTCGCGCTGTTTCTGTCGTGCAACCAGCATTCGTTCACCTATAACCTGCATAAACTCCAGCTCCAGGGATATATGGTCTTCTCCCACCTTCCAGCTGGAACGAGTGATAATGTCATTGGCGCGATAGAGCGCCAGTATTTCATCCCTGGCATCCTGCATCAGCAGGCGCTTACTGGATGTGTGTACGCTTTCAAACGGATAGGCGGCTGAATAGGCATTTACCCCATTACCCAGAAAGACCCTGGTGTAATCAATTGCCAGCTCGGTAAGCGTTCTTTCCCAGGCGTTGCTTAGGTAGGTATGAAAGAGGCGATAACCCGCATCCATATCCGCGTTGCCCGTATTCACCGGAAACCGCATTGCGCGCATCTCGGAGAGTAATGGTTCGTCTACCTCCTTACGATACAGGCGTGTCAACAGGGCATAGGTGGCAATTCGCCCTTCTAACAGAGTCAGGACATCGGAATCTGACATTACGTTTGCGCATTCTAGCTCGCTCATTGTTCTGCCTCTCCTTCCGATAGCGCACATTCAACCAACACCTTGAGGCCGATATCGGTTGTTTTCCACAACGGCATCCACGCGAGAGCATCATATTCATTGAGGCGATCGATGAAATACCCGCTGTAGCGGCGAGGCTGCTGCAAGAGGGGGTCGTCATCAACCAACACGTTAAGTTCAATCTTGCTGCGCGGCTCATCAGCACAAAACTCAAGGATGCGCCTATATATCTCCAGGTACTCGTTATCCTGTCCTAAGATTGTTTTCAGGTTAGAAAGGGGGTCAAGTGCATCATAGAGAACCAGTGCCTCCGGTGTTGACAGCCAATTGCCCTGAGCGGACGTTTGAACCACCAGATATTCTGTCTCTGAGCCATCCTGCTGTGTCAGCGGCTCAACGGCCACGGTTTCTTCATTGGCTTGTTCATCCTGTTGATATATCAGCGCCCCGGCTTCTTCCAGTAACTGCCGCAGCATAACCGGTGTGTAGACCGAGCGATTTGTTTTTTGCATCGCTTGGGTAAACTCGTCCACCTCCTGGGGGCTGCGTGCGCTTCGGCAAAAATCGATAAGGGCAAGTAGGATTTTTTTCTGTGCTGGCAGGCTGGACAAAAGATCGTTAATGCGCTGCTCAGAAGAACGCCCAGGTTCATCACCACATTCTGCCTCTAACCGCTTTTGGCTGCCGACCAGCCCGATGAACTCAATGTCCTGATCCTCTTCATCCAACTTTGCGACACCCGCGTCGTCCAGGGGGTCATAATCCAGTTCGCAGGTAAAACCGTGGTCATCCTGATACACCAAACGCCTCCGTATCTCTCCTCTTGCTCACGTCTGTTTTTCTGGTGAGTGGGCTGGTGAATGGGCACATTTACCCTGGTTGTTAAGCCTGAGTGCAGCCTCCCGTCTGTTTTGCCTGTTTTCCTCGTGCTGGTTTGGGAAAGAACCGTGTATCTCTGTCAATAGGCTCCGTTGTCAGCAGAAGGCGTATTGTTAGTAGAAGGCGTAAACACTGATGCCCAGGATATACAGCGCGGCCCTGAAGGCTATCCCACCTGCCAGAGCGCAGATCAGCGCGGCGCCAGCAAAGCCTGAGTTAGCCACCGATTTATTCCAGAACAAAAATCCCAAAACAGCGGCAATGACACCACCCATTATCAGCGCTCCCCAGAAATAAGCAGCTAGTTCACCTACCAGCAGGTTGCTTCCCAGGTCGGTAGGGGCAACCATCGGTTTGGTGGGCTCGGTGGGGTCAAAGTAATTGCCAACCATCGGCAGTGACAAACTGCCAACATACGCCGCATAGGCGACAAGAGACACTGCAACCAAGGCTCCACCAACGGCCGTAAAGCGCGCTCCTAGCTGGAGCGAGTCCTCGGTTTTGGTAAGAGCCGCAATTAACCACAGGGCTGACGCGCCGGCCACCACCATCTGCGCCAGATAGAACAGGTGCAACAGGACGGTTGACCACACGGGACGTGCGGCCATCATATAGGAATTTGCCATGACCAAGACCAATACCACTCCACCAACCACGGCAAGCGCTCCCATCCATTTGGGAATCTCACCTCTGCGGGCAAAGGCAAAGTAGATGATAATAAGGACAAACATCACCGCAACAGCGATCAATTCCTGGGTTATCCCTGAGCTCAAGTGACCAAAGCCATTGAAACTCCGCTCCCAATGTTGCAGATGCGTAAATGAAGCAATGCCGCCAATAAGCAAGGCAACCAACGCCACCATCAGGCTTGGCATTTGCAGTTTAGCTCCCTTGCCAAGCAAAACCAGCAGGCCCTGTCCGGCAAACACGCCAGCACTCAGGCAGACAAATAAGGTAAAGAGCACCAAAGACCACTGTATCTCCATCTCTTATCCCTTCCATTTCATAGTTCTAAGGATGTATTTGAAGGTTGGCTTATTGCCTACATCAGGCAGTGAATAAACCTTGCCGGAATCCTCAGCCGCCAGTATCTTGGATACCTCAGAGCTGGCATCCTCCAGGTCGCCAAAGTAGCGAGCACGGCCGCCGCATTGGGTAACACACTGGGGTGTACCGCCGTCAGCGATGAGTTGTTCGCAAAGAGTACATTTCTCAACAACCCGCTCGTCCTCATTAAGATAACGCACATTGTAGGGACAGGCCATCACACAAAACTGACAGCCGATACACTTCTGCTTGTCGATCTGCACCGTTCCATCTATGAGTTTCTGCGAAGCGCCGGTGGGGCAGACCTCAACACATTGGGGCTTTTCGCAGTGTTGGCACTGAACTGTCAGATAATAAAGCTCAACATCCGGCCAGTTATCCCCTTCCTTTTTTGGGTTGGGGCCAACACGCAGGGTCTTGTTCCAAAACTGTCCTATCGGCACCGAGTTGACCATTTTGCAGGCAACCGAACAGGCCAGGCAGCCAACACAACGATCCAAGTCAGTAACAATCGCATACTTAGTCATACTTATTTCCTTCCCTCATAGACCGGCTGCCATTCTTTAAGGCGGGGATCGGTTGCCGAGGCGATGATCGGTGTGCCATCTTGGCCGGTTGGCACTACAACGCCGCCCGGACAGTTGGCCGGCGTGGCTTTGTAGATGGTGCCCAGATAGGCGCGCAGGTTTGTAGCGCCACATATGGGGCACTGCGCATACCTGTCATTGACGCAGTTAATACTGGACAGCCTAAAGCCGTGCCCCGACTCATTGAGCTCTGGATACCACCATTGGTGTTCGCAATTTATGGTACCTTTTTTGATACCGTAGTACAGATCGGCAACCTGGCGAACCTTGCCCCATTCAGTTTCAATCCACACCCAGTCACCCTGTTCAATACCCAGTTCAGCGGCATCCTCTGGGTTGATTTCGCACCGAGGCGTCGGCCACAGTTCACGACACCAGGGCAGCTGGCGATGCTCAGAGTGAAAATAAACGGGAATGCGCCGGCCCGTTGTAACAATAAAGGGGTATTCCTTGAAGCGTTCGGGATCGCTGATGGGGGAGTGCGGTGGTTCATCATAGGTGGGCAGTTCAAATCCCCGTCCCGGCATCAGAGACTCGACGATGGTCGACCAGAACTCATATTTTTTTGTTGGGGTATTCCATCCCGGCGTAGGTGGTACGGGCGGCCCACCCATCATGCCCGCTGAACCTCCCAGGATATAGCCGGTCTCGTAACGGCGGTAGGTGCCCCACCGGTCTGGTTCCATGACCTTGGCGTCCCACCAACCATCGCGTTGAAATGCCTCGGCATACTGATTCCAGGACATTCCACTGCCCATCACAGCGTTGTTGAGAATAAACTGCTCTCCTGGTTCCCAATCTTCAGGAAGATTGCCAGGCCAGGGATCCTCAGGGTTGGGACTATAGAAGATTCCCAGGGCCTTGGCCACTCCCATGATTATCAGCGGATCCCAGAGGGTATCTGCCGGTGGCTGCACACAGCGCACGTTAGCACCGTAGGCTCCTGACGATCCCTGAGACACGCGCGAACAGTTAATTTCCAGCCAGTGCCAGGCGGGCAGCAGGAGATCAGCATAGTCGCTTGAGGGGGCGTGCCAGAGATTGCATTCTATGATAAAGTCAAGTTTGACCAGCTGATCCCAGGCGTTGTTCGCGTTGGTCATGTTCATGAAGTCGCCCGACATGTTCACGCCGCCCTTGACAGGATAGGGTTTGCCGGTCTCCATCGCGTCATAGAGTGTGTTGCCATCTGACCAGCCACCCCACCAGCGGTTGACCGGGAATTCATCATCGCCGATCTCTTTGGAGCTGTCAGGGAAGTAACCTTGCATCATGGCACCGGGAATCATGAAAGCAAAGGGGGTAAAGCCGCCGTCCACAGGGGCCATGGTTGGGCCTCGCTGGCCAGCCGGCGTGTCATAGTTACCGGTAAGCGCCGCGATGGCATCAATAGCTCGGCAGTTTTGAACTGCCGTGCCTGCGTGCTCTACAGCCAGCATATACTGAATGCCGCCATTGCCATAACCAGACGCAGGATCGATACGCGTGGCGTAGGTCTTGGCTGCTGCCTCCAGTTGGTCGGCGGGGACACCCGTTATCTCAGCGGCCCTTTCAGGGGTGTAGTCGCGGCAGACCTCGGCATATATATCCAAGACTGGACGTACTTTTACCGTTGTACCGTCCTTAAGCGTAACGTCATATTCACCATAGATGGCAGGGTCTATCTCTGGATTGAAAGGCGTGGGGTCAGGAACAAATCCCTGAACTACACCAGGCATCAGATGAGGCTGACGCGCCTCATGGCCCTTGGTGGGAGGCGAGAAGGGCGGCTCGTTTTCCCAAAGACCGGTAGTGGAGTCAAAATAGGTAAGCCCGTTTGCGATACTGTCCCAAACCATGAAGCGCGTAGGATCGCCGCCTTCAATCAGGTCTGATTCCTTAAGAAGGCGTGTTTTCAGTTCCCAGGGACGTCCCGGACCGTACAGTTGAGTGCTGCTAAGGCTTGGCCCTGTGGGAAGAACCAAGAAGGAAGCGTTGGTCCACCGCTTCACAAACAGTGCGTCAATCAGGTCGTTTTCCAGTATGACGTTAGTCCAGCAGAGCGCGACAGCGGCATCGGTGCCCGGACGCAGATTCATCCAGTAATCTGCGTTGCGGCCGATGCCAGCCATGCGTGGGTCAACTACGATATGAGAATCAGCCACAACAGCGCAGTCAACCGTAGTGCGGCAGGAGTCATCATAGTTTGATATTTCCGATGCCCCACCCCACTGCACAAAAACACGGGGACGGTCAACAGTCGCCATCCAGCTAAAGGCCCTGTTGGAGACCAGACGTGTCGCGTAGTGGCGGGGACCCTTGCACACCTGGTAAGCCTGGATGGTGTTGGGCGTTTGCAGTATCTGTGGCCAGGCCATTAACCCACCCATCGACCAAACACGGCTTGTCCCTACCATAGAATAAAACGTTTCGCCCCCGTACTTGTCTTTAAGTTCCTGTATCTTTTCCGCCGCTAATGCAAAGGCCTCATCCCACGTGATGCGTACCCAGCCGGGATCGGGCGCGTTTTTGGGATTAGTGCGCTTCATGGGATACATCAGGCGGTCAGGATGGTAACAGGCTTGGACTGATGCTTGTGATTTTGAACAGCAGTTTGCATCACTCTGGAAGGCGTCCGGATCTCCCTCGATCTTAATGGCGCGACCGTTGCGCACTGTCACTAAAACCCCACATTCCATTTTGCCGCAGCCTCTGCAGGTGGTACGCACCACCTTGACCTCATCTGGTGTTGATGAGGCATTCTCATCAACGGCAAGCGCTCTGTCCATGACAGCGGACGTTAGAGCGGTTGCCGCGCTGAGCGCCGCAGCAGTTTTTACGAAACTGCGCCGTGTCATAGTTGGCATCTTCATAAACTCCTCCTGTTGGATTGATGGCCCTGCGCGCTGGCACGCACGAAGGTGATGTAAGAGGGGATTCCCGCTGAAGGTGTTGATGGTTCTGCGCGCTGACGCGCACGAAGGTAATGACCTCAAAACCCTCAAAAGAGTGGGGAAGCACTCCTACCTTTCTACTCCCTCCCTCCGTACGGCCGCTGCTTTTTCAAGTATAGAGAGGTAGGAGGTATGCTTGGATCAGTAAAAACAACCGTAAAACGTCCCAGCCCGTCATAAATGCTTTATGATTTCTCATTCGTATGGAGCAGCGCGAGGCAAGAAGCGGTATCCTTGTTAGGTAAAGAGGATGCGCGTTGTAAGATGGCATGCTGATAGAGGAGTCCCATGGTCAATATACCAAAAGTCTCTCGCGAAAAGTCCCTGGCGCGTTTGGGCACTATGATTCCAGGGGAAAAGGAGAGTTTGTTCAGGATTGTAGGCTTTACCTGTAATCGTGCCTGGATCTACTGTGTCATCTTTAACCCCCTGTTAATTGCCTCCTCCGGTTTTACCTCCATTCCGCTTACTGTTTCCCTTTTCTGTCTTGCCATAACCCTTGTGGTGATGGCTCTTGCCCACAACCTTACTAAGCGCCTGCTTGAGAAGAACGGTTGCCTGATGGGGGCGGGCATGAGCATGGCTTTGGGTGCCTTCTTTTGGATAATGGCCAGCACCATGCAGCTTGATTCTGTTGTCCTGTTTGTGCTCTGTGGGATACTAACCGGTTTTGGATCTTCCCTTATGCTTATGCAGTGGGGACGCGTTTTTGGCGCTGTCCCAACTGCTACCTCTCATTTTGAATCGTCTCTGAGTTATCTCAGCGCTGCCTGCGTATTTCTCATGTGTGGTTTTTTGCCCCTGCCAGCAAGCGTTGGAGCGGCGATACTGCTGCCACTGATTTCAGTCTTTATTCTTGCGCAGTTGAAACGGCTCGCCGTTTCACCACGGCCAAACCTTGAGAATTTATCTGCTATCACGCAGGATAGTTTTTTCATCAAGTTGCTGCTTGGGGTTTTGCTGATAGGAACTTGCGCGGGTGTTGCTGATGAGTTTTACTTTATCTACAATCCGGTGATTTCACCAACGGATGCAACACTACAGTTCTTTCTGGCGGCCTTACTTGCGCCCCTCCTCATGCTCATAATTCCGGTTTTTTCAAAACGCCTGGATTTTGGCCTTACCTACCGACCAACCCTCGTAGTGATGATATTTGGAGTGCTGATGCTGCCCTTCTTCACCGGGGGTACGCAGATGACAGGATGGATAGTGCTAGCTGGCTATCACTGCTTTGATTTGATGACCTGGATCTTGTTGGCTGATCTCTCCTATCGTTTCCACATTTCACCCATCCTCAGTTTTGGGCTCGGTCGCGGTGTCCTTTACTTCTCCTGCGGGATGGGCAGCTGCATCGGTAGGCTGATTCGCCTTTATTGGGGAATAGGATTTGAATCAATGGCTACCAGCCTGGCCGTTACCGTTATTACCCTGGTTCTTGTTTTGACCTACTGCCTTATATTCACAGAAAAGGATTTAAGTAGGTATGAAAGTGTGGCAAAGGACGGCCGCCCCGGCGCTGTCATGCAGTCATGCAGTCATATTGCTGGACTCTACGGCCTTTCGCCTCGGGAAGAAGCGGTGATGCGGTTGCTGGTAAAAGGACGTTCCATTGCCCGTATCCAGACTGAGCTTTTCATTTCTAAGGGAACGGTAAATACGCACCTGCGTCATATCTATCAGAAGTTGAATATCCACACCAAACAAGAGTTACTTGACCTCGTGGAAGGTGACAGGCTGCCCGTGCAAGCGCCAGAGCCTGACAGCCACACCGAGTGATGACTCTTTGGGTAGTGCGCGAAAAAAAAGGGCCACAAATCCCCTGGACGCGACTGTTTGCAGAGTCAGGAAAAGATCGCGCCCGGGGGGCTTGTGGCCCCGCAGAAAGGATGGGCAAGAGACGATCGTCAACTGCCCCGATGTTTCATGTTGTGGTCTCAGCAAGAGAAAGGGCGCCTGGGGCCTGGCTGTGCAGACGACCTGCCCTTTCTCCAAACTGCTGATTAATAAAATACAAAAACCGAAAAGCCCAGCGCATAGAGCACAACCCTGAAGCATAGCGCGCCCGCGAGGGCACACAGTGCAGCCACACCGGCTGTACTTGCGGCCGTGGTGCCTTGTTGCCTTGTGACAAAGAAGGCCGCCGCGCCCGGTACAAGTGCGCCCAGTACAAGCGCCCCTACCCAAAACAAGAGCGCTTGGTCTCCGGTAAGAAAGCCAGAGAGCATCCCCTGAGGATCGTCCATGACCTTGGTAGGCTGTGTGGGATCAAAGTAGTTTCCCACAGAAGTAAACGACGGAGACAGGGAGGGGATAAAGACGGCGTAGGCCAAAAGGGCTATGAGCGTAAGCACGGCAGCGCCCAAGGCGAGTTTTGCGCTCAGGGTAAAGATAGCAGATGAGCCTTGAGAACCCTTTGCGCTTTCAGCGTCTGGCTTTGCAAGCGCTGAGATAGCCAACACAACCAATGCCCCTGAAAGCGCGGCATTGGAGAGGTAATACAGCCAAAGCAGGGGTGTATCCCACACGGGACGCGCCGACATGCCATAGGATGCTGACATGATGATAACCAGGACAACAGAAACAATTAATGCGAGCCATCCCGCCCAAGCAGGTACCGCTCCCCGTCTGGCCAACACAAGGTAGATGATGGCCACCACAGCAAAGACAACGATGCCGATAAGCTCCTGGGTTATCCCGCTTGTTAGATGGCCAAAGCCATTAAACGCTCTGTCCCAGTGCTCAAGGTGCAGAAAAGAGGCAAGACCGCCCAGAACAATAGCAATAAGCGAAACAACAACTGCGGGTATCTGTATCTCTTTTGCCTTGTTGAGCCCCGCAAGCAGGCCGGCAACCCCAAAGGTGCCTGTTCCAAGGCAGATAAACAAGGTAAAGAACATTAAAGGCCATTGGAGTTCCATTATCGACCTCCTCCCTGCCAAGTGCGTTCCCGTAGGATAAACTTGAAGGATGGGATATTGCCAACGTCGGGAAGCGAGTACACTTCGCTTTCCTTGTGCGGATTCAACAAGCTACCCAAAACGCTGCGTTCGCCCTGACACTTCTCATATGACTTATCTTCTTCCATTTGAGACGGTTCGGCGGGGCCTTCAAAAGACTCAATGCCTGCTTCCAGATCTCCAAAGAAACGAGCGCGCGCTCCACACTGCATAACACACTGTGGCAACTCGCCCTGGGCAATCTTCTGCTCACAGAGCGTGCATTTTTCCACGATGCGCTCTTCCTCATTAAGGTAGCGCACGTTATAGGGACAGGCCATCACGCAAAATTGGCAGCCGATGCACTTGGACTTATCTATCTGTACCGTGCCGTCCGCGCGCTTATGGGAGGCCTGCGTAGGACAAACCTCAACACACTGGGGCTTCTCGCAGTGCTGACATTGCACTGTTAGAAAGTACATTTCAACATCAGGGCAGACAGCACCTTCAAACTTGGGATTAGGGCCAATGCGCAGTGTCTTGATCCAGAATGATCCGATGTCCACGCTGTTGGCAGCCTTACAGGCAACCGTGCAGTTTAGGCATCCGACACAGCGGTTGAGATCGGTGACGATGGCGTACTGCATTAGTACTCACCTCCATTCAACGAGAAATCTGGCAGCCACTTCTTCAGCCGCGGATCAGAGGCATCGTGAATGATTTCGGTGCCATCGTTGTCGCAGGGAACCGGATTGCCAAAGGGGCTGTTTGCTGATGTAGCCTTATAGACCTTCACCGCAAAGCCACGCATACCCGGCGACGCCATGATGGGATCAACGTTATCGGGATTGATCAAGCGATTGCAATTACATAGTTCTTCACCATGATTGGGAGCGGAGAGTTCCGGGAACCACCAGGCATGTTCCAGGTTTACCACGCCCTCATTGATACCGTGGTAGAGGTCGGCAATCTGGCGCACTTTGCCATATTTGGTCTCGATCCAGGCCCAATCACCCTGCTCAAGGCCCAACCTGGCGGCGTCAGCGGGATTGATTTCCATGCGCGGAGCAGGCCATTGCTCGCGGCACCACGGCAGCTGTCGATGTTCGGAGTGAAAGTACACCGGGATACGGCGACCGGTTGTGGCCAACAATGGATAGTCGGTAAAGAGTTCCGGGTCGCGCACGGGACTTTCCAGGGGCTCTCGATAGTCTGGGATTAGCCAGGTATCGATCCATTCCCTGTCTGTCAGGCCCTCACCCTCATTGGCAAGACCGTCTGAGGTGTATCCCGACACCCCTTTCTGGGCGATGCCGCCCACGGCATAACGTTCCATCACCGTAGGCCAGAATTCATATTTGCCTGTTGGGGTAACAAAACCAAAGCGGCGGGTCTCGTCGCAACCGGGCACTTTAAGGCCGGTAATGCCTTCGGCGCGGCCAACACGTGGTTGTATTGTCGCATAGCCCGTCTCCCATCTGCGCCAGGTGCCCATTACCTTTGGATAGACCTTCTTGGCATTGCGCCAACCGTTGATCTGAAAGTCCTCCTCAAACTCTTTGTAGCTGTTAAATGGCAGACGTTCCCCAAAGGGCTCAGAGGCCGCCTGAGCCATCTGGAACATATGCTCACAGGCATCCTCGGTGGTTGGATCTTCCGGACCAACAGGTACGCCTATATCCCTGAGACTCCAAGGAAAGCCATAGGCGCGCGCCAATGCTTTCATAAACATCGGATCATCCTTGCAGTCGCCCGGAGCCTCCACACAGGGAACATTCATACCAAGGCCACAGTGGGGACCCTGGCTGATGCGCGGCCAGCGCATTTCCAGCCAATGGTAGATGGGAACCAAGATGTCGGCGCAGTCAGCCGTTGGATGATGCCAGAGATTGGCTTCAAGCCAGAATTCCAGCTTGTTCATAGCCTCCCAGGCCGGGCCGGAGGCACCCTGATTCATAAAGGAACCGGAGTCATTTGCGCCCGCCACAATTGGATAGGGCTCACCCGTCAAAACAGCCTCCCAGATTTTGTTTGGGTTTGACCACTGGCCATACCACTTGGACATTGGCCAATCATCACCACCAACAATGGCCGCGTTTCTCTCAAAACTATTGGGTGGCGCGGCAGGATTGGCCAACTCAAGCACATCGGCATTGGGATCCTTGTAGCCTAGATCCCATCCACCCCCGATAAATGCGTAGGGCAACCAGCATTCATCGTTAAAATAGGCGTGTGTTGGCCCTCGGTTACCACCCGGAATATCCATATTGCCGGTCATGTGCACAAGCATCATGATGGCGCGAAGCGTCTGATAATTGTTGCCGTTTTGATCCATCGCCAAGCTTACGTGAAGGCCCCCGTTGCCGTGGTCAGCGCCTTCAGGACGCGTTGCCCAGGCCAGACAGGCTTTCTCGATTTTCTCGGCGTCAACGCCGGTGACGCTTTCAGCCCACTGCGGTGTCTTATCGGCAAGCATCTCAACATAATAGGACCAGACGCTTCTCGCCTTTACGGTGCGTCCATCCTTAAGGGTCACTTCGCCCTCCCAGATGAGATCGGGATCAATGCTCTTGAACTGGGTGGGTTCAGGCAACCATCCTTCCCACGGTGTACCTTCCTTGGCGACACGACCATTTTTATAGGCATCATCCATTGTGATGAATTCGCCATCCCACTGTCCAACACAGACATCATAAAATGACAGGGACTCATTGCCGGTTTTGCCCGCCGATGCCTTAGTAGCGTCATGAACAAAGAATTTCTGGTAGGAGCCGCCCTCAACCAGGTCGCTTTCCTTTAACAGGCGCGTCTTCATGTCATGAGCGCCAGAATTGTCGGTCATCCAACCGCCGGATGGTTCCATATCCTCAACCACCAGGAAAGGAGCGTTGGTCCAGCGCTTCATGTGGAGGTTATCCATCAAGTTATTATCAGAGATGGTCTTTGCCCAGGACAGCGCGATGGCCATGTCGGTACCAGGCCGAATATCCAGCCAGTAATCAGCCTCTTTGCCTATACCGGTCATACGGGGATCAACAATAATAAAGGTCTCCGCCTTGCTTATTGCCGCGTTGACAACATTACGACAGGAGTCATCGTAATTTGAATACTCAATATTGCCTCCCCATTCAACATAAACCCGTGGTTCCTCGGCAGAAGTCATCCAGTTTGAGGCATAGGTATCGTTGGTTGCCGTGGTAAGAAAGCGGGGGCCCTTGCAGACACAGGACGCGACATGGTGGTTTACAGCTCCTGTGATAATTGCGAGGGTGGCATAACCACCCATCGCCCACATGCGGCTGGTTCCATTCATGGTAAAGATGCCGGTGCCGGTGTACTTAGCGCTGATTTCATGAAACTTCTCGGCACTTATACTCATTGCCTCGTCCCAGGAAACACGCACCCACCCTGGATCCTCGCCTTTGGGGCGCGTGCGCTTCATGGGATAACGCAGCCTATCGGGGTGGTAGCAGGCCTGTATGGATGCCTGCGACTTTGTGCAGCAGTTACCACGGCTGGTAAAGCTGGATTGGTCGCCTTCAACACGAATAGCCTTTCCATCTTGCACCGTCACCCATACGCCACACTCCATCTTTCCACATCCTCGGCAAATGGTGCGTATGCGCTTTACTTCGCCGTCAGTAATTGCAGAGCCATCACCAACGTCTGCCAAAACGGATAGCGAGCCACTTGTCGAAAGCGCCGCAGCACCTGATGTAGCTATGGCTAGCTTAACAAAGCTACGACGGGACAGGTTGCGCGACAGATTGAAGCCGCGATGGGTCGAATCCAGTTTTTCCACTAAGCTCTCCTTTTCTCTCTGATGATTTTGGTAAACGGACAGGCACGTGCAACGGATGTTCGATACACGCGGCAAAGCGAAACCCTCCCTTCTTTCTGCACGGATGGGTGCAAGTGTAGCGAACTGGGAGATAATAGAATACGGATATTTTTTATGAATTTGCGAGGGGAAACCAAAACCATATCATGCAAACTTTATGATTCTACTCGGTCACCTGGCAGATTCCCCCAGCATGATTGCCTGAGGGGGCCTTATGAACATTGGGTGCTGATTGAGAGGAGGTCAGGAATAAATTATCGGGAACAAAAGGCGCTCTTAGCAGGATAGCTTTGTGCGGTGATGGTGCCCTCGACAGGATTTGAACCTGCGACACCAGGTTTAGGAAACCTGTGCTCTATCCCCTGAGCTACGAGGGCGCGATAGAATTTTAACACGCGCGGGAACGGGAAGGAAATCTGCCTATCCTGGAGCTTCCTGATAAGGCACCGTTTTTGCGTTCTGGCGGTTTTCTTCCGTGCCTTTCACCGCTATGCACACTGCCTTCTACCTGACAATTCTGGTTTTTGCATTCTGGCCGGTTTTCTTCAGCTCCCTTCGCCCTTGGGCATGAGCCTAAGAAACACCAGCCCCAGGATAAAAAGCACGGTGATGGACAGGATACCCAAGCTGGCGCTGCCAGTCATAAAGGTAAAACCACTCATCAAAAAGGTTCCCAAGATGGCGGCGTATTTGCCAAAAATGTCAAAGAAACCAAAATATTCATTAGCATGTTTCAGGGGAATAAGCCTGCCAAAGTAAGAGCGCGAGAGCGCCTGGATGCCCCCCTGAAACAGTCCAACGGCAAGTGCGAGTATCCAAAACTCAACGGCGGTTTTTAAGAAAAAGGCCGCAAAAAGCGTTATGAGCGCATAGGCGCACACACTCACACTGAGCATAACGCGCGCGCCAAGGCGCTGTGCCAGCTTGCCAAACAGCAGCGCTGCGGGAAAGGCGACCAACTGGGTACCTACAAGGGCCAACACAAGTTGTGTACTGTCAATGCCAAGGTCGGTGCCAAAACTCGTAGCCATCTTGATGATAGTATGCACGCCGTCGATATAGCAAAAGAAAGCAAGCAGGAAAAACAGCATTTTGCGGTTGGCGATGATGTTGCGCAGTGTCTTGCTCAACCCGGCGAGTGTTTTGCGTATCGCGTGATCCTCATGCGGCTTGAAGTGCGTTTGGTGAACATTTTTAATCAACGGTAGGGAAAAGGCAGCCCACCACAAAGCAATAATGATAAAACTGATCTTTGTTGCCAGCTGGCTGTCTATACCAATCACCCCACCGCCAAATATCAGGGCGACACACGCAAGAAAGGGAATCAGCGAGCCAATATAGCCCCAGGCATAGCCCTTGGAAGACACAGAGTCAAACTTCTCCGGTTCTGTCGCGTCAACAAGAAAGGCATCGTAGAACACCGTTGAGGAGTTTACGCCAACTGCCGCGATGACATAGACGGCCAGAAAGCCAAAAGCTGTGTTGGGAATACTGAGTGCCGCGCAGGCAACAACGCCGGTAGAAACCGCGCCAACAAAAAATTTCTTCTTACTTTTTGGATAGTCAGCCAGAGAGCCAAGAAAGGGCATAAGCAGGGCCACGATGAGAGAAACAACCGTCTCAGTGAGACCCCATCCAACAACAACCGAGCCTTCAGACAATTGGCTATAGTAGATGGGTGCTACCGCCGTCGCAAACATGAAAAAGGCCGAATTGCCCACATCGTAGAGCACCCAGCACCATTCACGGCCGTTCATGCGGTTTGTTTGGTCTTTGCGTGATCGATTCTTTTGATCCTCTGTGGGCGATATACTCATACATTCTCCATTTCTTGTTCCCCCTACGATAGAGTATTGCCATCAGGAGGGGAACAGCGGCAGGCACAGAACAAACAAAATCACAATCGTGCGTGCCTGAAAGGCGCGTGAAGGCGGGGGAGAGGAAGGGCAGCGTTTAAGGATAAAGCCGGTTTGGGGGAGAAAACGGCGCGCGTCAGGGCAGATCAGGCCCAGCAGCTCAGGCAAAACTGATAGGGGATTGCGCACATAACAAGCAGGAAGGTGCCAGATGGCCCGTATCCCTTAAGCGATTGAGGCTGCATCACCTAAGCGACGGGAAAGAGTCCTGCGTCACAACCCTGCGTCATGCGGTTGCGTACCTGTTGCGCTCAGTCGTCACGCGTCAACTCAGCCAGTGACACGCCGTCGATAAAGGCGTCAACGGTATTTTGTAAACCCTGCCAGAAGCGGGCTACGCCGCAGCAACTGCTCTGGCGAGGACACAACTCAGCTTGAGCATCCAGACAGGACACCGGCAGAAATCCGCCCTCAGCAGCACGCATGATGTCGCCGGCACTGATGTTACGGGCCGTCTGAGCAAGGCGATAACCCCCCTGGGCCCCGCGTACACTTTCTAAAAAACCGAGCTTGCTTAGGTCGCCAGCGATACGTTCCAGGTATTTTAGGGGGATGTCCTGGCGCGAGGCAACCGCGCGCAGGGGTACTGGGCCAGCCTGCTCGTGGCGAGCGACATCGATCATCAGATACAGAGCATAACGGGCCTTGGAGGAGGTCTTCATGCAGTTTAGTAGTCCTCTTCTTCAGCCTCGTCTTCATGGATGTCGCTTTTGGGCTTAACGAGCCCCTCAATAGCGATGCTGTTTTTCTCAGCGTAGTCCCACAGCGCGGCGTGTATGGCCTCTTCAGCCAGGAGCGAACAATGCACCTTGACAGGTGGCAGGCCATCCAAAGCTTCGCAGACGGCCTGGTTGGTCACCTCCAGCGCCTCCTGTATGGTTTTACCTTTAACCAGTTCAGTAGCCATTGAGGACGTTGCCACAGCGGCGGCACAACCAAAGGTCTTAAATTTAACATCGCGAATCACGCCTTTGTCGTCTATATCAAAATACACGCGCATGATGTCGCCACACTGGGCATTGCCCACCGTGCCAACACCGCTGGGATTAGCGATCTCGCCCATATTACGTGGATTGGCAAAATGTTCCATCACTTTTTCAGAATAGGAAGCCATCAGATTGTGATCCTTTCCAATCAGGACGTCAGGTCATATCCAACCAGGGATAAAAACCGCCGCCTAAACCGATGCCCGGCTTTTACTACCGGCTACTTTCGGGCACTGAGCTGCTTTTTGCCGGCGACAAAGTCTTCATACAGTGGGCTCATCTGGCGCAAATGAGCAACGATTTCCTTCAGGGCTTCTACGGTGTAGTCGATATCGGCGCGGCTGGTATCTCTGCCCAGTGTGAGCCTGAGCGAACCGTGGGCGATTTCGTGCGGAAGCCCAATGGCCAACAGTACATGGCTTGGATCCAGTGATCCGGAAGCGCAGGCTGAGCCGCTGGAGGCCATGATTCCCCTTTGTTCCAGGCTTAGCAACAGCGACTCGCCCTCAATAAACTCAAAGGAAAAGTTTGCGTTACCCGGCAGGCGCAGGGAGCGGTGACCATTCAGGCGACAGTGTTCAACTTCTGCCAATACCCGCTTGATAAGATGGTCGCGCAATACGGTCTCGCGCGTTACGCGCTCATCAAAGTTGGCCATGCAAAGATCCAGGGCCTTGGCCATTCCCATGATGTAGGGCACGTTTTCAGTGCCAGCGCGGCGTTTACGCTCCTGTGCTCCGCCATCCAGAAAAGAACGAGTACGCAGACCCTTTTTGATATACAGGAAGCCTACCCCCTTGGGAGCGTAGAACTTGTGCCCGGAGGCGGAGAGCAGGTCAACGTCTAATTTAGTTACATCAATTCGCAAATTTCCGAGGGCCTGTACGGCATCTGCGTGCAGAAGCACTCCATGTCGTCTGGCAACATCTATGAGTTGTTCAAGTGGCTGAATAGTGCCTATTTCATTGTTGCCGTAGATTATTGAGGCCAGCACGGTATCGGGACGGATAGCCGCTTCAAACTGCGCTGGGTCAACCATGCCGTACTGATCCACCGGCAGATAGGTTACTTCATAGCCGCGTTTTTTTAGCCAGTCACAGGAATGGGTAGTGGCATGGTGTTCAACCGAGGTGGTTATCAGATGCCGCCCGTTTTGGCTGTAGGCAAACATTGTTTCCTTGAGCGCCCAGTTGATGGACTCGGTGCCGCAGGAGGTGAAGTAGAGGTCAGGGGGGTTAGCACCCAGATGGGCAGCGATACGCTCGCGGGCATCAGTAATTGCATTGCGCGCCTGCTGCCCCAACTCATACAGCGCGGAAGGATTGCCGTAATACCGGCTGAAATAGGGCAGCATCTCCTCTATGACTTCTGGTGCTACCGCAGTGGTTGCGGCGTTATCCAGATAAACGGTCCTTGCGGGATGGGACATGGCTACTCCTTGACTAATCCTGTGGTTGCGCGCAGATGCTGCTCTGCAACAGGGCTGTTGCAGAACGTGGGACGAGGCGCTACGCTACGGGGGGCGGGGACACCTTCTGCGTGCTTGCGCTGCCCAGAAGGGTTGTGGGCCTGCGGGTCGCTTGCTTTCCTAGAGGGTGTTGGCCTGTCGGGCCTCCTCAATCTCATCTAAGGCTTCCTGGGGAGTGGCATCACAATGGCCGTCGCCCCATTTCAGTACTCGGATGTGATCGCCCACCTGTACCTTGCCAGGCTTGCGTACCACACCAAAGATACCTTCGCGCGGAAAAATACAATCGCCGGCCAGGTGATAGATGGCGCAGCGGGTATGACAGACCTTGCCAATCTGGCTGATTTCTACCTGGGTGTCGCCAACAGACAGCAGGGTACCCACCGGTATGCTATACAACTCAATACCTTCCGTGGTAAAGTTTTCAGCAAAGTCTCCTTCCCCAACATCGAGGCCGGCTTCCCGCGCCTTTTGAATGGATTCTTCAGCCAGAAAGGAAACCTGACGGTGCCAGTCGCCCGCATGGGCATCGCCAACAATGCCACTATTCAGATCGATAGAGGCACAGCGCTCCGGCAGGGGAGTCTTGCGCGTACCCTTACGCCTGGAGGTGTTAATTGACGTTATGGTGCCACAAACGGCGGTCTGGCTGCCCATTTAATCCATACCTTTCTTGTAGGGATTCACTCTCAGCAGTATAGTTCAACCGCGCCCAGATTTCTAGCGAAACCGGACGATTTTTTACCCACCTGTTTGTCCGTTACACTATTTCCCTGACATCGGGAAAAACCAGTAACGGTCATTGTCACGTGTGGACAAGTCTTGTACGACGGTGGGTTTTCACACAGTCTGCCGACCCCCTTTTGTTTTGTTGTGGTGATAATGGCTGGTGATAATGGCGGAAGCCTTGTTCAGGTCATAGCGCTTTGAAGGAACCGCCTCCATCATCTGTCCGGTAACCAGGGTAGAAGCAGAGCAGACATCATTATGGGTGTACTTCAAGCCAGCCTCCACCGTTTCTCTGTCTACCGGCGAAAGTAGCTCAAGATTGTAGCAAAGCAAAAGCGATGCACTGGCGCTGCCATCCCTGAGTTGGTTACCGGCTCATTAGCGGGTTAGGGTTGGTTAGGGTCTGTACTGCAGCTTCATGGGCGCAGCCGGTAGAGGGCATAAAAGGCCAGTCCCAAGGCCACGCCGCCTACAAGGTTACCAAGGGTTACCGGCACAAGGTTATGCACAATACCCAGCCAGCTAAGATCGGCGGTCTGGATCGCGTAGAGTTCCTGTGCCCTGGCGGCGTAGTGTGGGTTGGCAGCTGCAGCTAGGCCAGCAACAAGGTAGTACATATTGGCGATGCAGTGTTCAAAGCCAGAAAGCACAAAGGCCATGATTGGAAAGAATATAGCCACTACCTTTCCTACAATATCGCGGGCCGCGAACGCGCCTAAAACAGCCAAACAAACTAATATGTTACAGAGGATGCCGGACGCAAAGGCCGCCTCCAGTGGCAATTGAGACTTGCTCAGGGCCACCTTGATGGTAAAGGCTCCCAGCGTATCGGCTGAATAGTTAAACTGGGTGGACAAAACAACCAGCACAACCACCAGCACAGAGCCCACAAAGTTACCAAAAAAAACAATGATCAGGTTGCGCAGCCAGGCACGAGCGCTAATCTGACGGGCCCACAGCGCCTCTACCATCAGACAGTTGCCGGTGAACAGTTCACCCCCCACTACCATGATTAAGATCAGGCCGGTGGGAAAAACACAGCCGGCTATCAGTCGCGCCAGGCCCACATTGTCCATAGTGTGTATGGCTACCGAGGAAGCCGCAGCCCCCAGGGCGATGAAGGCACCCGCCAGGATAGCCAGCAAAAATGTCTGCGTGAAGCGCATCGTTGCCTTGCGCACTGATGTCGCGATGTAGAGTTCAGTGATTTCTGTCTGATTGTTAAAATTGTTAGTAGACATAGCTTTATCTCATAGACGCAAGGGATAGCGGACGCAGCACACATGGCACGGCATACGGCACCGTTGTGCGGCATGGTGTGTAAACGGTTGCGCCCTTAAGCAAAAGGAGCAACGCAGGACGGATACAGGGTGCGACAGTGCAGACGGAACCACTTGCCTAGCGCGCATAGAGCGAAGACTGCACCTATGCTGGTTGAGAGCCTTTGCCGCAATATCTGCCTGGCGCGCATAGAGCGAAGGCGTATCAGGCGCGAGTCACAAGCGCGTTAATCTTCTGTGGGCTCGAAGGAGTTTTTAGCCGCGCCACAGCCGGGGCAGATCCAGTCCTGCGGCAAATCCGCAAATGCGGTATCCGGCTCAATGTCACTGTCTATATCCCCCAGGGCCGGATCATAGATAAAACCGCACACACCACACTCGTAACGCATCGTGACCTCCTTGTGTCGTCTTCCTAAAACCAGCACTGGCCAGCCTGCTGTCCAGTGCTGTCCAGCAGCAGTGCACCAACACGGGCACCTTGTCACAAAACGGTGACCAATCCGTGGCCAGTTTGGGGCCAGCACGCTTCGATTATAGGGCATAGGAGCCCATTCCTGGGTTACAATAAAACATTGTGCACAAACAGGCGGGCGAGTAGCGGCCGGCCCTTTATCGATATTCAAAGGAGGAATCGCTTGCAAGACTTTATAGTCATTCGCGGCGCCCGTGAACATAACTTGAAAAACCTGGATATATCCATCCCTCGCAATAAACTGGTTGTTGTTACCGGACTTTCCGGTTCTGGTAAGAGCTCACTGGCCTTTGACACCATCTATGCCGAGGGTCAGCGCCGTTACGTGGAATCACTTTCGGCCTACGCGCGACAGTTTCTGGGGCAGATGGACAAACCCGACCTGGACTCGATAGAGGGTCTTTCCCCCGCTGTGTCCATCGACCAAAAAACCACATCCAAAAATCCCCGTTCTACCGTGGGCACGGTTACTGAAATATACGACTATCTGCGCCTGTTATTTGCGCGCATCGGGTTGCCGCATTGTCCGATATGTGGGCGGGAAATCTACCGTCAGACCACCGATCAGGTCGTGGATAAAATTCTGGCGCTGGCCGGTACGGTTGAGCGCCGGGCCTTGGTGCTGGCTCCGGTAGTCAGGGGGAGAAAGGGTGAATATAATAAGCTGCTTAATTCTTTAACAAAAGAAGGTTTTGTCCGCGTGCGTGTTGACGGTGAGGTACGCGAGCTCAGTGAGTCAATAGTGCTGGACAAAAACTACAAACATACCATTGAGGTGGTGGTGGACCGGCTGGTGCTGAGGCCCTCTGCCCGCTCTCGCCTGGCCGAAGCGGTGGAAACCTCTACGCGCATCGCCGAAGGCAACGTCATTATTCAACTTTTGGAGCAGTCGGCACCGTCTCTTAGAGAAAACGGAGCGACTGCCACAGGAACAGCGGGCGATCCCCTTTCCTCGCCGTCTACAGCTGGAGCGGCAAACCCATCACCTTCCCTGCCTGCGACGGTGCCAATGCCTGTGACGGTGCCTGTTTCACCCAACAATACGGTGTCTACCCATCCCGATGCAGGCCCCAACCGCGCGCCGTCTGCTGCCGTCTTGCCCATGCTTGAAGAATCCTTTTCTCTGGCGCTGGCCTGTCCTATCCACGGCCATTCTATTGACACATTGGAGCCACGCGATTTTTCCTTCAATGCTCCTTATGGCGCCTGTCCAGAATGTCTGGGCCTGGGGTTTAAGAATGAAGTTGACCCTTCGCTTATCATCCCCGATCCATCGCAGAGTCTGGCCGAGGGAGCTTTTTCGGTATTTGGCATAAATTCTAACTATATACCCCAGATACTGGCCGCTGTTGCCCGCCACCTCAACGTGAATCTGGATACCCCCTGGGAGGATTATCATAAAGATGTGCGGCGGGCCTTCATGGAGGGCATTCCTGAAAAGATCCGCGTTGACTACGTGACACGTGACGGACGTGACACTCACTGGACCTATAAGTGGAACGGATTGCTGGCTCTGGTTATGGAACGTTACCAGGATACCCAAAGTGAACAACAAAAAACCAAGCTGGAAAACTATCTGGCGGTAACACCCTGCAAAGCCTGCCACGGTGCTCGCCTGAAGCCAGAAATCCTGGCCGTGCGTATCGCGGGTATGAATATCTACCAGGTCACGCAGCTGGCCGCCTTGCAGAGTCTGGACTTTTTTGAGCTCCTGGCCCAGCAGTTGGGCCCACGCGAACAGCGTATTGGCGGGCGAGTGGTCAAGGAGATTTTGGAGCGTCTGCGCTTTTTGGTAGATGTGGGATTGGATTACCTTACCTTAGATAGGGCTACGGCCAGTTTAAGCGGCGGTGAAGCTCAACGCATTCGTCTGGCTACTCAAATAGGCGCTGGTTTGATGGGGGTGCTCTATATTCTTGATGAGCCCTCCATCGGCCTGCATCAACGCGATAATCAGCGCCTGATCGCCACATTGGAGAGGCTGCGTGATCTTGGCAATACCGTAATAGTGGTTGAACACGACGAGGAGACTATTCGCGCGGCTGACCATGTGGTAGACCTAGGGCCAATGGCCGGTGAGCAGGGCGGTTACGTGGTAGCTCAGGGCACACCCAACCAGATTGAGGCGGCAGAAGGCTCATTGACCGCAGATTACCTGTCGGGTCGCCGCGCGATAGCCATTCCTGCCCGGCGCCGGCATCCGCGTCAGGGCAGACTGGTTATTGAAGGCGCCAACGCCAATAACCTAAAGGATGTCTCGGTTAGTATCGAACTGGGTACGCTGACGGTGGTTACGGGGGTTAGTGGTTCAGGTAAATCTTCGTTGGTTACCGATACGCTGGCACCGGCGCTTACCAACCGCATCCATCATTCACACAAGCGTGTTGGCTACTACAGTCGCCTTAAAGGCATTGAACGTCTTAATAAGGTCATTGACATTGACCAGTCGCCAATCGGCCGCACGCCGCGCTCTAATCCGGCCACGTATGTGGGCCTGTGGGATGACGTACGTCAACTGTTTTCATCGGTTCCTGAATCGCGGGCACGCGGCTATGCGCCGGGTCGTTTTTCCTTTAACGTGCCGGGAGGGCGTTGTGAAGCCTGCCGCGGCGACGGGCAGTTGAAAATTGAGATGCACTTTCTGCCTGACGTCTATGTGCCCTGCGAGGTCTGTGGTGGCCGTCGCTACAATCGCGAAACCCTGGAGATAAGCTATAAAGACAAAAATGTCAGTGACATCCTCAACATGAGTGTCAATGAGGCGCTTTTGTTCTTTGCAAACATTCCTCAGCTGGCTCGCAAGCTCCAGACCCTGCATGATGTTGGCCTTGGCTATATCAAACTTGGCCAGCCAGCCACCACCCTCAGCGGTGGCGAGGCACAAAGGGTTAAACTTTCTAGCGAATTACAGCGCCGGCAGACCGGTTCTACCTTCTACATTTTGGATGAACCAACTACCGGGCTGCATTTTGATGATGTACGGCAGCTTCTGGACGTGCTGGAACGTCTTGTCGATAAGGGCAACACCGTTTTGGTTATCGAACACAACCTCGATGTTATTAAATCTGCCGACCGCATCATAGATTTGGGACCTGAGGGTGGCGAGCGTGGTGGCCAGGTTGTCGCCACCGGCACCCCTGAGCAAGTAGCCAAGGTTCCTGAAAGCTATACCGGACAGTTTTTGGCGAGGATACTCTCATGAGCATCGTGGCGGCTTTTGTAGTGCCGCATCCTCCACTTTTGATTCCCGGAATCGGCGATGCGGAAAAGCCACGGGTTCACCAGACCCAGGATGCCTACCAACGCGTCTGTCGCCACATTGCGCGACTGCAACCGCAAACCATTGTGGTCTTTTCCCCACACGCCCAAATTTTGCCCGATCATTTTGAGGTGTCCGGAGGCAGGGGCGCTACGGGCGACTTTAGTCGCTTTGGCGCGCGCGAAACCAACCAAACATACACGGTATCTTATGACCAGACATTGGCGGCGGCTGTCCTCTCACGTCTCAAGGCGGCTCACCTTGCCGCAACCTCTGCCGCTGAAAGCTCCTCAAAGTTGGATCACGGGTTTCTGGTGCCGTGGCATTTTATTCAACAGGAGGCTTTCTGTGAGGTGCGCGCGCTTCGTGTGGGTCTTTCCGGCCTTGACCTTACCAGTCATTATCGTTTTGGACACTGCCTGGCTGCGGCTGCCGCCGACCTAGACAGAAGGGTGGTACTGGTGGCAAGCGGCGACCTTTCACATCGCCTTTTGGCCTCAGGACCCTATGGCTTTACGCCCCAGGGGCCGCGTTTTGACAAGCAGCTTATCACCATCCTCGCCAGCGGTGACCTGGCCAATCTGCTCTACCTGGATCCCCAGCTCTGCGAGCAGGCTGGAGAATGTGGGCTGCGTTCCTTTGTCATGATGGCGGGAGCGCTACAGGGGTTGGATGTTGTGCCGCGCCTGCTCTCCTACGAGGGACCTTTTGGCGTTGGTTATGCCGTGGCCAGCTTTGTTGTTGAGAGTCTGCCGGTAGCGCTGGCTCGCACGGGCCTGGAAGCCTTTTTTCGATCAGGTGAGATTCCCAACAAGAAAACGCCTGAGATTGCCGGGCTGCTTAGACGGGCAAACAACGGCGAAGGCAGAGGCGTTGAATACGGTGACGATGGCGCCCGCGATGACGAGGGTGGAGCAGGTGGCGCCTGCGACGACGGGGCCGGTGACGATGGCGCCCGCGCAGATGAGAGTGACGCGCGCTCAGGTTTTTGTCAACTCGACACACCCTCAGGTTCCCGGCAACTGTTACAGCAGCTCAGTAGCCGCCGTGCTGGAGCCTTCGTTAGCCTGCACCGTCAGGGTGAATTGCGCGGCTGCATTGGCACGATTGCGCCAAGTACGGCAAGTGTTATAGATGAGATCATCCAAAATGCTCTGAGTGCCGCACGCAATGATCCGCGTTTTGCGCCCCTTAGTGCTGCAGAATTGGACGATCTGGACATAAAGGTTGATATCCTGGGATTGCCTGAGCCCGTTGCGAGCGCCTCTGAACTTGATGCCCAACGTTTTGGCGTTATTGTCAGTTGCGGCCTTCGTCGTGGGTTGCTCCTGCCGGCGTTGGAGGGAGTAGAAAGCCCTGACCAGCAGCTCGCTATCGCCCTGTGCAAGGCTGGCATTGCCAGAGGCGAAAGCTATCACATTGAACGCTTTGAAGTTGAACGCTATACCTAATAATGCTAATAATATAAGCAAAAATAGGTTCATTGTGCGCTGCGGCCGTCCCAAAGACCGTTTGGCCTGTGTGCCGGGCTACGTGCCGCGCTGTGCGCCGCACTCCACACTGTTGTGATGATGAGGTTTTCTCATGTCTGAAGGCTCCCTTGCCAAAACCCTGGTTTGTCCGGTTTGTCCCCATGCCTGCCGTTTGCGCGTTGGCCAGTGGGGACGCTGTGCCGCTCGCCTAGCCGCTGATGGATCGGTTTGTTGCGCAAATTATGCGTCTATCAGCTCACAGATCCTGGATCCCATTGAGAAAAAGCCCCTTGCGCGCTTTAATCCTGGCTCATTGATACTTTCGGTGGGCAGCTTTGGATGTAACCTGGGCTGTCCGTTTTGCCAAAATTGGCAGATAGCTCAGATAAAGACACCACCTGACCCACTACCCACTCACCCTCTCCATCCCAGACACGCAACAGCGGAACGGCTCCTTGAGGCGGCCGATGGAGACCACTTTGGCCTGTGTGAGCAAATCAGCGCTGCCTATCCTGCCGGTTGGCATCCGGTAACTCCCCAGGAGCTTGTCAGCGGAGCGTTGGCCGCCAGGCCCAGAGGTAATATTGGCATTGCCTTTACCTATAACGAACCCTTGGTTGGTTATGAGTATGTGCGCGATACGGCGACGCTGGCTCAACGCGAAGGGCTTAAAACTGTTCTGGTTTCCAATGGCTACGCCAATCCGGCAATTATTGCTGAAGTTGGTGCCTGTATCGATGCCGCCAACATTGACCTCAAGGGATTTTCGCAGGATTTTTATGACTTTGTTGGCGCGCCCCAGGGGCTGCGCGTGGTCAAGCGCACTATAGAGTATCTTGCCTCCCACTGCCACCTGGAGGTGACCAATCTGTTGGTGCCTGGCATCAACAGCAGTTGTGAGGAGGTGGCAGAATTAGCCCGTTGGCTTGCCAGCATAGATCCTGGCATTCCCCTGCACATAACTCGCTATCATCCCGCCCATCAACTGTGCCATCTGCCCGCCACCCCCACGCCATCAGGTGCTGGAGGCCGTGGAAGTAGCGCGGAGGCATCTGCGCCATGTCTATGCGGGTAATATTTGAGTGGCGAAAGATATGGTCAGTACACTTCAGATGTATGGCGCGGTGCAATACCCTTTCGGTTGAGAAAGGGCTACAGGCAAAGAGGGGTCTGAGTATCGCTATCGTGCAGGGCATGGTTGGTGCGAAGGATGTTCATTCTTCAGCTTGTTCTTCTGCTTGTACGCCTTTTTCGGCTTTTTTAGCATCCAGTCTTTTGAGTGTCGCATCTGACCGACGGCAGTGTGCTATTTCCTCCAAAACACGTTCTTTGGTGATTTTGGAGGGAGGATCATGAGCGCGGATGTTATTCATGTAAATTGCTACGTCACCATCCCACGCCTGAAAATCAACGGCACAGACCATGTTTACCAGCTCGGTGTCCATATCCACTATCAGATCGGCATATTCATCATCATTCAGGCCGACAGTAAGCCATGCCTCAAAGCGCACCGAGGAACTCATATTGGAGCGTCTGGCAAAGAAGTCCTCCAGACTGTCTTTTTCTGTCCAGACCTTATGGGGGCCTGTGAAAAGACTATCAATCAC